>JABFRC010000070.1 GCA_013141375.1 Methylococcaceae bacterium | reverse complement strand
GGGGGAGTAAAGGCAAGCATCGCCAGAACAACTTTTCCAGCGTAGGCTGAAGTGGATGCGAAGTCGATGCCTTCAATCCTGGCATTCGTCAGTTCTTTTGGTGGTCGATATACTGTTGAACCCTGAAATTCGCTGCGCGATATTTCGGCAGTTTTCTTAACTGCGTCAATAGTTCGGCGTGCACTTTCAAGTGCATGCGTTGAGTCCCCTACTATGCGGAATACAGGTTGGCCGCCCCGTATCTCACCAGTACTAATGGCGTTGCAACTGACTCCAGTACTTCTCCAGCGCCAGTGATACTTGATTTTGTTTTTCGTGTGGGTGGCAGTACTGAGCGGCATCGGCTTTCCAATATACGTGGGCAGGTGCTTTTCGCAGCATCTTTGAAGCTCTGTGAGCGTAGCGCCTTCAGCTCGACCGAACATTCCACAGCCAGCATGCTGATTCCCGATGCTGCCAAGAAGAAGAATCGGCTCAATTCCATCCGGGACAGGGGGAAGTTTGTCAGGTACTGGCAGGAAGTCTTGTGTCATGAGGTGCCTTCAGCTACGACCGATAGAAATAGTGGAGTTTGAGGCCTAACGAATAGCGTTTATCTGCCGCGCCGTTAACTCAAATCTGTGCACGGGCCTGCATCGCGGTAGATAAACCTTGTTGGACTGAACCGCCACGATGACTGTTGTTATGGGGATTATATGGTTAGCAGGGTGGTTTTTGTCAAACCGATACGGTGAGTGGATGGCGACTGCGATGGTAATACGATGCTGAATGACTGTATTTGAGGATTGCACAGCCAAGGGTGCATTCCATGCACCGAATAACTGGCAGGGTGCGTAAAATGCCCCTATATATCGGAATTTAACCGGTTTAAACACTCTGCCCCGCACACCAGCCCGACGACCAGGCCCATTGAAAGTTGTAGCCTCCCAGCCAGCCGGTCACATCGACCACTTCACCGATAAAATACAGCCCCGGCACTTGCTTGCTTTCCATGGTTTTGGAGGACAGTGCATCACAGTCTACGCCGCCACAGGTGACTTCGGCGGTGCGGTAGCCTTCGGTGGCATGATAACAGGGGACAGAGTAAAGTTAAATTTCTGTTCCTTCGTCTAACATGTAGCATGGCGCTTAATTGAAGCGTTGATTCCTGACGATTTTAAAGTATTGTAAATATTCAAACTTTGGAGCTTCGTTCACTGTCCATGAACGGCGCGCCACTTACTACTCCATTAGAGCCCATCATCAATACACTTGATTCCCGCCCAATAAAGGTATATTTTCTATACCATGATAAATTTCGAGTTTGACGAGGCAAAAAGCCAGGCCAACCTTCTGAAGCACGGCATCAACTTTGTTGACGCTCAAGCATTATGGGATGATCCAAGATTATTGGAGATACCTGCCAAAACAGAAGATGAAACGCGATACCTCATGATCGGACTGATTAATGGTAAATACTGGTCCGCTGTCATCACTTATAGGGGTGCAAGTATCCGGCTTATTTCCGTTCGTCGCTCACGCACCGAGGAGGTGGCACTTTATGAAAGCTAAAGAATTTGATCAGCAGTTTGACGAAGATGTTGATATTACGGCTTCGCTGGATTTGTCAAAGGCAAAACGCGTATTGCAAGAGCAAAAGCGCGTCAATGTCGATTTTCCAACGTGGATGATTGAATCTCTTGACCGGGAAGCAAGAAAACTTGGCGTGACCAGGCAATCCATAATTAAAGTGTGGCTTGCTGAACGTCTCGAAAAGGCTGCCTTATCCCATCCATCAAGCGGAACGCGCTAATATTCCATATCCCCTTGCCTCATTCGTTATGCCTTTCCATTCTCGCAGAAAAAGGGTCAGGTTAGTCAAGGGGGCATTCCATGCACCGAATAACCGGCAAGTGCGTAAAATGCACCCTACATCTGAATCAAATTCTACTGAATTATCCGAAGCGCTCAGGTTAAATTACTCACTTGCCTGAATTTAACCGTTTTAAACACTCTGCCCCGCACACCAGCCCGACGACCAGGCCCATTGAAAGTTGTAGCCTCCCAGCCAGCCGGTCACATCGACCACTTCACCGATAAAATACAGCCCCGGCACTTGCTTGCTTTCCATGGTTTTGGAGGACAGTGCATCACAGTCTACGCCGCCACAGGTGACTTCGGCGGTGCGGTAGCCTTCAGTGGCATTGGGCTTGATGGTCCAGTGCTGCAGTTGATGGGCAATCTGGCTGATGTGTTTGTCAGACAGGTCGGGCAGGGTGGTGTCCAGTGAGCTTTCGCTCAGTAAACAACTGAGCAATCGTTTGGGCAGGTGGCTTTCCAGCAGGGTTTTAAGCTTGCCTTTGTGTTTTTGCCGGCGCTCGGTTTTTAATTCCTGTTCGAGATCATTTTGCGGCAACAGGTTGATTTCAACAGTCTCGCCGGGTTTCCAGTAAGACGAAATCTGCAAGATGGCCGGACCGCTCAAGCCTCGATGGGTAAACAGCAGGTTTTCCGTAAACTGTTGTCGCTGATTGCTGACAACGCAGGGCACGGCTATGCCTGAGAGGGCGGAAAATTTGTCTTTGTCGTCGGGTTGCAGGGTAAAGGGCACCAGGCCTGCATAGGTGGGGCGAATGGGAATGCCGAATTGTTCGGCGATTTTGTAGCCAAAAGGTGAGGCGCCCATTTTGGGAATCGACAAGCCTCCGGTGGCAACTACTAATGATTGGCAACTTAATTGGCCGATGCTGGTTTCCAGTAGAAAGCCGGTGGCAGATTTGGTGATGACATTGATACTGGTATTGAGTTGTATAGCAACACCGGCATTTTCAGCTTCCTTCAACAGCATATTTAGAATGTCTTTGGCGGAATCATTGCAAAACAGCTGGCCATGTGAGCGTTCATGAAAGGGAATTTGATAGCGGGTAATCAGGCTTAAAAAATCCCACTGGCTATAGCGGCTGAGTGCCGATTTGCAAAAATGTGGATTGTGAGAGAGGTAATGCCGGGGCTCGATGTCGTAATTGGTAAAATTGCAGCGCCCGCCACCGGACATCAAAATCTTTTTTCCGGCACGGTTGGCATGGTCAATCACCAGCACGCGCCGACCTCGTTTGCCCGCTTCAATTGCGCACATCAAGCCCGAGGCACCGGCTCCTATGATGATGACATCGGTTTCAGTCATGAATTCACTCAAGCAAAAAACGCCAGACTATACCTTAAATTGCTGTTTATCTTTGCTTGAAATGGATTGTTGTGGGTTTTGCTGAACGAGTCGGGCTAAGGCAGCTATAGAATCAAATTGTTCAGAGATTCCTTAAACTGATAACATCGCCGCCCTATGAAAAAAAGTGACTTTGTATACGAATTACCCGACCATTTAATCGCCCAAAATCCGTTGCCGGATAGAACGGCGAGCCGTTTGTTATGCATGCATCGGGACGCCGGTAATTTAACTGACCGGCAATTTGCCGATTTTATTGATTTAATCGATGCGCGTGATTTATTGGTTTTTAATGATACCAAGGTGATTCCGGCCAGATTGTTTGGGCAAAAAGCCAGTGGCGGTAAAATTGAAATTCTTATCGAGCGCGTGCAGGATCAGCATCATGCACTGGCTCATGTCAGAGCCAGTAAGTCGCCGAAGCCTGGTAGCTTGCTTGAATTGGATGGCGGTTTTAGTTGTGAGGTGCAAGGGCGGGTCGATGATCTTTTCCAGTTGGAATTTAATGGTGATTTGAGCGTTCTGGAGATTCTGGACCAAGTGGGGCATATACCATTGCCACCATATATAACGCGAGCAGATGATGAATCCGACCTAACCCGCTATCAAACCGTATTTGCCAAACAGTCGGGCGCGGTTGCCGCACCCACGGCGGGATTGCATTTTGATCAGGACTTGATGGATAAAATTGCCGCCAAAGGTGTGGCAACTGCTTTTGTGACTTTACATGTAGGCAGTGGCACCTTTCAACCGGTCAGGGTTGAGGATTTGTCCCAACATCTTATGCACAAGGAATATTTTGCTGTAGCGGCGGACACTGTCGCTGCTGTAGAACAGGCCAGAGCCAGAGGTGGACGTGTGATTGCGATTGGCACGACGGCGGTTAGAGCGTTGGAATCGGCCTCCCAAAGCGGCAAACTGGCGGTGGGTTATGGCGATACCCAGTTGTTTATTACACCAGGCTATGAATTTAAATCAGTCGATGCTTTGCTGACCAACTTTCATTTGCCGGAATCGACATTGTTGATGTTAGTGTCGGCTTTTGCCGGCTACGATCATGTGATGAATGCCTATCGACATGCGGTCGAGCATTCTTATCGTTTCTTTAGTTATGGCGATGCGATGTTTTTGAGTCGTTAACCTGCATATCATGCCCAATATTCAAGAGAAATTCGGAGTCACCCCGTTGTTATGATTTTTTCCCCACAAGTTCCGAACAAAAAAGATCAACAAGTTACCTGGGCCGGATTAACCGGTTGTGGTGATGCATTGGCGCTGGCTTCAGCGATTAAAAATGAAAATCGCCTGTTTATTATCGTAACCCCGGACAATCAGACGGCATTGCGGTTGGAACATGAACTGGCGTTTTTTCTAAATAATGAATACCCCATTTTGCAATTTCCTGATTGGGAAACATTGCCTTATGACGTGTTTTCGCCGCTGCCGGAAATTATTTCCGAACGCCTAAAAACACTGGCCTTACTGCCCCAGGTTAAACGTGGTGCATTGGTGGTGTCGGTGGCCACATTGATGCATCGGCTGGCACCCAGAGAGCATGTGCTGGCCAACAGTTTTTCAGTCAAGGTAAACGATCAGTTCAATCTGGAATTAAACCGTATCAAACTGGAAAGCGTTGGCTATCACTGCGTATCACAGGTGTATCAGCATGGCGAATTTGCGGTCAGAGGGGCGATTGTCGATTTATTTCCGATGGGCAGTAAGGTGCCGTTTCGGATTGAGTTATTTGACGAAGATATCGATTCGATTCGTACCTTCGATCCTGAAACCCAGTTGTCACTGGAGAAAATCGAGCAGATTCAATTGTTTCCGGCGCGGGAATTTCCGTTTACCGACGAGGCCATCAAACATTTTCGGCAGGCATTCAGAGAATATTTTCCGCAAGCTTCGCCCAAAAACACCCTCTATACCGATGTCAGCAAAGGCATAACGCCGGGCGGTATCGAATACTATTTGCCGTTGTTTGTCGATCAAACGGCTACCTTGTTTGATTACCTGCCGACGTCGGCCACGATGGTGACCACGGCAGATTTTGCGATTACCGCTCAGACTTTTTATACCGAAGCCGAAGAGCGTTATCAGCAACGTAAATATGATGTAGAGCGGCCACTGTTAGCACCCGAGATGCTGTTTATATCGGCTGACGAATTGGCTGAAAAATCTACTCATTTTACGCGCATCAATATCGCTAACCAAGATTTGGACGGCAGTGGCCAAGTCAATTTCGGTTGCCGGCCGGTGCCGGATTTGACCATTAACACTAAAATGAGCGAGCCCGCTCAGGCATTACGGCAGTTTATCGAGCAATCAAAAGCCAGAGTATTATTTGTTGCCGAGTCTGCGGGCCATCGTGAAGCTTTAATTGATAAATTAAGACCCTACAAAATTGCCTTGAAGCCGATGGATAGTTGGTCGGCATTTGTTGCGTCGGAATCATCTCCGCATGTGTTGATTGCGCCGATGGATCATGGTTTATGGTTACAACAACCGGCACTGGCAATCATTACTGAAAGTCAGTTATCCGGTGAAAAAGTCCAGCAGCGGCGCAGGCGACGCCGGGCGTCGGTGCGTGCACTGGAAAATATGGTCAACAATCTCAATGAGTTGACCGTAGGTTCGCCGGTAGTGCATCAGGAACACGGTGTGGGTCGTTATTTGGGCTTGCAGATTCTGCAAATTGGTGGCATCGACGCGGAATTTTTAACCCTGGAATATGCCAATAACGACAAGCTCTATGTGCCGGTTTCGTCGCTACATGTGATTGGTCGCTATACCGGCATTAGCCCGGAAAATGCACCATTGCACAAACTCGGTGGCGATCAATGGAGTAAAGCGAAGAAAAAAGCTATTGAACGCATTCGCGATGTGGCAGCTGAGTTGTTAGAAATTCATGCCAAGCGCGCAGCCAAAGCCGGGCATGCCTTTGATGTCGAAGATACCGATTATCAAGCGTTTGCCGATGCCTTTCCGTTTGAAGAAACGCCAGACCAGCAATCGGCAATCGAAGCCATTTTGGTCGATATGGCCAGTCCGCAACCGATGGATAGAGTCATTTGCGGCGATGTCGGTTTTGGTAAAACCGAAGTGTCGATGCGCGCAGCGTTTATCGCTGTGCAAAGCGGCAAACAAGTTGCGGTGTTAGTGCCAACGACATTATTGGCGCAGCAGCATTTTCAGAATTTCCGCGATCGCTTTGCCGACTGGCCGGTGCGCATTGAAGTGATGTCGCGCTTTGTCTCGCCTAAACAGCAAAAGGAAATTCTCGACGAATTGGAGCAGGGCAAAGTCGATATTGTCATCGGCACACATAAATTACTATCCAACGAAATTAAATATAAAGCCCTGGGCTTGGTCGTGATCGACGAAGAACATCGTTTTGGTGTGCGCCAGAAAGAGCATTTCAAAAAACTGCGCAACGAGCTGGACATGCTGACCTTGACGGCAACGCCGATACCGCGCACCTTGAATATGGCCATGGCAGGCTTAAGAGATATTTCCATCATTGCCAGCCCGCCGCCTAACCGTCATGCGATCAAGACCTTCATCAGTGAGTGGGTGGATGCGCAAGTGCAA
>JABFRC010000093.1 GCA_013141375.1 Methylococcaceae bacterium | reverse complement strand
ATCAAAATGACTGCTTATGCTTTATTTTCTCCGCCGAACAGTTCCACCAGCCTTGGTAGAAAATTTGCCAATTCAAGTGACATAATTGAAAAGTCCACATCGAATTGTTCAGCTTCGCCGGAGGTTTCGGTATCAGTGACTTGATCCTGAATTAAATCCAAAAACTTCAGGCGTTTTACTGCCAGGTTTTCGTCAATGATAAAAGCCAGTCTATCCGCCCAACTGACCGCCAGTTTGATGACTTCCTTGCCCGTGTCCAGATGGTTTTTGATTTCCGGTAAGGATAAATCATGACGTTTGCAGCGAATAATGCCGCCTTCTTCTTCCGGTGCACGCAGCTCGCATTCATCTTCGATGGTAATGTCGACAGGGGGCTGATTGTTTATCAACCAATCGGTCATGACTGCCACTGGTTTGTCTACAGTGTTAAGCGGTATCGCCGGTAATGAACCCAAGCATTTACGCAACAGGCTGAGTAAATCTTCAGCTTTTTTTACAGAAGCCGCATCGACGACTATCCAGCCGCCATTGGGATCTATGTAAGCATAGGTTTTGTTCGAAAAGGTAAATGCTCGCGGTAATAGCTCGAAGATCAGTTCATCTTTAACCGCGGCACGTTCCTTTTTAGCTAATTTACGGCCTTGTTGATCTTCGGCTTCAAGGATTTTTTCTTGAAGCATTTCATTGACCACTGCTGCAGGTAGGACTTTTTCCTCTTTTTTCACGCAAATCATCATAAAGCCATTTGCGGCGTGTACCAGCTGCTGGCCTGATTTACCCAGTGGTGAGGTCCAACCAAAGGTGGCTTCTTCATGCTGGCCGCAAGGACGGAAAGCGATTTGGCTAAGTTTTTCTTCCAGTTCTACTGGTGTTAGCGTGAACTCTTCGGTGAGACGAAAAATGCTTAAGTTTTTAAACCACATGCGCGATAGATACCTTTTTAATAAATGTAGGCGATTATTATCGCAACAAGCGCCGGCAAACGCAGGTAAATTTTCTACGCCTCAGTGCTAAAGCTTGATAGCGTATTTCCGTCTTATTGCGGTGTAGATAGCATGCCGTTATCATATGATTCGGGTTTGGTTTTTATGTTAATAATTTAAGAGGTTACTATGAAGAAAGTTATTTTGGCTGGATCGGCTGCGTTGTTTCTGTTTAGCGGATTAGTCAGTGCCCATGGCCCTGTGCGTCAAAAGGCAGAAGAAGAAATTACCATCAATGCACCAGCTGAAAAAGTTTGGGAAATCATTAAAGATTTCGGTGACCTGTCTTGGTTACCACCTGTTAAAAGCGTGACTGTAAATGGCGGTAATACTAAAGGTGCGACTCGCGTATTAACCTTGAAAGACGGCGGCACCATCACCGAAGAACTTAAGAAATATGACGAGAAAGGATTGTCTTACGCCTATAAGATTACCGACATTAGCACATTAAAAACCATTACACATTCCGGCACTGAAGAAAAAGTACCTGTATTTCCGGTTGATAACTATGCAGCTAGCATTGATGTGACAGGCAATGGCGCAACAACTACTGTGTCATGGAAAGCCGGCTACTACCGTGCTTACATGAACAATAATCCCCCGGCTGAATTGAATGAAGAAGCAGCCAATACTGCGGTGACTGCGATATTGAAATCAGGCCTTGAAAACCTGAAAGCACTTGCTGAAAAGTAAGGCTTATTCAATGTTCCGTGTGAACAAAATAACGGTAGCGATGTTTGTCGCTGCCGTTTTTTTATCTTTCGAAGTTAGCGCTACGCCTTTTGCTTATATCAGTAACCAACTGGATGACACCGTCTCTGTCATTGATACAGCGCAAGCCAAGGTTGTCGATACAATTCCTGTAACGGGCAAGCCTGCAGGCGTGGCAGTATCAATAGATGGTCGATACTGCTATGTCAGCACACCGGAAGCTAAAGGTTTTGCGGTAGTGGATACCCAAACTCATCAATTATTAAAGAAGGTGTTGGTAAGCGATGGCGCCTTGGGCATTGCAGTTGCGCCAAATGGCCAACGAATTTATGTCGCCGATTGGTACACCAACTCTGTTGCCGTAGTGGATGCCGGTAGTTTTGAGGTCATTAAGCGAATTCCGGTCGGCCAGTCGCCTTCCGGGCTTATAGTAAGCTCGGATAGCCAGTGGTTGTATGTGGCTAATCGCTTGAGTAATTCCGTGTCTAAAATCGACTTGAACTCGCTGACAGTCACTGAAACCGTTGCAGTGGGTCAGCATCCCTTTGGGCTGACTATCGATAGTCGAGGTGAAAAGCTTTATGTGGCCAATGTGCAAAGCGATGATGTGACTGTCGTTGATGCTGCTCGCATGAAGCCCATTATTACTGTGAAAGTAAACATGCTGCCTTACGCCACGACATTGGCGTTGAATGACAGCCGCTTATTTGTCACCAATCAGGATGATGGTTCCGTGTCCGTTATTGATACTAAAACCTACAAAGAAATTGCGCTCATCCCTGTGGGAGAGAAGCCTGAAGGCATCAGTACCCACCCGGATGATCGTCATGTTTATGTTGCTAACTGGTTTGATGGTAATGTGTCTGTTATCGATGGCAATACACTGAAAGTGGTTGACACCATTAAAACCGGCGAGGGAAGTCGGGCTTTCGGGCAGTTTATTGGTAAATAAACGTATTCAAAGCGCATCGGTGATAATGATGCGCTTTCTTGCATTAGCAAACCCTATCCACCAATCTCACCCATTCCCCCAAATCATCTAGATGTCCCAACCGATACAACGTTTCTCATCGTTGCCGTATTTTGCCGATAGCGCCAAGCTGTTTTCGTTGATCGTCAACCAGCCTTGGGCGGTGTTTCTTGATAGCGGCTACCCTGCCAGCAATCAGGGCCGTATCGATATTCTGGCGGCAAATCCAGTATGCACCTTGGTGACTCGAGGCGAGTCAACCGAAATTACCCGTAATCATCAGGTCAGAATCTCCAAGGATGATCCTTTTGAATTGATTAAACAGCAATTGTCCGGCTATGACCTTGATGCGCAAGGCTTGCCGTTTAATGGCGGTGCCATTGGGTATTTTTCTTATGACTTGGCGAGGCGCTTGGAAAAACTTCCGGCAATTGCTGAGGATGCCGAGCATATCCCCGAGATGGCGATTGGCATCTATGACTGGGCTGTGGTGGTTGATCATTATCAGCAAACCACACATTTGGTGGCGCAGCGCTGTGATGAGTTATCGTGGCAAGCCTTGTTGAAGCAATTCAGTCAATTACCCACTGAACAGATAAAGACTGACTTCAATGTGTTGAGTCCCGTCAGAGCTAACATGGATCAGCAGGATTACCGGCGTGCATTCAATAAAATCAAACAATATCTAAAAGAAGGCGATTGTTACCAGGTCAATCTGGCACAACGTTTTGTGGCGGATTGTGAAGGCGATCCATGGGTGGCGTATCAAACATTGCGCCAGTTAAATGCGGCACCGTTTAGTGCTTACCTTAATATGCCAGGCGTACAGTTATTAAGTTCCTCACCCGAACGATTTTTGAAAGTAACTGACGGTGTAGTTGAAACCAAGCCCATTAAGGGTACTCGGCCGCGTGGATTTAATGACATTGATGATCAGCAACATGTCGAAGACTTGCAAAACAGCAAAAAAGACCGCGCCGAAAACTTGATGATTGTCGACTTGCTGCGCAATGACATCAGTAAAACCTGCAAGAAAGGCTCCGTTAAAGTGCCACTGCTGTTTGATGTAGAAAGTTACGCGACCGTGCATCATTTAGTCAGTACGGTGACCGGAGTATTGGCGGAAGACCAGCAAGCCTTGGATTTGTTAAGAAGTTGTTTTCCGGGCGGCTCCATCACCGGAGCACCAAAAATTCGCTCGATGGAAATTATTGAGGAACTCGAACCGCATCGCCGCGGCGTTTATTGCGGTGCCATCGGTTATATCGGTTTCAACGGCAATATGGATACCAACATCGCGATAAGAACCTTGGTGCATTCAGAGGGAACTATTCGTTTTTGGGCGGGTGGCGGCATCGTCAATGATTCGGTGGCCGACGATGAATATCAGGAATGTTTCGATAAAGCCGCCGCGCTGTTGGATTTGCTAAAACAATTTCAAAAATGATCGTTGTCAAATTGGGCGGTAGCTTGCTGCAGTCCGGCGCACTACTGGATTGCCTGGGCAAGATCGAACACACTTATCAAGATCAATCCGTGGTGATCGTTCCAGGCGGTGGTGCATTTGCCGATCAAGTCAGGGCGGCGCAAAAGCAATGGCAGTTTGATGATCGGACTGCTCATGTGATGGCTTTGTTGGCCATGCAGCAAATGGCATGCTTGATCAACGGAATTTACAAGCAATTTGCGATAGCAGGATCATTGGCCGAGATTAAAACTCAGGCTCGATCAGGCCAAACACTGATTTGGTCGCCGGATCTTACAGAACTTGATGCGGCCGGAGTCCGGGCCAGCTGGGATGTGACTTCGGATACGCTGGCGGCCTGGTTGGCGGCGGCATTGTCTGCCAGCGACTTGGTTCTGGTAAAATCAGCCCCCATTATTTCAGGAACAGATTTACCAACACTGGCGGCACAAGAGATTGTCGATAAGGCTTTTTGCGAGACAGTTCAGAATGCTCCATTTACTATTCATGTCATCAATACTCAGACAACGCCATGGCCGAAGCCGAAGACGCACTTAATATAATCAGCCGATTTCTCGCCAAAAAATTCCGCACAGCTTATTACCAGGCGCGTGAATCAATAGGCGATTCCAAACGCAACATAGTGGTTGCTCATGTCGAGCAAGCATGTACCGGCCTGCAAGAAACCCGCGATGAATTTCAGGATGCACTGGAACGCTTTAAGAGCCTGGTCAATGTTAATGACACGCCGCTGGAACACAAGTACAACCAGCTCAACAGGCAGTATCAGTACTGCTGCGCCAAATCGGAGTCGGTCAGCAATAGAATACGCGCGATAGAAGAAGTCAGCGAAGCGCTATTTGTGGAATGGGAAGCCGAGTTGAATGAATACACCAATCGTGCGTTGCGAAACAGCAGTCGTGTGCAATTAAAAATTGCCCGGCAAAATTATGCCCGGCTTATTCGCGCCATGCAGCGTGCAGAATCAAAAATTCAGCCTGTATTGGCCGCGTTTAAGGATCAGGTCTTGTATCTCAAGCACAATCTCAACGCCCAAGCGATTGCAGCATTGCGGCATGAGTTTATCGAGATCGGGGTGGATATTTCGCAGCTTATAAAAGCGATGGAGTTGACGATTGAAGAAGCGAGTCAATTTGTGGCGGTATTGGGAAGTCAAAAAGCCTTGCCGGGCCGATAAAGCAGGGTGTTAATACACCCTGCCTGAGCAAAATTACATGGATTTAAGCTTGTACATTACTGAACCCTGGCGGGGATCCGGCGCATCTTTTTTGCCGTGGACACGGTCCTGATCAATGCGTTCTTTACCGAATTTGGCAATCATGGCTTCCCAAGTTGTAAACTGTTCGTAGTCTTTAAATCCTTCCGCTTTACGTTTATCGTAGATTTGTTTGCCCAGTTCAACGATTTGTTGCGGGTTTTTGCCGTCTACCGTGTTTAGAAATTCTGCGTCATCTTTAATGGAATCACGAATGGTCCAGAACGACACTTCATATTCGATACGATTGTCAGTCGGCAAACGATTTTTAATCATTTTGATCGATCTGTAGGCGGTATTGGTATTGTGACCGTTTATTTGTTCGCCTTTGCCGCAAGCTACCAAGGCGAGGGATGAAACAATAAGCAGGAGGATGGAACGTTTTTTCATAAACATAACCTCAAGGTAAGTACGAGTCCTGGTGAATATTTATTGTTGTTGTAATGGTGGTACGCCAGATTACCAAACAAAGTAAAATGCAAGGTTATTATAACCCTCAGCCACCGTGTATGCTGGAATTTATCCTATTGTTACAACAACGCTACCGCTTGGTTTGCAGCCAATCAGGTAGCCAAATTGCTGCCGGTCAGATGCAAACGCGCCTGGATCAGCTGCTGCTGGCCGAAGCATTTATACGCAAAGGGCAACTGTTGGCTGCAGAACCGGGCTTACCATTGCAAATTGCTGTCATCGGCCCGACCCAAGCCGGGAAGAGCTCGTTGGTGAACGTGTTATTAAACAGCCAATGTGCTGGCGTCAGCCCGTTGGCGGGTTATACCGTTCATCCCCAAGGCTTTTGTCATGGGCTGACAACGACAGACTGCCGCAGTTTACAGCGCTATTTCGGTCGCTTTCAGCAACTTACCACGGCACAGCTGACACGCAATAGATTTGACGCTTATTCGTTAACCGAAAATGCTACCCACTCGCCTGTCTTGCCGCCCTGCGTGCTTTGGGACAGCCCGGATTTTGACTCGATTGATGCGGCCAATTACCGGGAAGGTGTGCTTAGAACCATTGCGCTAGCCGACATTATAATTTTGGTGGTTAGCAAGGAAAAATATTCCGATCAATTGGTATGGGATGCGATGGCGGCGCTTGAGTCACTGCATCAACCCACCTTGATTTGTTTGAACAAGCTGGCTGAAGGCTCAGAAGCGGTACTTATTCGTTCATTACAAGAAAAATGGCAACAGACCCGAAGCGATACCTTGCCTGACATTGTGCCCTTGTATTATCAAAAACAGACAGGATTACTGGGCTTGCCTGAACAAGGCCAACAACTTCTGCAAAGCATTACCAAAACCACCGCAAGAAATAAGCACTCCCGATTTGAGCAGGAATTACTGCAGAAACATTGGGCCGGCTGGCTGGAGCCGGTGTTTGCAGAGCATCAGGCGCTACAACACTGGCAAGACATGATTGAGCAAACGCTGGAGCAGGCCTTGGC
>JABFRC010000264.1 GCA_013141375.1 Methylococcaceae bacterium | reverse complement strand
CACTTTGACGACCTGTGTGCCTACTAAAAAATGGGATCCAGCAACTGCGCAATGCGTTGCTAAATAAGTAAACGTCACACTTAAACCCCAGTCTGATCTGATGCGCTCGCTTCAGATCAGGCTGGGGGGTTTCTAAATCATGTTAGGAAGTTTACTTTCCGATTTTCAGCGTGACCCAATGCATTCAAGCAACTTTTAGAACGCGGGTATCAATTTGACAGCATCAGTAACGTGATTGATTACCTTACAAAAATTCGTATGGAATTTGGCATCTAATACCAATCCCAATAAGTTTTTATTTGAAACTCTCACCCAACCTTACACTTGGTGGCTATTAAGTCCTAAATCACATTGATTATTGCGGGTCATCTCGTTGAATGCTTGTTGCGTTTTTAAAGCATCCTGCAGGTGCTCCTGAGATATAGAGTTTCTGCGACTACAACACCCTGTATTCCCCATGCTCTAATGTTCGACTTTGTGATTTGAATCTCATGCCATGTCATCAGCTTTATGTGGTTGCTCTTTAAACTGCATATTATGCAGCCGCGCATAGGCGCCATTTTTTTCAAGCAGTTCTTGATGTCGACCTTGCTCGATGATTCGTCCACGATCGATAACCAAAATCACATCGGCATTTTCAATTGTGGATAAGCGATGTGCAATCACCAACGTGGTTCTATTGCGCATGGCTTTTTGCAGCGCGGCTTGAATGTAACGTTCGGATTCGGTATCCAGCGCTGAGGTCGCTTCATCCAGTATCAGTATCGGCGCATCTTTTAATAAGGCTCTCGCCAAGGCCAATCGCTGACGTTGGCCGCCTGATAATTTAACGCCGTTTTCACCAATTTCGGTATCGATGCCTTGGGGCAATTGGTTAATAAACTCCATCGCATAGGCATCAGTCGCTGCCGCAATAATTTTGTCACGCGGAGTCCCCGACAAGGCACCATAAGCAATGTTGTTGGCAATAGTGTCGTTAAATAAAGTCACTTGCTGGTTAACCAAAGCGATTTGCTTCCTCAAATTAGCCAATGTGTAGTCTTGAATTTCCACGCCATCGAGAAGAATTTCGCCATCATCATGCGGGTAAAAGCGTGATACCAAGTTGGCCATCGTACTTTTGCCCCCACCCGACGCACCCACTAAAGCTACGGTTTGCCCCGGTTGTACAACGATATTAATATCTTTTAATGCGTAATCATCGGCGCCTTCATACTTAAAGGAAAGATGCCTAAACTCCAACGCGCCACTAGATCTTTCTGCCTGATACTGACCCTGGTCGATTTCACAGGCTTCATCCAGAATGGCAAATAATGATTCAGCGGCAGCGATGCCTTTTTGAATTTCACCGTTGGCATCGGTGAGTTGGCGGATGGGGCGAGGCAATAAAAATGCCGCCGTCAAGTAACTGACAAATTCTCCGACACTGGCCTGCTGCATGAAATACAGCGCCATATACATCATGAAAGACAGTGCTATCGCAATAATCAACTGCATCACCGGGCTGTGAATTGCCGTGGTGGTTGCCATTTTTAGCGCTTGGCGACGGTTATTGTCACTGCTGCTCAGGAAGCGTTGGCGCTCGTATGCTTCGCCGCCGTAACTGCGTACCACCCGATGCGCACCGACTAATTCGGAAGTGACGTGCGTCATGTCGCCTACGGATTCCTGCAGCCGTTTACTGATCGCGCGAAGCCGCCTACTGACGTAACTGACCAGCACAACGATCACCGGCGCAATACAAATGAATACCAACGACAACATCCAATTCAAATAGAACAAATAAGCCAACAAACCCAGCGCTGATAAGCCTTCCCGAATAATGGTCTTGACTGAATCGGTGGTGGCTTTAGTGACTTCACCGACGTTGTTGGTAATGCGGGAGATCATGAAACCGCTATTATTGGAATCAAAATAAGCTGTCGGCAAACGCGTGTACTGGTCAAAAATCTGGCAACGCAAGGTGTGAATAATGCTGGTAGAGACTTTGGCTAAGTAATAGTTGCCTAAAAACGTGCCGATACCGCGCAATATGATCAAGCCACTAAACAGTAAGGGCATATAAAACATGCCTTCACGTTTTTCTGATTGCAGAGTATCGATGATGGTTTGAATCATCGCCGCAAATAACGGTTGGGTGCTTGAATAAATCACGAAACCCAAAATACTGAGGGCAAAATAGCCACGTTGCGGTTTTACATAAGTTAATAAGCGCTTATAAACCTGCGAACTGGCCTGAGTCTTTTTTTGCATAGTCATATTACAACGTGAGTTGCTCAGCCGGATAAACTCCAGCGCTTGAGCAAACATAATTTAGGAGAGGATTAAGGAAAGGTGGCGGATGCGATGTCATCCGCCTGAGATTCTTAAAGCGTTAGCACGTGCTAATTAACACATAGCTTATTGATCGGCGACTTTAACCAGCCAGCCGTCTTTTTCATAACAACCCAAAACTGCCTTGACGGTGGCATCGATCCTGACATATTTGCCATTGAACTCAGCAGGTAATTTGGCTTTGACACGATGAAAGCTGCTATTGCTCTCAACTGTAAATGCTAAAGGTTGTTTTTTAGCGTTTAATTGAATGGATTTTGGATCAGCCCAAGGCGAGATTGTAAATGTAAACTCTGATTCTGGAGACACTTCATGATTGTCCGGTTCAGCATATTCCGGCAGGGTAAAGTCTTTAAATTGCGGCTTTTTACAAGCCTGCTCACCATCATCTTTCGAATAAGCCGATGCCGTGCCGCTAAACAAAACTATCGCAAAGACACACGCCGTATTTATCATTCTTATTGTCGTCATACCCTCTCCTCAACATATAAAAGGGCGGCCAGTATTTATTATTTAATCAGCCGCATGTTTTCACACCTGAGCACTTTAAATTTTTTCCAGCTGCATTTCAACTTGTAGCTGCGTTCACCAAATACATCGTAAGCCCGGTGTGGCTCGAAGTTTTTCGTCAGCTGAAAGTAAGCTAGCCTGGTGGGCAAGCGAAGTGGCGGCGATTAGCCGATCTGCCGGATCACCGTGAATGAAATTTGTGCTTTGCGATAACTCAGCAATTTGCGGAGTTATCGGCAAAACAGCAAGGTTCATAGCGCAGAGAATGTCCTCGATATAAGCACTGGATGAAACACCCGCACGATTATTGAGTCGACCCCGCGCATAAAGCATTGAGATTTCCCACAGGGTAATATCAGAACAGGCCAATTTTCTGGATTCAATGCCTAAATCAACCGTTGCGCTGGCCAGTGTCGACAAACGAGACGGATCGTCAGCCCAGAACAACAAAACATGCGTATCACAAATTGTCAGCATCGCCTGACCATGTTTCATCCAAGGGAGCCAGAATATCGCCAACAATCATCGATCCGCGCAAAGCCGAAAGCCGATTTAAAGCAGCGTCCCGTTTACTTTCTTTACGATCCGGCACCATTCGGGCAATGATTTTGCCATGTAAGGTAATTTCTATCTCTTCGCCCTGTTGTACCTGTTTAAGATAATCGGGTAAATGCTGACGTAACTCGGTGACATTGACTGATTGCATGGCAATTCCTATTTTGTACGCTTTTTATGTACAGTATAGGTATTTTAGTTCGTGAAGCAACTATGCCGATACAAGCTTATTTCTCGGCCGGATCACGATTTCCCGACTCACTGTACGGAATAGTTTTCAGCTCTTCCAGCTTGAACTGATACTCTTCAACCGCTGTTTCTGTTTTGACATTTCCTAGACCGGTTAGCGGTTCATTTTCCACAAGCTTGTCCCAAAAATCTTTGTTCTGGAAGTTATGCAAAAACTCCTGATTGACCACCGACAAGGCCTGGTTTTTATCTCCGCATTGTTTGATCCATTGCTCACGCTCTTTGATCGCCGCAACCAGTAATTGATTGTCTTTTTGGATTAATTGCGCCTGAGCCACCGTTTCTTGCAGTTTCTTGTGCAATGCCTGTTCTTTTTCCGCCGCATTACTCAACTGATTTTGCAGAGCCGCGCCCACATTTTGTGCGGAAGATAATCCGGCTTTATAGCGTTCGACTTCTTGCTGAAGGGCTGCAAGCTTACCTGCGTCGAGCTCAAGCTGCTTAACCCGTTCAGTTAATGCCGCTTTTTCAGCTTCCAGCGAGACTTTCTCTTGGCTTAACTGTCTTAACATCCCCTGCGCTTTCGTCAAGGCCTGGGCAGCCGCAGGATTTTGCTTAGGGGTTTCAGCCATACTCGCCCCGCTCCAGCAAGCCAAACCCAGGAAAATCAGCATTGCCGGGGGGAGTGATTTTTTGCCGTTCAAATTCCGGTT
This sequence comes from Methylococcaceae bacterium, assembly GCA_013141375.1. Taxonomy (GTDB): domain Bacteria; phylum Pseudomonadota; class Gammaproteobacteria; order Methylococcales; family Methylomonadaceae; genus JABFRC01. Next base: position 2,717 of record JABFRC010000264.1, on the reverse strand, counting down.
TTCTACTCTCTTCACCCGAACTCTCTCCAACAGAAGAAGTAAAGGTGCCGAAATTTGATGTCTATAACTAAAGGTCATAAAAATCACCCTTAAAAACGGGCGTTTAAATCGATGACCGCCGAATCGACACTGAGCGGTTTTTTGTCGATGGCATCAATCACGTCACTGCTAACCCACCTGAATTGCAGGAAGGTGTTTTTGGCCAAACCGTAACTTGCCCCCAGTACCCAGCCTTTTGAATTAGTACCGCCCAAGTGGAATACAGAATCTGTGAAGGCATCCAGTACCGCATCTCGTTCAATATAACGGTACGCCACAAATGTGCTCCAATCCTTAAAGCGACTAACTTGTTCTGCACCGACATCCAACCTGAGCTGAAATGCTGAGGTTTTATCCTTGATCTTATCGCCGACCAGCACACCAGGAAATTGACGAGCAATTCGAGCGGGATCGAAGCCAAGATTTTTAGCGTAGTCAGCAGAGAACATGACGTGTGCCACATCAAATCCAGAAAAATCATAAATACCGTTGACGTTAAACACTTTGAAATCCGAAGCTAGGCCGTAAAGACAGCCCTGCCCCGGCTCGCTCTTGGCATTGGTGCATCGACCATTGACACCGTCATTGATGTTGATGGGCACCATGGAGTTGCCCTTCTGAATGAACTGCGGTGCCGTCCAGTCATTCTTAAAGCTATTACTCGCATTGGGTCTGGCTCTGACATTGTCATAGTCGTAATAAGCCGCAGCGACTTTTAAGCGCGAGTCTTTACGCACCAACCAATCAGCGCCCAACTGCCCCCCAAATAGCCATTTGTCAGAAGTGGACAAGTTAACTTCCTGAAGCGGGAATAAGCCCAAGGTTGCAAAAACCGTATTCGGGGTTTGTGGGCCCAAATTGATACCGCCTCTACTTTGGCTGGTTGCGGCCGGCGCTTGATAGTTTTTAACCACTGGATCATTTTGATTAAAGCCCAAGCGAAAAGTACCGGCAAAACCTTCAAAACTAAGATCCTGGTCATAAACCAGGTCGGTTGACATCCACGGATTGATAATCCGGCCGCCATATAAGCTGAAGGACTTATTGCTATTATCAGGTTTGTAATCGTATTGCAGAAATGCCCGGTCAATTACAAAATCATAGGACTGCCCGGTGTTACCTAGTTTTTGGTCAACTGATACCGGACTACTGATATTGCTGGTGGATAAGCGAAATCCGGCTTTCAGACCTTCGGTAATATCCGCATCAATGCCCAAGCGCACGCGCTCCCGAATGCTTAAGCGATCACGCGACGTATTCAACAATTCCTCATTTTTATCGCGGGCAGCAATACGCCCGCCTTCCTTGTTGATCGACAAATAATCAAGATAAGGATTGGCAGGTGTTTGGCCTGGGTTGTTTGCACCAAAAAAATCATCCTGACCACGAAATCGCACATCGCCGGAAATCCTGATTTTACTCACCCACTCCGGCAATGCGCCCGGAATGCCCCATTTTTCAGACTTCGCATCCGCTTTTACGTCTTTGAGCACGTCTTCTTTTAATTCAGCTCTTACCTGCTCACGAATCTCGTCTTTCACAAACTCTGGAACATAGGCCACTTGAATGGATTTGGATGATTTGGCTTTAGCCGGTTTACCGGTCTCATCAGTAAGTGTCTTTTCGGTTACCGATTTTTCATCGACGCTTTGGGTCACAACCGATTGCTCGGCCTCCACATTGGCTTTGGCTTCGGCAGATTTGATCAGTCCTTCGGCCTTGCTTTTGTCGAGAATGCCTTGCTGAACAAACACATCGATTAAATTGACCGCGGTATTCTTAAGCTTTAGCAATTCTTTGCGTTCACTGGCGATTTCTTTTTTGAGTTGCAGCAGGTCTTCTTTTTCGCCCGCCATCGTCGGTGAAACGAATGCGCCGGCCATAAGAGCAACAACTGTTTTTTTACCTATCTTCATGGTTAAGCCTGATTTTTATTTGTCGATTAACTTTAAATTCTTGATGTCACTTTGATTTTGATCGGCTGCCGCATCGATTCCGGCGGCGTGTTCTGCAGCTGAAAATGTAGATTCGGCAAAATCTTTCTTATTGCCTCATCGACATCCTGTTTACCGCTCACATTCACCAATTCTGCTCTTGCCACTCGCCCATCAGCACCGACCCAGATATTGATCGATGCGACAAAACTGGCCTTTCGAGCGACCTCCGGCAGTAAGGCATACAATTCTTCTTCCAATTTTTTCTTCACCTGGCCTCCATACCAGAGAATCTTGCTCCCGCCGGTGCCGCCCAATAAGCCGCGTCCACCTTTTTTACCGACTAAACCAAAGCCATCTGCGCCAGCCGAGCCATCAGCATCGACACCCAACTCTTCGCCGGGTGGTTGTTCAGCTTCTTCGGGTGCAGGCTCCGGTTCTTTTTCCGGTTCAGGCTCGGGAATTTTCTCTTCTTTAATCTCCGGCTCGGGCGGTTTTACCTCCGGTGGCGGAGGCGGAGGTGGCGGCTGAATGATGGTCACCTGCTGCACCATTTTTTTGGTTTGCACCGGCTTTTGAAATTTGTCCTTCAAAAAGAAAACAGCCACCCCAATAATAACCGCCAACAAAATACCGATAGTAACGGGCACATGACGCAGCCATTTTTTTGGAATACTCATGGTGTTATCAACTGCCTTGTTACTTGACCAATTTTTGAGTCACCAGACCCAATTGGCTGATTTC
>JABFRC010000133.1 GCA_013141375.1 Methylococcaceae bacterium | reverse complement strand
AAACAACTACAACTTAAGCACTTGTAAATATTAGAATTTATTACCCTATACTATTCCGGCCCTCGGTACCATTTATAGGTTCGAGCATGTGCAAAGAAGTATAAAAACCCGCAAGTCTTCTGGCTTCGCGGGTTTTTTATTGCCGGTTGTTTTCCAGCAAGGTGGGATGGTGACAACTAGACTGGCAATTACCGGAAGAAATGGGGGTATATTTTATACCCAACTTAGAGATAACCCAAATGCCACTAACTGACCCCGCTTGTAAAAACGCCAAACCAAAAGATAAACCATTTAAACTTGCCGATAAAAAAGGCTTGTTCCTGCCGATTCACCCAAACGATCAAAATACTTTAGATTGAAATACCGTTTTGAGGGTAAAGAAAAGGCATTAGCTCTTGGGGTATTAACCTGAAACCAGCATAAACCCCGTTTTAAAATGTAACTTTTTTTGCTCTGGCTGCGTTAAGGCTTGTGATTTTTTAGGGGCTGCTCGATTTCAACTTGGGGAAGGTTCAATATGGAAAGTGCTTGACCTTTTAGCGAAAACTTAGCTGGCGCTGTCAAGATTTTGGATTTTTTAACAAAAATAGTATCAAGCATTCTTTTAATTATATTTCACTGAATAGTTACAAAACGTATTGGGATTGGCACCACCGGCTATGGCCGACAACTAACCATTCAAATTTTGAAGTCTGTCACAATTTATTGGCGATCGATTGACTACTCTTTGTGCTCCAAGAGAACGTTTAGGGAGTAATTATTATGAACACAATTGCTATTGATAGAGACATGTTAAATGGTCTGTTTGATAATCAAAAAAAACTAGACGATTTGTTTGATTCGATTTTCGACGAAGATGATTATTTTATCAACAGCTCCCCTTCGCCATCTCAATCGGAAAATCTCTGTCCTGCTTTTGAGGTTGAAAACCAATTCTCATATAGTTCTGGCAACATTAAAGAATTGCTTTTAGCGATAAAGCAAAATCAATATTTTTACCTGCTTCCAATTATTGTTGAAATTACTGTTATTTATTTGGTTACGAAAAATCTACTTTAACTGACGTTACGCACTTAACTGTTTGAGCTTGAAAATCGCGTAGATAATGGGTAACTAATAACCGAAATTATCTCGGGCTAAATCAACAGTCCTTTTTAAGGCATAATGTCAGGTAACAAAAGTGTCAACACCTGATTGGCGAAGACATGATTTTTCCGGCGAAATGGATACCATTTTTCAATACAAATCCACCGGATCAACATCCAGCGACCAACGTACTTTTTTTGCCAGTTTGTGCTTTTCAATAACCGGAATCAATTTATCGAGCAAAAGGTGTAAGTCTTGTCGCTTGGTGCTCTGCAGCAACAATTGATATCGATACAAACCAGCGCGTTTAGCCATGGGCGCGGCAACCGGGCCTAATATTTGGGTGTGGCTGCTGCCCAATATCCGAGCCGATTCGGAGACGACCTGCAAAAACGTCATCGCACTTTCAGCATCAATCGCATGAGCACGCAGTAATGCCTGGTAACTAAATGGCGGCAATAGAGCAGCTTGGCGTTCAGCTAGCGCATTGTTGGCAAAGCTGCGATAGCCTTCGCGGATTAAGGTGGTCAAAAGAGGGTGTTCCGGTTGTCTTGTTTGCATGATGACACGGCCAGGTTTTTCGGCGCGACCGGCACGACCGGAGACTTGCACAATCATTTGTGCCATTTTTTCTGCCGCATGAAAATCAATGCTGAACAGGCCGCTGTCGACGTCGAGAATGGCGACCAAAGTGACATTGGGGAAGTGATGACCTTTAGCCAACATTTGCGTACCCAAAATGATGTCAACATCGCCTTGATTGATTTGCTCAAGGAAGCCTTCCAAGGTGCCTTTGCGCTGAGTCGAATCTCTATCCAGGCGCACTATGGTTTTCTCAACGAACAGCTCAGACAATATTTTTTCTATGCGTTCGGTACCTAAGCCCAAGGCAGTCAATTCGCCGGTTTTACAGGCCGGGCATTGCCTGATCAGTCGCTGTTCCTGTCCGCAATGGTGACAACGCAAAATTTGTTCGTCGTAATGAATAACTAAATTGGCGTCACAGCGCTGACAACGAGCCACCCAGCCGCAACCATGACAAATCAAGGTCGGCGCAAAGCCCCTGCGATTAAGGAACAGCAGCACTTGCTCATTTTTCGCCAGTGTCTTGTGTATTTCATTCACCAGCGACTCACAAATGCCTTCGTGCATACGCTTATTTCTGATGTCCAATAACTGCAAGCTGGGAGCTTGAGCGGCACCGGCTCGCTCCGGCAGGTGCAGCAATTGGTAGCGTTGCTTATTGACGTTATGCAGGCTTTCCAATGATGGCGTGGCCGAACCCAGCAATACCGGAATATTCAGCAGCTTGCCGCGCACGATGGCGACATCACGGGCTGAAAAGCGAAAGCCCTCTTGTTGCTTGAACGAGCTGTCATGTTCTTCATCAAGAATAATCAATCCCGGCTTTTTTAACGGCGTGAATAATGCCGATCGCGTACCCAGCAAAATAGATGTTTGGCCTTGACGCATACTCAGCCAGGCATGTTGTCTCTGGTTATCGGTCAATTTTGAATGTGAGATGGCGATAGGAATTGCAAAGCGTCGTTTGAAACGGTCTTCAAGTTGCGGCGTTAAGGTGATTTCCGGTAACAGCACCAACACTTGCTGGCCACGCGCTAACACCTCTTGAATAATCTGCATGTAGACTTCGGTTTTGCCGCTACCGGTCACGCCTTCCAGTAAAAATACCGCAAAATGCCCCAAGCCGACGCGAACAGCATCAATGGCGGATTGTTGCTGCGGATTACAAATCAAGTTGGATTCGCCAACTAATTTGATATCAGTTGGCATCGCGTCTGACGTCAACTGCAATAATTCTTTACTGAGCAATTGTTTGACTGAAGTTCGCCAGTTATCGTTCCAGGCAGTCAATTGGCTTTCTGATAGACCTTGGGGGTGCTGTTGAAATTTTTCCAACACGCTGAGCTGTTTGGGCGAGCGCTTAAATTTTTCGCTATCGATGACCTGGCCCAACTCAGTCAACTTATAAGCCTTTTCCGAACGCAGCTGCGCGACTTTACCTTGGCGCAGAGACACAGGAAAAGCGGCGGTAATGACTTCGCCTAATGGATGGTGATAATACTGGCTAGCCCAATGCAACAGCTTTAAATCTTTGCCGGATAACAGCGGAACATCATCCAGCAAACGCAGCGCAACTTTTAATTTATCAGTCTTAATATCACTGTACTGGACACATTCAACCAAAAAGCCACATTTGGTATGTTTGCCAAACGGCACTTCAACACGCATGCCGGGTTTGACTTGGCTGATATCGATATTTTCAGGCGCCAGATAATCGAATAAGCGAAAAATGGGGAGGGGTAGGGCCACCCGGAATATAGGAAAACCGTCTTGCAACTTAGACATGATGTTTGAGTAATTTTTTACATATTGTTGCTAAGTGACTATCACATAAAGACTATTCAAGTTACCCACAGAAGCTGTGGATAACTTTGTGGATAAGCACTTTTTTTATGGCCTGAGCGCCTGTTTTTATTACCATAAGGTTACATTGTCCAATTTTGCGACAATAAAATAAGCACTTATAAATCAACAACTTGATTTTTCAACCTTGTAAAAAATGGCAATTATTGTCACTCAAATATTCTTTATGCACGACAATCCAGGCGGTGTGGATAATCGTGAAAGTCAAGCCCTGATTTTGCTTTTAAAGCCTTGACAAACCATTGCCGAAAAGGGCTGCTTTAAATCCGCTTGGCTTGATAAATTTAATCGTCATTCGGTCGCTTTCACCGATGTTCAGATATTTTTTTCTGTCCTTGTCTTTGTGTGCCAACACCGGCGGCAATGCCCAAACACCACCAGGATAATCTTTGGTGTCTTTGCTGTTGGCATTGATCTCAGATTTGGCCAGAAACTCAAAACCTGCTCGTCTAGCCAAAGAAATTACATAATCTTCACTGACATAACCAGAAGCTGCTTTAGGATCATCGGGTCTCAAGCTATTACTTCGATGCTCCTCGACGCCCAAAATGCCGCCGGGTTTTAAAGCATTGAACATGGCTTTAAAGACCACAGCCGCTTGATCGTTCTTCATCCAGTTATGCACATTACGAAAGGTCAACACCCGATCCACCGACTCGTCGGGGGCTAACTGCATGTACCGCGGCGGCTCTAATGCACTGACCTTCACCTTGCTATACAGTTCCGGTTGTGCGGTGAGTTTATCTATGTAGTGATGATGAGTATTTTTATGATAAGGCAACTCGGCATCCTCGGAATATTGGGCAGCAATCAACTGGCCGCTGGTCTTTAAATAAGGTGCAAGAATTTCTGTATACCAGCCGTCTTCAGGCCAGACTTCAATAACAATCATGTTGTTTTTAACATCAAAAAACGCCAGTGTTTGTTCCGGATGACGGTATTTATCACGCGCTTTGTGTTCGGCAGATCGGTGTTTTCCGGCTATTGCTTGATTTAAACCCTCATAGTCATCTGCAAGCGCGCTTAACGAGAACAGACTATTAGCAAGCAAGAGTGGAATTAAGATATTTTTTTTACAACGCATTAGTTAATCTCGTTTTTGTCATGGTTCCAGATTTGCAGCAGGCTTAACGTGGCTAGCATTAGAAATGCCAGCAATGTCCACGCCGGCATGCTAAAGCCCAGCATTGTCCAATCCACCTTGGCGCAATCGCCGGTGCCGCTGAGCATCATCTTGATGGTTTCAGTTAACGGAAAATTTTGCAGTACATAATCTAAGCCCGGGCCGCACTCAGGCACTTGATCGGGCGGTAAATGCTGCAGCCACACATGTCGGGTTGAAATGGATGCGCCGGACAAGGCTGTCACAACACCGGCGACTGCATAGCGGTTAATGCCGATTCGACCGGGATTATGGATAGCAGCGGCTAAAAACACCAATCCGGTCGCTAAAATTGCCAGACGCTGAGAAATACACAGAGGGCAAGGGTCCAAGCCATCGACAAATTGAAAATATGCGCCCATGGACAACAAAAAAGCGCAGCCCACGAAGCCTAAAAAAAACCAGATTCTGGCGTTAAATTTTATCAGTTCCAACATGGTTAACCTCTTCTTTAAAATGTCTGATTTCTCTGGTTGGCCCCATCACGACAAGCAAATCGCCGCTGGCCAAGGGTTGGCTGTTGTCATCAATTGCAAAATGATACTGGCCGGTATTTTTATCAACTACGCCCAACAATATAAGGTCGTGTTTGGTGTCCAATCTTAGCAAATTGGCCTGGGTATGTTCTAAATACGATCCTGAGGGAATTTCTATCTGCGCCATATTCAAGTCATGGCGGCCAAACACCGTATTATCCATAATGTTAGTAATATCTGGTTTGGTCAGCATATCGTAGGTTTTTCTGCCACAAATCTCATAGGGATCGATAATTCTGTTAGCACCCGCAGCCAGCAGTTTTTCCGCTGACTCCGGATCATCGACAATGGCGATAATATTAAGATTGCGATCAATGGCGCGGGCAGAAATAGTCAAAAATACGTTGTCCGCATCTTTGGGATAAAAGCAGAAAATTGTACCGACAGAGTCACCAATGCCTACCGATTTAAGATCATCATCATTGCGAAAATCGATAATGGCTACTTCGAAGCCTCGTTCAGTAATTTTTGCAGCTTCAACTTCATCTTTTGCAATGAAAACCATCGAACACTGCTGTTGATTCAAACGAGTCATTACCTGCATTGACATCAAACCATACCCAAATACGGCTATTCTTCTCATCGTTTGCTTCTCGGATTAGGCTGACTTTTCTCAAGTTGATTGCGAAACCGGCTTATGTGCTCAGTCCGCCCCAAAACCACAAGTAAATCGCCATCACGACAGCGGAAAAACTGTTCGGGATTGAAGTAAAAATGTTGATTTTTTAGCTGGTAACTCGCTTTATGTTTAAGCGCAGAAGGCGGATGCATGCTGATAATACCCAAAAGCACTAATTTTCTTTCCTTAAACCCGATGTCAGAAACGGTCTTTGCATCAATCATACACCCTGCCTGCACATGCAAGGCTTCCATCAGAATGTGACTTTCTTCATGGAGTATGCCCAAAATCGCTTCAAACGCGGCAGGCTGGCCAATATATTCCGCCACTAGAGTGCCCGCCATTTCAAATGGCTGAATGACGTTATCCGCGCCGGCCTGGTACATTTTCTTCACATTATCCTGACCATTGGCGCGGGAAATAATCTGAATATCTTTATTCAGATGTCGGCTAGTCAGTGCGATGTAAACATTGGTCACATCATCACCGGTCACACACAACACCGCCGTAGCGCCTTTGTTAATGCCGACGCTTTTTAGAATGTCGTTGTTGCTGGCGTCCGCGTGAATAACTAGATAGTTGAGCTGTTTAGCTTTTTGGACATGCTCTTCGTTAATATCCAGCACGACGAAATGCTGCCGGTCTTTATGCAGCTGCTTGGCTATGTGCTGCCCTACCCTGCCAAAGCCGCAAATAATCACAAAGCTTTTATAGCGATGCAATTCAGCATACACGGTGTTTTCGCGCAACTGCTGAATTTCTTCGTTAAACGCAGTTACCACAATGGAAATCAAAAATGACAACACGCCAACACCGCTTAAAATTAAGGCCATTGCCACAATGCGCCCGCCGACCGTCATTGGCGTGATATCACCGTACCCAACAGTGCCGACCGTGACTATGGCCCAATAAAACGAATCAAATAAGGTCTTTATCTGGCCGCCGTTGTGAATGTTTTCAAATAGGTAAAAATCGATAGTGCCTATGAAGATTATGAATCCTAAGAAAATACTCAACGTGGATAGTTCAAACTGCTTGCTGGCAAGAATATTGGCAAACAACTTCATACTGTTGAAATATCTAAACAGCTTGAAAAGCCGAAAAATCAGCAGCACCCGCAGCATTCGCAATGGCCGGTAACTGGGCAAAATTGCCAGCAAATCAATAATCGCCATCGGGGTAATCA
>JABFRC010000046.1 GCA_013141375.1 Methylococcaceae bacterium | reverse complement strand
CTTGACGTAATCGACCGGGAATTTTTTAAGATAATTGAACGAGCTATAGCCCGTGCCAAAATCATCCAGCGCAAAACGGCAGCCTAATGCGCGGATTTGATTAATCATTAGACTGGTTTGCTGAAAATTATCAACTGCAGCCGTCTCGGTGATTTCGAAGGTGATGCGCTCGGCGCTTACCCAAGTCATATTTAATTTTTGCTTGATCGTAGGTAACAGGGCTTTATCCTGAAAGGCAAAGCTTGAAAGATTAATAGTTAGTGATATATGGGATAAGGAATCCGGCAGGGCGGCAAGATAATCGATTGCAGCCTCAACCACCCACAAGTCAATCCCGTGAATTAAGCCCATGCGCTCTGCAGCCGGAATGAATTCTGACGGCATTATAACGATGCCGTCATCGGCTTTGAGTCTTAACAACACTTCGTAATGCGACACATCGCCAGTGACGAGATTGATAATCGGCTGAAATACTAAAAATAGATGCTGATTAAGCAGTGCGTCACGAATAATTGGCACCCAATAAAAATCGCGATGCCTTTCTTTGATGATCGATTCTTGATTGTTATATTGCCAAACCAGATTTCTGCCATTGGTCTTGGCCATGCAGCAAGCTTGATGGGCTTGAGAGATAAGTTCGCTGGGATGCAATATGCACTTGGTGGATTTTAACGAACTAATGCCAATAGAGACGGTAATGCTGTAAGCAATTTTACCGATCATAAAGCGGAAGCTGTCCAGGCTGCGGCGAATTCGTTCGGCCCAATCAACTGCATCAGTAATGCTTTTATTTTCAAAATATAGGCAGAACTCATCTGAGCCGATTCTGGCCAGTAGGCCTGAATTATTTAATGTTTCTCGTATTAAACGAATGACTTCGACCAGAAACCGATCGCCTACTTCGAAACCTTCCAGCTCATTAATTAAACTGAAACGGTCGATATCGATGAACAAAAGCACACCGTCTTGCTTGAAGGTTTTACCGTTGTTTCTGTTAAGAGTTAGACGAATGTGTTGTTCCAGGCTGTTTCTATTAAGTAGGCCAGTCAATTCATCGTGTGCCACTAAATATTTAAGTTTTGCATCAACGACCTTGCGCTCTGAGAGTTCAGTGAGCAGCTTTTCTTGTTGCTTATGGCGTAAGTGCCGTTCGTTATTAATGAACAGCAAGAAATTTACTGCGAGTCCAAGTTCAATCGCAGTATAGGTTTGTTTGCTTAGGGAAATTCTGGAATGGCTCAGTGACGCACTATCATTAGCTGCTGCGCCTTTATTTATTAAAGCGATGGACGGAATGAATACGCCACTTTCATTATTTGATAAGGCATGGGAAAGTTCTTTTAATGAACAATCCGGTAAATCATCAGCAAGGACAATAAGGGCAATAGATTCGGGTGTTTCGTAAAATTGCCTGAGAATTGAATAGATTTCTTGGCCGGATTTTGCAAATTCAAAACCCTCGTACCCGAGTTCTTTAAATTGCTGAATGAGTTTGGCCACCAAAATATCGTTGGTCTCAGCGATGATAATCATTTTTCGTTTTATTGAATCTCTTAACATGCCAACTACCAAAAATTTCAAGATAAAGTATGGTGTAAAGTTATTGGGTTTTACCGCGAATTTATTTTTTGTGCCAGAATAAGATAACAACCGTTAATGTACATAAATTGCGTATATTTTTGCTATTAACTTTGTTCAATTGAGTCTTATCAAAGTAGGCCAATTAAATGATATATCAAGCAAGATAACCAGAATAATACTGAATTTACTATGAATCATACTGTAACAGACAAGTTAACTATTCCCGATTTACTTTCCGGCGATACTCAACTGGCAACACCGCCCAATATTTATTTTGAATTGCAGAAGGTGATTGATGACCCAAACAAGTCGCTGTCTGATGCGAGTTTGATAATTGAGAAGGACCCTGGGCTATCAATCAGACTTTTAAAATTGGTTAACAGTGCTTTTTTTGGTCTTCCAGGTACCTGTGCCACCATTAATAAAGCAATCTCAATGGTCGGTTTTAAAGAACTGCAAAATTTGGTTCTTGCGACCTTGGTTATTGAGAAATTTTCATCGATGCCCGGTGGATTGCTGTCAATGCGCGATTTTTGGGCGAAAAGTGTCCGTTGCGCTTTGTATAGTAAGGAGCTCGGACGTTATTGGGAGATACGAGAAGACCTGGATGCGGTTTTTATTTGCGGCTTATTACACGATATCGGACAGCTGGTTTTTTATAGACGTGTTCCGGTTTTGGCAAGGGAAGTCGGGCTGTTGGTTGATGCAAACGGAATTAATGACGTTCAGGCAGAGATAAACATCATCGGTTTTGATCATTATCAGACCGGTGCTGAGCTGGCAAGGCTCTGGAAGCTTCCCGAAATCATCATCACCTCATTGGCACAACATAGGTTCCCTGAATTTTCCGGGGATTATGCAAAAACTGCAGAGATAGTGCGAATAGCCAGTCAATTAAACAAAATGCCTGCTGAAGATCCGTTTGTAGATGGGATTTCAGCAGAAGATTTAAGTCAGATTATCGATAAAGTACACGATCAATTTGAACAGATTTTCAATGTGTTCTATCCAAGTTAGAGTGTGTCTTTTACTGTTTGCTTAAGGTTCGGTACTCATTAACTACGGCATCCGGGTTAACAAAACCTTCCAGTCTTGTCCAAGGTTTTCCTGGCGCAGCACGCACCAATATTAATGATGTGTGATTCATCTTGTCGCCACGGTAAGCACTAAAGGCTTTTTGAATGGCGATGCTGCTTCCAACAGTGCCGGTGTAGTAGTTCCAGTTCGGTCCCGCGCCAAATTTTTTCGCATATTCAGTGAGCTTTGCAGGCGTGTCATTTTCCGGATCAATCGATATCGACACCATGTGGACTTTCTCGCTGTCTTTTCCTAAATTGGTTTGCACTTTAGAAAATACATGGCTAAGCATCGGGCAGATTGCGGAGCATGAGGCAAAAATGAAGTTCATGATCACGGGGCGACCATCATCCAGTTCTTTTAAAAAAGGCAGTCTTTTTCCATCTTCTCGGATTACAGATACGTCGGGTGTCACATAGGAGACAACTGTTCGGGTAAACGCGGGCGCGTTACTTTGCCGGGCTGCAGGGATTGACTCCTCTGCCTGTAAAGATGTTGAAGCAAAAGTGGCACAACACAACATAAAATAAAGCAAAGTCTGCCAACTTGTTAAATTCAGTGGGTGAATTAGGAAATTCATAATATTTCAATAAATTTTAGAGAGAAGTATGGGTTTTACAGTCTGGGGTCTGAAGCTTTATGGCACAATCCAATCACTATCGGCCATCAGTTTTCCTTCCTTAGTGAAGCCGACGATATAGGCCCCCTTCGAGGCAAAGTGTTGATTCACCCCTAAGCCAAGATGGGGGTAAATACTGGTACCCTGTTGTTTTGCCGTTGAACCGGTTTTACTCCACATCACCCGTTCGCGGACTTGTTGTTCGGATTTTATAGCCTCATTGCGGCTTAACATATTTTCAGAACGCTCTATTAAATAGTCCCGGTAAATATTATCCAGCATCTCAGCCAAGGTTTCCGTCAGAAATTCCACGGCGAAAAATGCTTCTGCCTGAAGAGGTTCATCAATCAGGGGTAGTTTTTTCATTGTCTGCCAGGCATGAAAATTAGTCAGGTTAGATTGGCGTTTGTCTGGCAGTTCATAAGGATAAATCAAATGGGTGATAGACTGCCAGGAACTTGGAATTCCCTGTTCGCCGCCCGCCATTTCAGCAGAAAAATACACGGCTTTAACCGGTGGCGGGGTGGATTTACCCAGTTCTGTTAGATCAGTGCGACGTAACCAAAATACAGTGACATCATCTGAAGTCAATCCGTTAGTCACTTGCTGAATGGAAATCGGTTCATCTGCCTTTGCCTTAAATACACGATCTTCTGAAGTTATACCGACAGCGGCGAGCGAGGTATTGAGTCGTTTGGCGGCTTCATTGGCAATGATATCGTCGCGACGAATTTGTACGACACGCTTGGGTTTTTTATTGCCTGATAGATATTTTGCGAGAACATCGGCTTCCAGGTTTACCCCTCTTGAATAATATAAGGAATAAAATGATTCAGTAGCAGGGGGCAAGGATGAGCTTGGAAACCAACAGGGGACTTGGGTATTTTCACAGAAATTCTGAATTGGCTCCCAGGTGCTATTGCTCAAACCGGATAGCAGCGCAAAAACCGGTTGGGCTTTGTATTTCTCCTCTAGTTGTGCGCCCCATGTTTCCGGTGCTCCCTGCAGTTCCCAAATGTCCAGCGTCCATGTACGTTCTGTACCCAACACCATTTCAGCTGCAGAAATCATATGACGGCGGCCCTTTTTATTTTGGCTTGTCAACGTGCTGCCATTTTTTTGCATCACCGCTTTTTGTAATGTATCTACAAATGCTTTTCTGCGTACGCCTTCAACTTCTGGAGTAATGACTGTCGCTAAGCGGATGTTGTCTTTACTAACCCCGGGCGACCATTCTTTCGACAGTTCTTTTAAATAGGCGGAAAGTGCAGCCATGTCGCTTTTGTCGATCGGATAGTTCGGCATTAAGGGATGCATTTTGCGTCCTGAATTATTCACGCCAGAAGTGATGGCCAAGGCGAGGCTTTCTTCGGTATAGGCCGCATGTGTCAGGTTGAATTTTTTGCCAGTGCGAGGATCCATCGTGGCAAGCTGAAATTTGTCAGGATTGAACAGGTAATTTCCGGTGATCGGCTGAATTAAAATATCGCCTTCTACAGACCCCATACCACTACGTTTATGACAATTCACACAGGCTGCCTGCGCGCCGACAAGCCGGGCATTGTCAGCACGCACACCTTGCAGTGGATTCCCAGTGCCATCAATGCCTTCCAAATAGATACGGCGACCTTGTTCCACTAAATTTGCAGGAGCAGAGGCTGTTTGGGCAATGGCGTCGACCGCCCCAAAGAGTGTCGAACATAGTATGGGCATTAGTAGTGCCGATATCTTTAATTGCCTCAATATGAATGGTGTTAACATGAATAATTGCCTTATTTATAGGGGTATGCGGTCGATGTAGGCATGAGAAGTGTTATCTATTGGCCAATTTATTTCTTGATACTGACTAACTCGATATCAAAGATCAGCATTTCGTTTGGCCCAATATCCGAGCCAACTCCCTTTTCACCGTAAGCAAGTTTAGCGGGGATGAAGAATTGCCATTTAGATCCTGTCGGCATGAGTTTTATTCCCTCTTTCCAGCCGGCAATCACTTGTCCGATCTTAAGGTTTGCGGATTTTCCAGGTAATGTGGCGTCGAATTGAGTGCCGTCCAATAAAGTGCCACGGTAGTTGACTTCTGCAATATCCGAGTCTTGTACCTTGGGCCCATTACCGGCTTTTATAATCTTATACTGCAATCCACTCGGCAGGCTGACCACGCCCTCATTTTTGCTGTTTTTAGCCAAGAACTCTTCTTCCAGTTTTTTGTTCTTAACGCCTTCTTCTCTTTGATTAGCGACCATTTTGTTACGCATGTCTCTTTGGAAGTTGGTCAATATCGATTTGAACTCTTCCTCAGATATTTTTAGCTTGTCACCGGATATCGCATCCTTAAATCCTGCAATGAATTCCTTTGAATTGATTTCAACATTTTCTTTCTTGAAATTTCTACCGACTGACGCACCAACGGCATAGCTGATAGTATCAGTTTGCGATTCAGTGGCGGCTTTGGGTGCGCTCGAAGCGCTTGGGGGGGCTGCAAAGACTTGAGTCGTTGATAACGCCAAAGCAATAACTGTGCTTATAGGTAACTTATTAAATTGCATCTTGCCTCCTGGGGCGAAAAAACTAGAAAAGTGAAAATGGTTTACCAACAAGTTAGTTTTGTTGATGTGGAAAATTCTATCTCTTCCGGGCATGGAAGAAGAAATAGCGGAGTAAAAAGCAGAAAATCCCGAGAGATCTGTCAGAAACAAGCCTTTGTTACCACAGGTTTAGAACGAAAGATCTCCCATGTTTTTTGCAAAATGGTGTCTTTTGACGGTCTAAATCCAAGTCGATTTTAGTGCAGATTAAAATATCTTCAATCTGACGAGGTCGATTAACGATTGTTTGATGTCAATCATGCTTAGGAATTCTTTAAAAAAATTGTCACTAAATGCGAATGTTTTTTTAAAGGATCTCTAATTCAGGGTGCGTAATAGAAACCTCCCGCACTTTTTAAAGTGTTGGGAGGTCGTCAAACTATTGATTCAAAAAAACTACTTGGTAGATCTGCTTTGTGTGCGCACTGTCAGGATGATATCGCTTGAAGATACTTGCGACTCAGCCAGAGTGGTTCCTTCAGGAGCCGGCTGTGTGTTTACAGAAAAATTACCTTTAACATCAAGATGATCGCCGCCCTGAGTTAATTCACCAAAGATCAGGCCTTTGATCATGTAAGTCACCTGGCCGTTTTCGATGTGGCGACCTAAAATTACTTTGCCCATTTGGCCGTCAATTTTACTGGCGCCATCATCATAGTGAATCGATCCACTTTTGAAAGTAGAAGTGCCAGAAGCTGCATCAACCTTGGTTGGTAAAGTGGTGCTCAAGCTTATCGGCGAGCCGGTCAAGCTGACTTGGTTTTGTTCGTTGACAGTGAATGTACCGGTTGCCACGACATTGGCCGCTGGATCCGGCAGGATCAAAGGATCTGCATTTGCCGAAGACAATGCCAAACAGGCCAGCACAGCAGTTGCAAGTTGTTGCAATAAAGTTTTCATGGTTTAAATCCTGTGTAAAGTTGAATAAATGTTAACAATTCTTGCTGATAGTGCAGGCACCTGGATTGCCATACTTAAGCAACACAGGTGCTGTATCTAACTTACTGTACTACTACCGTACCGCTAACGCGCCATTGTGATACCCCTCTTGGATTTACTGCGCGGATTTGGAACCGAGTTTGTAAACCTGAAGTAAGACCCGTTGCAGGATAAGTATTGGCATTTGCACCTGTTTCTGACAATGGCATCCAGGCGCTCCAGCGACCTGCGGCACTTCTTCGTTGTACCTGCAGTTC
>JABFRC010000148.1 GCA_013141375.1 Methylococcaceae bacterium | reverse complement strand
ACAAATCAAGCAACACCGGTCGTATTGATGGGCTATGTCAACCCGATTGAAGCATTCGGCTACGAAAATTTTGCCAATGCGGCTCAAGAAGCTGATGTTGATGGGGTATTAACCGTCGATCTTCCACCTGATGAAGCCGAAGAATGTGTCGCTTTATTAAAAGCGCGCGGCATAGATCCAATTTTTTTATTAGCACCAAACAGCATTGATGACCGCATCAAAATGATGGACAAAGCCGGCAGCGGTTATCTTTATTATGTATCGTTGAAAGGTGTTACCGGGGCCGGCCATTTGAATATCGCTGACGTAGAAACCAAGCTGAAACAAATCCGGGCCAGCACCAATTTGCCAATAGCGATCGGTTTCGGCGTAAAAGATGCGGAAACAGCCAAAACCATTTCTGCATTAGGTGATGGCGTAGTGATTGGCAGTGCATTGATTAGCAAAATCGAAGCTAATCAAGATGACCTGGCTACAGCACAACAACAAATCGTTGAATTATTGGCGGCCATGCGCCAAGCCATGGACAGTTAAGACACGCGGAGCCTAATTTATGAGTTGGTTTGAAAAATTACTGCCGTCGACAATCAGAACCGAAGCCTCCAATAAAAAAGGCGCGGTCCCTGAAGGTTTGTGGAACAAATGCCCAAGTTGCAATGCCATTCTTTACAACAGCGAGTTGGAAAAGAATTTCAATGTCTGCCCTAAATGCGAGCATCACATGCGCATTTCAGCCAGAACGCGCTTGAATATGTTTTTGGATGAGGCCGGCCGCGAAGAAATCGGCAAGCAAGTCAAACCGATCGATCCATTAAAATTTAAAGACAGCAAAAAATATAAAGACCGTATCGTTCAGGCGCAAAAACAAACCAAGGAAAACGATGCTTTGGTTGTAATGAAAGGTCAATTGAAAGGACATGACATTGTCGTCGCCGCATTCGATTTTGGCTTTATGGGCGGATCAATGGGCTCTGTTGTCGGCGAAAAATTTGTCCGCGGCGTTAACAAAAGCCTTGAGATAGGCGCACCTTTTGTGGTCTTTACCGCCAGCGGCGGGGCGCGGATGCAGGAGTCATTGTTTTCTTTGTTTCAAATGGCTAAAACCAGCGCCGCCTTGACCAAGTTGTCAGAGGCTGGACTGCCCTACATCTCTTTCATGACCGACCCGACTATGGGAGGTGTCTCAGCCAGTTTAGCCATGCTGGGCGATCTGAATGTGGCAGAACCTAATGCATTGATAGGCTTTGCCGGCCCCCGAGTCATTGAACAAACTGTTCGCGAAAAATTGCCTGAAGGCTTTCAGCGCAGTGAGTTTTTACAAGAGCATGGTGCGATTGACATGATTGTTGACAGACGCCAAATGCGCGAAACTATCGCCAGTGTTTTAGCGATGTTGATGGCCGGCAATAGACGCCCTCTCAGGCCCTATAAAACTGAATTTCCTGCAGTGAAAATCCAGCCCAATACAGTTGCCGAACAGGATTCGACTCTTTAATCCTGCTGATGATGCATTTTGATACGCTGCAGGGATGGCTCAATTGGCAAGAAAGCTTACATCCATTGACCATCGACTTAGGCCTGGAACGCGCTGCTCGCGTTTTTAAAAGCCTTAATCCTCAAGCCGTCAAGCCTCCGACCATTACGGTGGCCGGCACTAACGGCAAGGGCTCTTGCGTGGCTTACCTGGATACCATTTATAGAGCACAAGGCTATCGAGTAGGTGCATATACCTCGCCGCATATTTTAAAGTACAACGAAAGAATAAAAATTGATGGCAAATCGGTGTCTGATGAGGTTATTTGCGCGGCTTTCGCACGAATAGAAGCCGTTCGCAGCGGCACATCCTTGAGTTACTTTGAATTTGGCACCTTAGCCGCGCTGGATATTTTTTGGCGCGCCGGCGTTGATGTGCAATTACTTGAAGTTGGCCTGGGCGGTCGATTAGATGCCGTCAACATCATTGATCCGGATATCGCGCTGATTTCTAGCATTTGCATCGACCATGTAGAATGGCTGGGCGGCACCAGAGAAGCCATAGGCGGCGAAAAAGCGGGGATTTTCCGCGCCAAAACTCCCGCAGTTGTCGGCGATTTAGACCCGCCACAGTCATTATTGGCAAAAGCCAAAGACCAACAAGCCCGCCTTTTCTGTTTGGGCAAAGAATTTAATTACCAAAAGCTGACTAACGGTTGGCAATGGTCTGGCGGCAATCGGCAAATCGATAACCTGCCTGAACCGGCACTCAAAGGCGAACACCAATATCGCAATGCCTCTTCAGCCATATTGGCAACACAGCTGTTGTCTGAAACCTTGCCTGTAAGTGATGATGCTATCCGCCAAGGCCTGCAAAACGTTACACTGCCAGGTAGATTTCAACTGATTGATGATGACGTCCCCGTGCTATTAGATGTTGGACATAATCCCCAAGCGGTCAGAACCCTAGTAGAATATCTCCATGAATACTTCCCTAATAATCGCGTGCATGCAATTTTTTCGATGATGAAAGACAAAGATATTGCCGGCGTGATTGATATTATGAAACCTGTGATTAGTCAGTGGTTCTTTGCCCCATTGACCACCCCCAGGGCTGTCAGTGAATTGGCGATGCGTGAGATTTTTTCGCAAAAATCATTAACCAATGTATCGTTTGGTTATTCAGGATTTGCCGAAGCTTTTTCTGCTGCAAAAAACCAGTCGCAAAAAGGCGATCTGCTGCTGGTTTTCGGTTCTTTCTTTTTGGTATCTGATTGCTTGGCTGAATTTGAAAAAGTGAGTTAAAGATTATGGACCACGAATTAAAACAACGATTAATTGGCGCCGTTGTCGTCACTGCGCTTGCCGCTATTTTTGTTCCTATGCTGTTTGACGATCCGGTAAATAACAGCTCGGAACTAATTGCACAACAAACCATTCCTACACCAGCAGGCACGACTGACAACCTGGCGGCTAAGGTCCCGGCAAATAGCGAGCAGGTTCTAAATACACCTGACCAAGTGCAAGTTGCCACGGACGAAGGTGCCGTTCTCAGCGATGAAATTGACGATAATCATGTCAAGCCGGATAACACTCAGGACGGTCTGTATGCAGAAACACCAGGATTTGATGACAATGCCGAACCCACAGGCGAAGAACCGGTAGCCGCCACTAAGAAACCAGCCGCCATCAACAAACCTGCAGCAGCTGTAATTAATAATACCGCCCCAACCAATGCATCCACGCAAGACCAAGCGGCAAAGAAGACCATTAAACCTAAAACACCAGTCAGCGCTCCTGAACAAGAACTTTTAAAGAAATTAGAATCTGCCCACTTAAACCAGGACACAGCCCCTGCAAAAGCACTCCCGCCCAAAAAGATTGATCCACCAGTAGTTGCCCCAACCAAAGCAGTCAACCCGGCCAAAGCTGTAGCCGAAGCATTAGCCGATGGGAAAAAACCTGAAGCGCCGGCAAAGCCAGCCGCCCCGGTACGTTGGTATATTCAGGTGGGCAGTTTCAGCAAGAAAGAAAATGCCACCTCCCTGCTAGAAGCCTTAAAGGCGCAAGGCTTACCTGCATCGCTTGATGCCGTGCAAACCAGCAAGGGTGCAACGTACAGACTCCGTGTTGGCCCGGAGCTGGATGGAAAAAAAGCGGCGGCGATGAAATCAAAGCTTGATAAACAAAACATCAGCGCCATTTTAGTATCAGAGCAACAACCCTAATTCATCCGACATTGGCACGACCAGCAGCTAAACACAGATGATTTGGATAGATTTTGTGATTACCGGACTAGCGCTTTTGTGCGTTCTAATGGGGGCATGGCGCGGCTTCAGTCACGAGATCTTTGCCATATTCAGCTGGATATCGGCAATAACTATAGGCCTTAATTTCGACAAGGATTTTGTCAGGTTTGCACCCTCAATTGGAGATAAACCTGCAACCCAACTGGCCGGGTCATTTATTGCCTTATGCCTGATTTCTCTGGCATTAGCAGCAGCGATTGGCTTTCTACTAAGACAAGGGAATGACAAATCTGTTGGCTTTTTCAGTCGACTTGGCGGCTTGATAATGGGCGGCGTAAGAAGCTTAATAACAATCACAATATTGGTAATGCTGGCGGGACTAACTTCTTTGCCAAAAGACCCCTGGTGGCAAGAGTCCAAACTATTGCCACCTTTTCAATTACTCGCTGTTGGTTTGCGAGATCATGTGTCATCCGGCATTGCCGAATACATAAACTATCGATAAAGACTCTTTTTTAGGATCAGGTAATTGTAATGTGTGGTATTGCTGCAATCGTTTCACATCAGGCTGTTAATCAGGATCTTTTTGATGCCCTCACCGTTTTACAACACCGCGGTCAAGACGCCGCCGGCATTGTCACTTGCGAAGGCAATCGCTTGCATCTTCGCAAAGAAAACGGGTTGGCTCGCGATGTTTTCACCAACGCACAAATGCTGAAATTGCGCGGCAACATGGGTATTGCCCATGTACGCTACCCGACTGCAGGTTGCACCAGCTCGGCGGAGGCTCAGCCTTTTTATGTCAACTCCCCATTCGGATTAACACTCGCACACAATGGCAACCTGACCAACACCGAAGAGCTCAAAAAAGCCTTGTTTGTTGAAGACCAACGCCATATCAATACCGACTCTGATTCGGAAGTCCTCTTAAACGTATTTGCCCATGAATTGCAGACACTGGGTAAATTGCAGTTGACCGTTGATGATGTCTTTCAAGCTGTTGCCGGCGTACACCGTCGATGCCGCGGAGCTTATGCTGTCGTAATCATGATTGCAGGCTTCGGAATTCTGGGTTTTAGAGATCCACATGGTATCCGGCCTATCGTCTACGGCACCCGGAAAACTGAAGCAGGCAGCGAAATCATGATTGCTTCCGAAAGCGTGGCGCTGGACGTATTAGGCTTTACCCTGGATCGCGATATCCAGCCCGGCGAAGCGGTGTTTGTCGAGCAGAACGGCAAATTACATACCCGGCAATGTGCCGAACACACTGACCACAGTCCGTGTATTTTTGAATATGTGTATTTTGCACGGCCTGATTCCATTATTGATCGCATATCAGTTTACAAGGCGCGTCTGCGTATGGGCGAAAAGCTGGCAGACAAAATCATCAGAGAATGGCCGGATCACGACATTGATGTCGTGATTCCTATTCCGGATACCAGTAGAACGTCTTCCTTACAATTGGCCAACAAACTGGGCGTTAAATATCGCGAAGGTTTTATCAAGAATCGCTATATTGGCCGCACCTTTATAATGCCTGGTCAAAAAATGCGCGAGAAATCAGTTCGGCAAAAGCTCAATGCCATTAGCCTGGAATTTGAAAACAAAAATGTCTTGCTGGTAGATGACTCAATCGTCAGAGGCACAACTTCCGCACAAATCATCCAAATGGCACGAGATGCCGGCGCTAAAAAAGTGTATTTTGCCTCTGCTGCGCCGCCGGTTCGCTACCCTAATGTCTACGGCATCGATATGCCTGCAGCTCATGAGTTAATTGCGCATGACCGTACCGAACAGGAAGTCTGCGAAGCCATAGGTGCCGATCATATTATTTATCAAGATCTGGATGACTTGATTGAAGCCGTGCGCAAGGGTAATCCAACCATCGAGCACTTTGATACCTCATGCTTCAGCAATCAATATGTCACCGGTGACATCGACGATGCCTATCTGAAACGCACTGAAAAACTGCGAAATGACAGCGCTCAAACAGAACGCAATTCTGAAAACTTTATTATTGAAATGCAAAACTGCGCTTAACAACGACAGTATTGAAGGCATAACACAAAAGACAAACGATGAAAGAAATTAACTGGCAAGATTACTCTTTGGAAACTCAGGCAATCAGAGCAGGCGTCCGACGCTCGCATGAAGACGAACATAGTCTGCCTATTTTTGCCACCTCCAGTTATGTATTTGGCAGTGCCGAAGAAGCCTGGCTGCGTTTCACCGGTCAACAGCCGGGCAACATCTATTCGCGCTTCACCAATCCAACGGTCAATGCATTTCAAGAACGCCTGGCATTGATGGAAAAAGGCGAACGCTGTCTGGCATTTTCATCCGGAATGGCCGCAATTATGGCTGTCGGCATGGGTTTGTTAAAAGCCGGTGACCATGTGCTGTGCTCGCGTGGCGTATTCGGCAATACCGTCATGCTGTTTCAGAACTATTTTTCAAAATTTGGCGTCACTACTGACTTTGTTGACTTAGTCGATCCGACCGCATGGGAATCAGCCATCAAGCCCAATACCCGCTTTCTGTTTCTGGAGACGCCCTCCAATCCATTAATGGAAGTAGCAGACATCACACGGCTGGCGGAAATTGCGCATAGCCATAACAGCTTGTTGATTGTCGATAACTGCTTCTGCACACCGGCACTGCAAAGGCCGCTGGAGCTAGGTGCGGATATCGTCGTTCATTCGGCAACCAAATTCATTGACGGCCAGGGCCGCTGTGTCGGTGGTGCGGTAGTGGCCAACGAAGAAATCATTGAAAAGTACATATACCCCTATTTACGCACCGGCGGCGCTACCATGAGCCCGTTTAATGCCTGGGTATTTACCTCCGGCCTGGAAACCTTGGGCGTGCGCATGAAAGCCCATTGCGATAGCGCATTGGCCCTGAGCCTTTGGTTAGAGCAGCAACCCGGTGTTGCCAAAGTCAACTATCCCGGCTTGCCGAACCATCCGCAACACGAGTTAGCCAAACGTCAACAAAGCCATTTTGGCGGTGTCGTCAGTTTTGAATTAACCGGGGGTAAGGATCATGCCTGGAAAGTCATTGATGCCACCGAAATGCTGTCTATCACCGCGAACCTGGGCGATGTAAAAACCACCATCACCCACCCGGCTACGACCACACATGGCAGATTAACGCCGGAAGCCAGAGCAACAGCAGGCATCAAAGACGGATTAGTCCGGGTCTCAGTCGGTTTGGAAAATATTGAAGATATTAAAAAAGATTTAGCCAGAGGCCTGCATCTTTAATTGAAGCGGCTAGCTTGCTGCCAGCAGAGGGTCTAGCTTCTGTTGGCGATCCAGGGCCTGTAAATCATCAAAACCGCCGACATGGTAATCACCAATATAAATCTGCGGCACAGTGCGGCGCTTGGTTTTTTGCATCATTGCTTCCCTTAACTCCGGGTTGCCATCGACATTGATCTCGCTGTATTTTGCGCCTTTTCTGTCAAGTAAGCGTTTAGCCATAATGCAGTAAGGGCAGATGGTGGAAGAATAAATAAGGATTTCGGGCACGGCATCACCAATTGCTAATATTGTGACTGCATTCTATGCACATTTATGCGCTTGAGCAATGCCCGTATTTTTAAGCCAGTGTTTCAAAGTGGATTACTAAAAAAAATACAGTCGTCATTCGTAGTGTTATAGAATCGCGGCCTTTATATGAGTAAGCCGTTGTTTTCGGCATGATTGATAGGGTGTTTATGCGTTGTCCATTTTGTGCGGCACAAGATACGCGCGTTGTTGATTCCAGATTAGCCAATGAAGGGGATCAAGTACGCCGACGTCGCGAATGTAACGTGTGTAAAGAAAGATTTACGACTTATGAAATGGCCGAGTTATCACTGCCGAGAATAGTCAAACGCGATGGGACGCGCGAGCCTTTTGACGAAGCCAAACTGCGTTCCGGGATGCTTAGAGCACTGGAAAAACGCCCGGTCAGCAGTGACGCGATTGAGGCGGCAATCAGTCGAATTAAAAAACAATTAGTAGACAAGGGTGAGCGTGAAATACCTGCACAAGAATTGGGCGAAAGAGTCATGAAGGAACTCAGTGGCTTGGACCATGTCGCCTTTGTACGTTTTGCGTCAGTCTATCGAAGCTTTCAGGATGTCAGCGAATTTACTGACATGATCAATACGTTGCAAAAAAATTGAACTCAGACGCAAGCTACATGGCCCGTGCCCTGCAACTGGCCCGTCGTGGACTTTATACGACCGATCCCAATCCCAGGGTCGGTTGTGTTTTAGTCAGAGACGATGTGATCATTGGCGAGGGTTGGCATCAACAGGCAGGCTTAGGCCATGCTGAAATTGAAGCCATTAATAACACCCCGAATCCCCGAGGCGCGACCGCTTACGTCACCTTGGAGCCTTGCAGTCATTACGGACGCACGCCACCCTGCTGTGATGCATTGATTAGCGTCGGTGTCAGCCGGGTAGTCGTCGCAATGCAGGATCCTAACCCATTAGTTGCAGGTCAAGGCCTGCAACGCTTAAAAATAGCCGGTATTGAAGTCGTTTGCGGCGTACTGGAAGAGGATGCCCAACTGTTAAATCGGGGCTTTATTAAGCGAATGACAGCTCAACGTCCGTTTGTACGCAGCAAATTGGCAATGAGTCTGGATGGTCGTACTGCAATGGCTTCCGGCGAAAGCAAATGGATTACATCACCCCAGGCCAGGGCAGACGTACAGCGACTAAGAGCTGAAAGCTCGGCCATATTGACCGGCATCAACACCGTGTTGGCGGATGATCCAGCATTGACTGCGCGCATAGAAGATGATGTCTTACAACCTATCCGTGTGGTACTGGATTCAAAACTTGCCATGCCGGTAAGCGCGCAAGTGGGCATGCTGCCCGGACGCTGCCTGATTTTGACTTGTTCAGACGATGCATTAAAACAACAGGCATTGCAGCAAGCCGGTTTTGAAGTCTATCGACTTCCCGAGAAACAGAGCCGCGTTGATTTACAACACGTCCTGAGCTTTCTCGCCGAACAACAAATCAACGAGCTACTGATTGAAGCCGGCCCCACATTAAATGGCGCACTGCTGGCAGAAAATCTGGTCGACGAATGGACTCTCTATAT
Organism: Methylococcaceae bacterium; assembly: GCA_013141375.1. GTDB lineage: Bacteria > Pseudomonadota > Gammaproteobacteria > Methylococcales > Methylomonadaceae > JABFRC01. The sequence goes on along the minus strand of JABFRC010000148.1, from coordinate 26,927 downwards.
TGCCCCCTGCGTATTAGGGGACCAGGGACGTGGCTTATTTACCTTACCGGGCATGGACTCCATGGCGGATAAAAAGAACCTGAACCTCACCAATGTCAATATCGTTGGTCCGGATTTAAAACTTACCTATACCTCAGCGAGTGGCTAACCATGTTTACAGGCATCATCTTGGCGGTGGGCAAAATAGCAGGCATCGAAGCCAGAGCCGGCGACTGTCGATTAAAAATAGAAACCGGAAAACTGCCGCTTAGCGATGCGGCGCTCGGCGACAGCATCGCCGTAAACGGTGTTTGTCTGACCGCGGTAGAACTAGGCGCACATCATTTTATTGCCGATGTATCCAATGAAACGCTATCCAGAACGACCTTAAAAAAGGCCGTTGTCGGCACACCGGTTAACCTTGAATTAGCCTTGACGCCAAATACCCGGATGGGCGGCCACATCGTCAGCGGCCATGTTGACGGCCTCGGTAAAGTCATTGAAAAAAAACCGGATGCGCGTTCCGTGCGATTTAAATTTAAAACACCGGACAATCTCGCTAAATATATTGCCGAGAAAGGCTCAATCTGTATCAACGGCATTAGCCTGACCGTCAATGAAGTTAATGGCGCCACATTTACCGTCAACATTGTTCCTCACACTTTAAAAGAAACCACGCTGAATGACGCAGTCGTCGGTACTGAAGTCAATCTGGAAGTGGACTTGTTGGCAAGGTATATGGAACGACTGATGCAAGGCGAAGCCGCTGCCAAAGATCACAGCGGTATTACTGAAGAATTACTCCAAAAAAGCGGCTTTTTGCGCTAACACCAAGGACACAATGAATACGACAGAAGAAATCATCGAAGACTTGCGGCAGGGCAAAATGGTCATCATTATGGATGATGAAGACCGCGAAAATGAAGGCGATCTGGTCATGGCCGCTGCATTTACTCGTCCTGAAGACATTAATTTTATGGCGCGTTACGGACGCGGCCTGATTTGCCTGACATTAACCAGCGAACGTTGCCAGCAATTGCGACTGCCCTTAATGGTCAACGAAAACAAATCCTCCCATTCCACCAACTTTACTGTGTCAATTGAAGCGGCTAGTGGCGTAACTACCGGCATTTCTGCGGCCGACCGGGCGCACACTGTCCTGAGTGCAGTAGCTCCGAATGCTCGCCCGGAAGATGTCGTTCAACCTGGGCACATTTTTCCGTTAATGGCGCAATCGGGTGGTGTACTCAATCGCGCCGGCCATACCGAAGCAGGTTGCGACTTGGCTCGCCTGGCAGGCACCGAACCTGCAGCCGTCATTGTCGAAATTCTCAACGAAGACGGCAGTATGGCAAGAAGACCGGATTTGGAAGTTTTTGCTGAGCAACACAATCTAAAAATCGGCACCATCGCCGATTTGATTCACTACCGTATACAGAACGAAAATACCCTGGAACGCATCAGCGAATGCGCTTATCCAACTGAATTTGGCGATTTCAGACTCTATGCCTATCAAGACCGCAACGACAACAATCTGCACCTTGCTCTGGTAATGGGCCAAGTTGCCGGTGACGACCCGGTACTGGTCAGGGTTCATGCGCGCAATTGGCTGGATGAAGTCTTGGCTTCCAAGCGCAGTGACAGTGTCATGCCCATTCGACTGGCTCTGGAAAAAATTGCTGCCGCAGGCCGGGGTGTGCTGGTGCTGATTCGTCAAAATGAAGACAACAAATCGCTGGCTGAGTTGATTCATCGTTATCAATTAGAAGATAACGGTTGCGTTTCCAACCTTTCGTCTGAAGTCGATTGGCGCACTACCGGTACCGGCGCAAGAATTCTGGCTGATCTGGGCGTACGCAAATTAAAAGTGCTTGGCGCGCATAAAAAATACATCGCACTTTCCGGTTTTGACCTGGAAGTGTCTGAGCACGTTGGTTAAAAACATCACGATGAACCCAACGTGCTTTAAAATAGTGAATGCGTAATTCGCCAAATCCAATTCCACAAAAAGAGAAATCACATGTCAGACATCAAAACCTATGAAGGCATTTTTAACGCACAAGGGGCTAAATTCTGCCTCGTTGCCTCCCGCTTCAACAGCTTCATCGTCGAGCAGCTGGAAGCCGGCGCCATTGACGCTTTAGTTCGTCACGGCGCCAAAAGAGATGACATCCATTTAGTGAAAGCACCAGGTGCATTCGAATTGCCAATCGTCGTGCAACGTATAGCGGCAAGCAAAAAATATGACGCCATCATCGCACTCGGCGCGGTAATCCGTGGCGGCACACCGCATTTTGAATATGTAGCCGGTGAATGCGTTAAAGGCTTGGCGCAAGTTTCCTTGCAATACAGCATTCCGGTCAGCTTTGGCGTATTGACTGTTGACAGTATTGAGCAAGCCATAGAACGTGCCGGCACCAAAGCAGGCAATAAAGGCGCAGAAGCAGCCTTATCAGCCATCGAAACTGTAAGCCTATTCAAAAACCTGGAAATTTAATGAGTTCAGCACGCACCAATGCCCGCCGGGTAGCCGTTCAGGCGTTGTATCAATGGCAAATGACCGGCCAGAATTTGAGCGAAATTGAACGCCAATTTCTGGAAGAACAGCGCCTCAAAGACGTGCAAAAAAGCTATTTTATTGAGCTTTTTTATGGCATCCCGAAAAACCTGGGAGCCATCGACGACGCCTTGGCCGAATTTGTCGATCGTCCGGTAGAGGCAGTTGATCCGGTTGAACGGGCCATTTTAAGGATCGGAGCCTATGAATTGCTACTGCGATTGGATATGCCTTACCGTGTGGTGCTAAATGAAAGCATCAATCTAGCCAAAGATTTTGGTGCCGATGGCAGCCATAAATACATTAACGGTATTTTGGATAAAGTCGCACAACAAAAGCGAACAGTCGAAATTCAAGCCAAACTAGCCGGCAAAAAATAGCCTGAAACTCGCAGGATGTGCCTCGGCATATCCTGCTTATCCCGCCTTCCGCTATAAAAACTGTGTGCATCAGGTAGTCATTGTGTCCCTTTCCGAGTTCTCTTTAATACAGCGTTTTTTTACCCAGAAAAAATCACGAAATGCCTGTACCCGTCTGGGCGTTGGCGATGATTGCGCCTTACTGTCAATACCCGCCGGACATGAGTTGGCGATTACCACCGATACCATGGTGGAAAACGTCCACTTTTTTGCGGATACCGATCCGGAGCAACTCGGGCATAAATTACTGACAGTCAATTTGAGTGATCTGGCCAGCATGGGTGCCAAACCGGTATCCGTGTTACTGGCGCTGACGATACCTAACGTAAATGAACCCTGGCTAAGTGCCTTTGCTAAAGGGTTTATGGACTTGGCAGAACGCTATGAAGTAGATCTGGTTGGCGGCGATACGACTTCCGGCCCACTGACATTAACCGTCCAGGCCTTGGGCGTTGTGCCGCAAGGTCAAGCCTTACGCCGTTCTGCCGCAAAAGTCGGCGACTTCATCTGCCTGACCGGCCCCATCGGCGATGCAGGACTTGGCTTAAAAATAAACGAGGGTTATGGCTGTGCTGATCCCGAACCAGCCTTACGGCAGTTCAATAAACCGGAACCGCAAATTGACGCCGGTTTGGCGATTAGAGAATGCGCCAATGCCTGCATTGATATTTCAGATGGTCTCACCAGTGATCTGGGGCATATTCTGAAACAAAGCCAGGTAGGTGCCTGTATCTACTGGCAGGCATTGCCACTGTCCGATGCAGTTCAAACCTATATTGAAGAAACCGGTGACTGGCGCATGCCGCTGGTGGCGGGGGATGATTACCAGCTTTGCTTTACCGTCAGCCCTGATCATATCGGGCAATTAACCATTGATTGCGTAAAGATTGGCGTGATTGAATCCGAACCGGGCTTGCGGTTGAATAAGTCAGGCATCATAGAGTTTTTGGAGGTCAAAGGCTTTGAGCATTTTTCTTAACACCCGCTTGGGTAAAAACCAACTAACGCCCAAGCAGATAGTCTCCGATCCGATATTATTTCTGGCCTTCGGTTTTGGTTCCGGCCTTGCCAAAAAAGCTCCCGGCACTTTTGGCACCTTGGCCGCAGTGCCCATTTATTTGGCTTTGGCTCAAGCCAACAGCCTTATTGTCTACAGCGTCATCACGCTACTGATTACCTTGGTCGGCATCCCGATCTGCGGGCTGGCCGCTGAAAAACTGGGGGAGCATGATTTTGGCGGCATCGTATGGGATGAAATCGCCGGTTTATTAATCACCCTGTGGTTTGTCCCCTTCAGCTGGCAAGCGACCGTCATCGGCTTTGTGCTGTTCAGGTTGTTTGATATCATCAAACCCTGGCCCATTCGCTGGATTGATCGCAAAATTCACGGTGGCTTGGGAATTATGCTTGATGATGTATTGGCCGCAATTTTCGCGGGAGTATTGTTGCTGCTTTGGCAAGGCTACTTCACAGGATAAAACCGCGTTTACCCTGCAAGCCGCCGGTATGAAGTGCAATGATACGTTGACCTGGCTTGATCTGCTGTTTGTCGATTAAATCACATATCGCAAACATCATCTTTCCGGTGTAGACCGGATCCAACTCTATAGCGGTTTGTTGCTCGAAGCTGTCGATAAACGCCATCAACTCGGCACTGGTCTTCGCAAATCCGCCAAAATGGTAGTCCAGGTTGATCTGCCAATTATTGCGTTGCTCCGGCAACACGGCTTTCACATCATCACTTAAGAAACCGGCATTTTTCAAGGCCGCAAAGCCAAGCACAGACACTTGTGATGGCACAGCATTCACCAGCCCGGCCAAGGTCGTTGCCGTGCCGCAAGGTAGGCAAAGCAGGTCATAAGGTATAGTGATTTCAGCCGCTAGTTCCGCCACGCCCTGCAATGCAAGCGATTGCGCCCCACCCTCGGGAATCCAATATTGTCCCGGCTTAATGCCAGGTAGTGATTGCCAGTCGCGATATTGCCGTAACAAGCGATATTCCGAGCGGGAAACATAGCGTAGTTCCATCCCCCACTGCTGGACATCCAATAATGTCGGCGTCAATTCAAGCCCCGGTTCGCTACGAATCAATCCGATCGTTTTCAAGCCCAATCTCTGTCCAACGAATGCCAGCGCATGCAGATGATTCGAATAAGCTCCGCCCATACTGATTACGGTATCTGCACCAATCGACAGGACATCATTCAGCAAATACTTCAGCTTGCGCCATTTATTGCCGGAAACAACCGGATGGAGCAAATCATCACGTTTTAGCCATAAGTCTATTTGCTGTTGTTCCAGCAGCGGCAGCGTAATTTTACTCAGTGTTAATGGGCTAAAAAGACTTTGCAAGGCGAGTAGTTCAGGTTTTATTGAAGGGTTTGCCATTGGCATAAGTAACTATTTAACTGATTAGAATGCCGACTATTCACAATAAAAGACTATTTGTCCAGCCAGTAACGGCGCATAATCGACCTGAGGCCAAAACCTCTGCAAAACTCTTAATTTGCTGTGTTCCGGTTGTTTTTGGATCGTTGTCTTCAAATTTTTGATGCCTTTTTATCCAACTCAAGTAAGCCAAGCATGACGCTCACTTTTCCACATATTTAGGAAGGAACATGAAAAAAATAAATCTTGCAGCTGCATTATTGTTACTGTCCACGGTTGCCGGCACAGCGTTTGCTGATGTTGATCTGCAATCCAAAGAAGAAGTTGAAGGCAGCTGGAAACTTCAATACAGCAAAAATACTTTAACCGATAAAGATCCTGTCACTCGTGAAGATACTTGGGTTTTTAAAGGTGGAAAACTCACAATATTACATATTCCACGCGAAGGAAAATACTTCGACCAACCGCCGGTTAATTACGACGTAGAAGAGGGCAAATTGAAAATTGCTCTGGTCGGAAATAGCCGCTTTGACTACTTTTCCTTAGTAGAAAAAGACGATAAGAATATGACGCTGAAAGGAAAATTTGGCGGCTATTACTATTTCACCAAGAACTAATCGTCAGCCTCTTCGTGGCGAATAGTGCCAAGCCTATTCACCACGAAGAACGCGAAGGCACCAAGACTCAATCTAAAGCTTGAATTCTTCGTGGTTTTTTAAAGTTTTCACCGCGCCCCTCAAAGCTTTCGCCAAAACATTACGCCTCGCACTGTCGCCGCTTCACATCTGTTAATTAATTAAACGTACTAAATATCTGATTTGAAGTACTATGCCGCCTAATTTAAATGAAGGGAGTGGCGTTATGGGGTCAGCTAAATTTTTGTCTGTTTTTTCACCTGCCAGCAAACAGCAAAGACAAGATAATTTCGAGAATTACTGGGAATTTACTCAGCAACACGGCGGTCAGTTATTCGAAGACAATAAAGATTTGGCCAAGAAGCGGGCTAAATTGGCCCACTTTAAAGCAAATCCTGTCAGCTTACGGACGCCACTTGCCGATCCTGATGCGTTTTACCGCAATTGCGTTGATATGAAGGACGATCCTCAATCTCTGGATAAAATCACCCTGATGTTGACCGGCATGTACAAATTTGCCCGTCATGAATGGGTCGGCATCAAAGGCGCCTGGGATGTTGTGCCCAATATGGCCAATTCGCATACCGTGGAAGATAAAATCAGTCGGGTACATTTGGCCGAAGAATTTTGTCATTGGCGCTTGTTTGACGAGATGCTGCGCACTTGTGGACTAGAAAAAGTGGAATGGGTGCCGCTTAGCCCTGGCAAAGAGTGGATTTATGAACAGTTTCCAAAAGTACCGGGTTTTTTGATGGACTCACCGGCATTTGTTACCGAACTGATGGGCGTAACTTACTATTTCTATCTGGACAGACTGATTGATGAACTACTGGTAGATGAACCGGAAGTGCGTATTCGCTTAAAAGAGTTGCTGGATGAAATCACCATCGATGAAATCGCCCATGTTGGCCAACGACGTAATTTCATCGGACCTGTGGGCATCAAAGTATCGAAAATGTTAGTCAAACCCTTTTATAAGCTGTTCTTTGCCGATATCCCTGAAGTGGGCATCCTGTTCGACATTGACCAGATGATTAAAGACGGCGAAGCTTTTGATTTTAATGAAGTACCTGATTACATGGTAGAAAGGAGCTGGATCCCTTCTTACTGTAAAGCTTAAGATTGATAAATCATCCGGCAAGTTACACTTGCCGGATGATTCAGATGATCAGCTTTTTGAATTACGACCATTTCTTTTCTGTAAGAAATGCTGTTCTAGCTTACGAAAATAAGTAATCACGCCGAATAAAAATCCTCCGGCTATGGGCAGCGCAAAGTACCAATGCTCTTTTGCATACGCCAATAATCCTAATATCTCCGCTCCATAAATATAAGCAGGTGTCACCGTCACCGTGGCCCAGACCCAGGCACTCATCAAGTTAATAAACGCAAATTTTTTGCCGGAATACTTGGTGATACCAATCGACATCGGAATGACAGTACGCAGACCATACATATAGCGCTGCATAAAAATAATCGGCCAGCCATATTTTCTTAACAGCAAATGCGCTATCGCAAACTTACGCCGTTGTGTATGCAGCTTGCGCTGGATAAACCCCTTGTTAAATCGACCGATGTAAAAATAGATTTGGTCGCCTGCAAAACCACCTAGCCCCGCCACAAATATGGTCATGAAAACCTGCATATCGCCGGTGTGCGACATGATGCCGCCCATGATCAGGCCCATTTCTCCTTCCAATATGCTCCATAGGAATAAAATCACATAGCCATATTCCTTAAGCCAGCCAATAAATAATTCTTCCATAATTATTTACAACCTCGAAACGCTGCGCTGTCCGGAGTAGGTTTGAAGCATAAATGAATCATTAAATTTCGATCTCTTATAAGTTACGAATTGCCGCGTAGTATAGGATATGAACCTTCAAATACCTACCGCCAACGGTGTTAAGTTAACTGTGAGTTGTATAAAACCTGATGGTGTTTACTCGTATACAACGCCACGTTTATTTTATGGCTTACTAACAATCACTGCCGTCCTTAACCTGGTTTTCCCAAAGCAAGACATTCTGTCGAAGTCTTCCCTGGCAATCGGGATAAATTGGCAATCTAGCTCGTTTTGACGCCCCTCTTCGGGATCAGGATCATGCATATATAAGCAATCATCATCAAACCCGCTCATTACCACCCAGTGCGGCGCTTTTTTGCGATCCATTCTGAAAGTGCTGATCAGCACTAAGGGAATAGCGCCGGCTTTAAACGCAGCAATCAAATCATCCTGAGAGATATTGCTGTAGTGAACATCAATGTCCTGCTCAGTTGCCTGTCGTTTAAAGCTGTCATCAACCAACTCAACAATGCGTTTGTTATCTTCATTGCGAACACCGTCGATAAACAAAGTACCTGTCTGATTGATCCAGACCTCGACGGCAAATTGTCGACGTTTTGCCGACAGCGCCAGCCCGATCGGATGGCAACCGCCATGCCCTGATGTCATAAAAATAGTGGTAGCCTCACGCCACAAGTTGATCTCTTCTTCTTGTGAGGGTTGATAGGCTCGATTGAGTCCGTGCATGGCCATCATCAGCGAAGCCGGACCGCAGGTAAAAGGTGTAGTTTGTCTTAACCAATAGACTGAGCGATGTTGCAGGGTATCGGGATAACGCCGAATGCGTTTTTGGTAACGTAAGGCATCTTTGTGGTCTTCATAATAATCACGGTAGATACCGAATTTTTGAAAACCCAGCGTTTCGTATAACTTAATGGCGGGCGAATTATCGACACTCACTTCCAAACGCAGATACAGCCGTCCATCTTCTCGTGCGGCTTGTTCACCGGCAGACATCAACGCTTTGGCAACACCCAAGCCACGCGACTGTTGACTGACAGCCAGTGAATAAATACGCGCCAGCCGTGTGCCGGGGTGATAAATGATCAGGATATAACCGGCGATGACATTTTCCACTTCAGCAACCAGCAAGGCGCGATGCTCGTTCGTCAGCCAATGTTTAAAACTGCGCCGACTTAATCGGTCAGTATCAAAACTGGCATTTTCCAGCACCACTAAGGCCTCCAGATCGGCTAAGCGAGCATCGCGAATTGATAGACTCAAGATGACACTCCATGTATTGCCTGGCTAATTACTTGTCTGGCACGAAACAACACCATTTCTTGCCAAGCCTGGTCATTCGGGCAAAAGTGATGACGCATGGATTTTGCCTGCGCTAATCGCGTTGGCAAGTCCGTCTCATGCGCCCAGATCTGATGGTCTCGCAATAGCACTTCAAACAATTGATCTGTGCTAAAGGTGCCGAATTCCAGCGTTATGTAGCAACTGCGCTCACTCATAATCGCATGCCAGGCATAATCCAGCAGACCGGTCTTAGGGACTGAACTGGACGTGCCCAATAAAGGCAAAGTCACTGAATCACCATACCAAGCATGCGCGACCCTGGTGCCTGCACTATCCGGCTGATGGTCGCAAATAATCTCACCATAACCGTAGGATCCGAGGCCCGTATGCAAATCAATCACCGCCAAATCACGGTCCTGCAAGTTATACTCGCGCATTAGTTGTTCAGTCACCAAGCGGCCATGCGCAGGCACTTTGCCGCCATAAAAAGGCCCGGAAGGGTCATTATATTGCCCAGCACTGATGGCTTTTTCCAACGCTTCCCGGCCATGTTGCTGGGCAAATTCAGCGCAGACTTTTTTTCTTTGCTGAGCATCTGCCCAAAAAAAGGTAGGTCGAAGTAAATCATAACCAATGTTTTCAGGTAAGGGCCGCGAAAAATCGAGCAGATTGCGATTAATATCAACGCCATCCTCATCGCAGCGCCGGTGCCAGGCATAACCCCATGGTGTCAGAGCGTGAATCAGCAATACCGCCGTATTTTGTGGGAGTGATATTTGCCCTGACCCCAGCAAGTTAAGAAAATCAATCTCTATTGCACTACCGGCAAAGCCTTCTATACCGTGAGTCGCACTAATTAACACTACTACTTTTGATGCGTCAGAATCACCTATCCACACTGTATCTGTAGTCAACGCCTCACCATCCGGCGTAGTACCGGGACAAGAATATGATGCTGTTTGCGTAGGCAAAGTCAGCTTTTCAACTTTATGCTGAAAATGCTTCCGAGCAAGCAAATAACTTGCAGGAAAAACCTGTATATCAATATCGGTAGAAGGGCAGCTGTAATTCATATTGATTACCCGAATGTTTTGTTAGCATAGTGCCAGTCCCTTCGCTCTTAAGTGATGACTAAACCGTTCATCCTGAGTTTAGATTAAGCCGTTCATGATTCTGCTCGCCACGGACGGTTAAACCCGCCCGACACCTTACCCATGATATTACTACAGGATTTTATTAGCTATGGCTCGCACACTGCTGGTTGTTGACAATCTTTCCGACTGGAGCCCGTATTACCCCAGTAACCAGGTCATCACCTTCGAAAACTATCTGGCGACCGAGCAAGGTGACTCCGAACAACGGGTACGGGTGATCAATCTGTGCAGCAGCTATTCCTATCTATCCGATGGCTATTACTGCTCGTTGCTTGCCGAAGCCAGAGGCCACCATGTCATTCCGTCAGTTAAAACACTGAATGATTTAGGCAAAAATGCCCTGTATCGCTTGCAACTTGAAGACCTGACAGGGCCACTGGCAAAAGCATTTAAACATCGGGCCAAAGACACCGAATATGTGTTCCGAAGCTACTTCGGCACTGCGCCGGAACCCGCCTTCCAGGAACTTGCCCGTTTGTTATTTGAGCGCTTCACTTGTCCGATTTTGGAGATCACCCTGCACTTTGGTCAGCAATGGGAAATCACCGACTTAAACGCCATATCGCCGCGCGAGCTGGATGAGTCGCAACAAACGCTATTTGCCGATGCACTAGACAAGTTCAGTAAAAAAATCTGGCGTAAAGGCCGCATCCGTAAAAGCGCCCGTTATGATCTGGCCATTTTGGTCAATCCGGAAGAACAACTGCCGCCCAGCAATCGAGGCGCGCTGAAAAAATTCATCAAAATCGGCCGTGAATTAGGCATAGACGTCGAATTGATCAGCCAACAGCACTACGGGCGATTGCCTGAATTTGACGGCTTGTTTATCCGGGAAACCACGTCCATCGACCACTACACCTATCGCTTCGCCAAAAAGGCCGAAGCTGAAGGCTTGGTGGTCATTGACGATCCCACTTCGATGCTGCGCTGCACCAATAAAGTCTATCTGGCAGACCTCTTCCGTACCCACAAAGTACCCTCGCCGCGCACCTGGATACTGCATAAAGGCAATACTGCGCATCTGGACTTGCTGGAAGTGGACGCCGGCTTTCCGATCGTGATCAAAATTCCCGACGGTTCTTTCTCACGCGGCATCGTCAAAGTACACACGCGGCAAGAACTGGATATTAAAGTGGCAGAGTTATTCGAACAATCGGCACTGTTGCTGGCGCAGGAATTTCTCTACACCGATTTCGACTGGCGCATCGGCGTATTTAACAACAAGGCCCTATACGCCTGCCGCTACTACATGGTGAAAAACCATTGGCAGATTTACCGTCACGGCAGCAAACGCACCGACAGCGGCAAGTTCGATACCTTGCCCACTTTTGAAGCGCCAAAAGCAGTTCTCGAAGCCGCGTTAAAAGCCACGCAGTTCATCGGCGACGGCTTATACGGCGTGGATGTCAAAGAGAAAAACGGCAAAGGCTATGTGATAGAAGTCAACGACAACCCCAATATCGACAGCGGCATCGAAGACAGTTATTTAGGCGATGAGCTGTATCGTTTGATTTTGACCGAATTGCTCAGGCGAATGGAGAATCGAAGCAAGGGGCTTTAAGAATTGAAAAAGCCCTGGCTATGAGGATTTAGTTAAGTTTAATCCCTGCTTTATCGATGGTAATCAATTGCTTTTTGTACAAGGCCCCAATAGCCTGCTTGAACACTTTTTTACTGACGCCGAAGGTTGAATAAATAACTTCCGGTGGGCTTTTATCGCTGATCAGCAACACGCCGTTATTTTGTTTTAGCTTAGCCAAAATATTATCCGTGAGCGACAACACCTTGCCATAACCTGGTTGCTGTAAAACAAGGTCAATCTTGTAATCTTCCCTGACATGCTTGATATAGCCGTCAATCTTTTGGCCTTTTTTTACCGGCTGGAACAACTCATTCTGGTACAGCATGCCCCAATGGGTGTTGTTGATGATGGCTTTGACGCCCAAATCGGTTTTGTCGGCAATGATTAGCGATACTTTTTCTCTGGCCTTGAAATCTTCCGATTCATCGCTTAAATATCTGTCAATTTTGGTCGTTGCGGCAATGCGGTTTTGATCGTCCAGAAATACTCTGACCAAATACGATTTGCCGACTTCCATTTCATGATGCTGTTCGCTGAAAGGCAGCAGTAATTCCTTTGGCAAGCCCCAATCCAGAAACGCTCCGACATAATTGAGCGAAGCCACTTTCAGCCAGGCGATATCATCAACCTGGGCCAAAGGTATTTTAGTCGTTGCCGCCAAATGGCCTTCTGAATCGACATACACGAAGACCTCCAGCGTGTCTCCCAATTTGATGTCTGCCGGTGCTTTATCCACCAGCAGGACTTTATTGGAAGCCTCAGAGCCCAGATAGATGCTGCTCGCTTGTAGCTTAACCACCTTTAAGGTGTTGATTTTACCTATCTGTAACATAGTGCTGAGCCTCAACTGGTAATAATAAAGCGAACCGCATCCAGCCTTAACTGTGCAGATTGAATGTTTTCATGCGCGAGCATCGCAACATCTTTAAGCTGCTCAATTTCTTCGGTTTTAATACTGGGGTTTACTTTTTGTAATCTGACCAGACGTTTGATTTCCGCACTTAGTGATTCAAGCATTCTAGCTGTCGCATTAGCAACCAAATCATCCATGTCATTTTTCGCTTTCTGCTCTGCGATGACCAACATATTTGCCAAATGCAATCGTTGGTTACCTAAAAATGCAGTGATTTTTTGCTTATCAAATTTAATGCCGGGCTCGATTAAATCACGATGCTCTATAGCTTCGGTTTGATCTTTTTTGTTCTGATCAATCAAAACCCGAATTGGCGTATGCGGCAAGAATCGGCCAATTTGCAGTTCTGCCGGCGCGCTGCACTCCACGACAAATAGGCACTCCAATAAAAACTGCCCGCCTCTTAGCTGTTCGTGTTTTACCACGCTGATAGCCGCATTGCCGGTTTCACTGGATAGCACCAAGTCCATTGACGCCGTCACCAGCGGATGTTCCCAAGTAATAAACTGGAACTCTTCGCGCTCTAGGGCTATTTGACGATTGCCGGTTACGGTCAAACCGTCTTCATTTAATCCTGGAAAATGCGAAATTCGCAAATGGTCTCCCGGACGAACAATGAAACAGTCTGGCGAATGAAATTCAGTGTCGACGCCATAACATTCAAACAAATCTTCCATGTACGGCCACAGTGCGCCTTCTTTTTCAAAAGCATTCAACTGATCAATCAAGTCTTCAGCCAGTTCTTTGCGGCATGAGTTGAGTTCAAGCAATTGATCACGACCATTGTGCATTTGCTGCTCCAGCTCAACGCTTAAGGAACGGGTTTTTTCAACAAACGCATCAAGTCCTGAGGAGTCCGCCGCTTTAAGCACATCCAATAATTCAGAGTTCAGAATATCCGCCACGCGTTGTGCAGACGAACTATTGCAACGAAATGCATTCAAGCCTTCGTCATACCAGCGGAACAACTTCTGGCCAGTGCTTTTGTTGATATAGGGCACATGAATTTGAATGATGTGCTTTTGACCAATCCGATCGAGACGGCCAATGCGCTGCTGCAATAAATCCGGATTGGTCGGCAAGTCCCAGAGAATCAGGTGATGCACAAACTGAAAGTTGCGGCCTTCACTGCCGATTTCCGAGCAAATCAGCAGGCGCGCTGCACTTTCTTGGTCGGCAAAATAGGCTGCCGCACGATCTCGCTCAATGATACTCATACCTTCATGAAACACCGCCGAAGCAATACCGGCACGGTTTTTCAAGGCTTGTTCCAGATCAATTGCCGTTTGTGCGTGTTTACAGATCAATAAAGCCTTTTGCCCGGCTAATGTCTTTACCTGATTGACCAGCCAGAGATAGCGGGGATCATTTTGTAGATCAGCTTCCGATTGAGGAATCGATCCATCCGGGATGACGCCATCCAGCGCATGACCATGAAGTTCGCGCTCAGGAAAACCTTGTACGGTTTGGCGGGAATTTCTAAATAGAATCCGCCCCGTGCCATGATGATCAAGCAAAATAGAGATCAATGTAGAACGCGCCGATGCAGATTTCTCGGCATCGTCCAAATTCTTCAGCAGACCATCGACATTGTCGTCTTTGAGTAAGCGGGTTAAATTTTGCCGTGCTTCCTGATCAAGCGGCTTGTCTGCCAGTAACACCTTGGCGGCATTAGCGACGGGTTCAAACTGGCGCTCTTCCTCATCAAAGGCGGCAAAGCTGTAAAAGCGATCAGGATCCAGCAATCTCAACTGCGCAAAATGGCTTTCCTTACCAAGCTGTTCCGGCGTCGCTGTAAGCAATATCAAGCTGGGAGAAATCTGGCCCAGTTGCTCGACAAATAAGTATTCTGGACTTGGTGCTTGTTCGTTCCATTGCAGATGGTGCGCCTCATCGACAACAACCAAATCCCATCCGGCTTGCACGGCCTGTTGTTGGCGGCGCGGGTAATTGGCAAAGAAACTCTGACTGCAAAGTACGAGTTGCTCATTCAGAAAAGGATTATGCGCCCCACCCGATTGAGCTTCTTCGTCATCGTATTCCTGAGCACCGGCCAAAATGCTGTCATCGCCCAACTCTTCCAGGCAGCGGGCTTCATCAAAGATACTAAAGCGCAGATTAAAGCGTCTAAGCATTTCCACTAACCACTGGTGCAACAAGCTCTCCGGCACAATAATCAGTACGCGCTTGCTTAAGCCATTGATTAATCGATGATGCAGAATCAAACCTGCTTCAATAGTTTTCCCCAGCCCTACTTCGTCGGCAAGCATAATGCGCGGCGCTAAACGATTGGCTGATTCATGAGCGATAAACAACTGATGAGGAATTAACGAGGTACGTCCACCCAAGAGACCTTTAACCTGGGATTGCTGATGTTGCTGTAAGCGCACCCAAGTTTGGTAGCGCAACAGAAACCAAGGACTGGGATCGGTCTGACCAATCAACAATCGGTCTTGTGGCTTGTTGAACTGAATGTGGTGGTTTAGCTCGATTTCTTCCAGTTCCAGCTCTTCACCATCGGCTGTCTTGCCAACGTAGGTTAGTAAACCTTCTTGCTCAACCACAGAGGAAATGGTGATTTTTTCTTCGTCTATCGACTCAACAACATCACCCACTGAATACCTTACCCGTGTTAATGGGGCGTTATCTTGCGCGTACATTCGTCTTTCGTCGCTGGCCAAAAAAAGTACCGTAACACGATTAAAACTGACTTCAAGAATGAGTCCAAGTCCAAGTTCTGACTCGGTATTGCTAATCCAGCGTTGGCCGGGGATAAATGGTTCCATGTACTGATGTGCCGTTATGAGTGGTCAAAATTAGCGCCATTATAATCGACGACAGGCATGATTGGCGATTTGGCTAGCAAAGTAGCCGGCAATCAGTGTCATATAAACACTGAAGTCGGCATTTGATTTTCCACTTGCCAACTACCTCACAGAATTCCGAACATCTCATCAAATTTTACAATTTGGTTAAGAATTCATTCAGCTTCAACGGCATACTATCTGTACCAAGGTTCTCGCAATCAAGTCGATAACCCAATTAACTCTTAAAATCTAACAGGGAAAAACAAATGAAAAATTGGCTTTTATTACTTCAGATAGCTGCATTAGCTGGCTTTTATAGTTCGAATGTACACGCTGACGGTCACGGCAGAGGTCACCATAAACATAGACATCATGAAGAAGCTGGCTATTACCCGCAACAAGCACCCGGATATTATCCACAGCCGCCTCGCCCAGCGGACCCACGTTCGCACCAAGGCTTGGCAGGTGGTGTTGTCGGCAGTGTATTAGGCTATGAAATTGGCAACGGTGATCCAATTGCAACTGGTTTAGGCGCTGCTGCCGGGTCTTTCCTGGGCAACAACATCGCCGGAAGACGTTAATTTACTTTATATTAATTAGGGGAATTCAAATGAAAAAAATGTTTTTATTGCTTCCTTTAGCAGCAGCGGCTCTTCTTATTGCCCCTGCTTCCTATGCAGACAGAGATGACTGGGGTGGGCATGGGCATGGTCACCACCACGGACATCATGGCCATCACGGTGGTTACTATCCGCAGCCTCACGTTGTCTATGCCCC
Source organism: Methylococcaceae bacterium (assembly GCA_013141375.1). Lineage (GTDB taxonomy): Bacteria > Pseudomonadota > Gammaproteobacteria > Methylococcales > Methylomonadaceae > JABFRC01. The sequence continues at coordinate 10,625 of JABFRC010000148.1, read as the reverse complement.
ACCTGCCCAGGTCATCTATGCACCTGCGCCGCAAGTGTATTACGCACCACAACCACAAGTGCAATACTACCAACAGCAACCACAGTACTATGCGCCGCCACCGCGTTACTCAAGCTATGCTGATCCACGCTCGCATCAAGGACTTGCAGGCGGCGTCATCGGTAGTGTCTTAGGGTATGAAATTGGCAATGGTGACCCGATTGCTGCAGGTTTGGGCGCAGCAGCCGGATCTTTTTTGGGTAATGGCGTAGGTAGATATTAAAACTCGCGTTTCAAAACCCGCAGTATTACAAAAGTCGATAAAAACATAGCCCTGATCGATTCGATCAGGGCTATGTCCTATGTCCCATCAAAAAACCAGAAATGAAAGCAAATAGAGGCTGAGGGCAGAAACGGTCACTAATTTTGTTTTTTGGCTTACCGTTAGCCCTTGCCAATAAAGATAGGTCGTTGATTTTTCCCAGAACCAGAAAGCTATTAACTGGTTTTTGGCCCGCCAGTAATAACGCGGGACGGTTCGCCATAAAGCGTATATACCTACTGAGGCCACCGATACAATGATGTAAAACACGATCACTTGAGTCTGATGCAACTCTGTATGTAACAGATGCTCAACCACATGATCCAGGGTCGACTCAATAAACTCAAACATGATGTGGGCAAATTCTAATAACAGATGCAGCATCTGAAAAAACAGCCCGAATATCACATCCGGAAACACCAGCAATGACAAAACTCCCACCAGAATAAAACCGTTAATGGCAATAAACTTAGTATTTTCATCCATTTGAAGAGCCTCAATCCAAAGTCATTGAAAGTGTCTTTTATTCTAGCCCACCCACATCCGGGCATTTCTAAATAGGCGCATCCATGGCCCATATTCGCCCCAATTATCCGGATGCCAGGAGTTTTGCACTGTCCTGACACAACGTTCAGGATGCGGCATCATGATGGTAAAGCGTCCATCGGTCGTTGTTAAACCGGTAATGCCGAAAGGCGATCCATTGGGATTGGCAGGAAATTCTGTCGTTAGCTCACCAAAGTTATCAACATAACACAGGGAGACGCTTTCACGCTCCAAGGCCATTGCCGAATCAATATCAAATTCCGCGCGACCTTCACCATGTGCGATAACCACTGGCAACCGAGAACCTTCCATACCGGCCAGCAAAATCGATGGTGATTTTTGCACTTCGACCAACGCGACCCGCGCCTCAAATTGCTCGGAGTTATTGCGCAAAAACCGCGGCCAATGTTCAGCACCGGGGATAAGTTCTTTTAAACCCGACATCATCTGACAACCGTTGCACACGCCTAAACCAAAGGTATCCGGGCGATTAAAAAATGCTGCAAACTCTTCCCTGGCCAGCGGATTGAACAGAATTGACTTAGCCCAGCCGCCGCCTGCACCTAAAACATCACCGTACGAAAATCCACCGCAAGCTGCCAGCCCGCTAAAATCTCGCAAACTTACCCGACCTTCAATGATGTCACTCATGTGCACATCCACACTGGTAAAGCCGGCACGATCAAACGCTACCGCCATTTCCAGATGCCCATTTACACCTTGCTCACGCAAAATAGCCACTTTAGGCTTAGCCCCCAAAATGAAAGGCGCGGAGACATCGTCATCCACTGAGAAAGTCAGTACGGCATTGAGACCTGGATCTTCATCGTCGACAATGCGTTCAAATTGTTGTTTCGCGCAATCAGGATTGTCTCGCAACGCTTGCATTCTATAGCTGACTTCTGACCACCACGTTTGCAATTGTGCTCGACGGGCTTCGAAGATAGTCTCACCCGAATGGCGAATAACCAGCGTTTGTTCATCAACGACCACTTTACCGATCAAATGCACGCAGTCTATTAGACCAGCATGAATTAACACCTCGACCACAGCCTTGCGATCACTTTGGCGTACTTGCAATACTGCGCCAAGCTCTTCGTTAAACAACGCAGCCAACTTGTCGCCTTCATCATAAACCCAGTTATCCAGGTTTAAAACAACGCCTAAGCGGCTGGCAAACATCATTTCTGTGACAGTTGCCAATAGGCCACCATCCGAACGATCATGATAGGCCAGCAGCATATTTTGGCTGCTCAGCGTTTGAATAACATCAAAAAAGGCTTTCAATAATTCCGGCTGATCCAGATCAGGGCTGTCATTGCCCAACTGATTAAAGACTTGAGCCAATACCGAACCGCCTAAGCGCTGCTTACCGGCACCTAAATCAATCAAGAGCAATGCCGTATCTTCATCATCGACGCGTTGCAGTTGAGGTGTCAGGGTTTTAGTAATATCGGAGACCGGAGCAAACGCGGTAATAATCAAGGACAATGGCGCTGTCATTGTTTTTTCAGCATCCCCATCTTGCCACACGGTTTTCATCGATAAGGAATCCTTTCCTACCGGTATCGCAATGCCCAATGCCGGACAAAGCTCCATGCCGACCGTTTTGACCGTATCAAACAAAGCAGCATCTTCACCAGGATAACCTGCGGCAGCCATCCAGTTGGCTGATAATTTGATTTTCTTGAGCGAGTCTATCTGAGCAGCCGCCAAATTGGTAATTGCCTCGCCAATGGCCATGCGCCCGGAGGCAGGCGCATCAATAACAGCAAGCGGTGTACGCTCACCCATCGCCATGGCTTCACCGGTCAATGCATAATACCCAGAGGCAGTAACCGCAACGTCGGCAACTGGCACTTGCCAGGGCCCGACCATTTGGTCACGAGCGACAAGACCGGTGACCGAGCGATCGCCGATATGAATCAAAAAGCTTTTATCAGCGACGGCCGGGAACGAAATCACTCGCTTAACAGCTTCTGCTAAATCGATACCGCTAAAGTCCAGAGCCTTCAGGTTGGGCTTAATGTGCTGAACATCTCTATGCAATTTTGGTGATTTACCGAATAAAACCGACATCGGAATGTCAACCGGCTTATCGCCCAGCAGTTCATCATTCAACAATAAATGTTCGTCTGCTGTCGCTTCCCCGATAACCGCATACAGACAATGCTCGCGCTCGCAAAATTGCGCAAACAACGGCAATGCTTCCGGCTTGATGGCAACGACATAGCGTTCCTGTGCCTCGTTGCACCAGATTTGCATCGGTGACATACCCAAATCGGCGTTATGCACTTTACGCAATTCAAAGCGACCGCCGCGGTCACAGTCATGAATGATTTCAGGGACGGCATTGGACAAGCCGCCGGCACCAATGTCATGAATCGACACAATCGGCGTCTCGTTGCCCAACGCATTACAATGGTTTATCACTTCCTGACAGCGACGCTCCATTTCAGGATTTTCCCGTTGCACAGAGGCAAAATCGAGATCTTCTGATCCTGAGCCGGACGCTTGCGACGATGCGGCGCCACCACCTAAACCAATAAGCATCGCCGGACCACCGAGGATGATAATCAACGAACCGGCTGGAATCGCCTGTTTTTTTACCAGCATCGGCCGGATATTGCCAACACCGCCGGCAATCATGATAGGTTTGTGATAGCCCCTGAATTCAAGACCATTACTATCCGGTGAGGGCTGCTCGAAACTTCTGAAATAACCTGCCAGATTGGGTCTGCCAAATTCATTATTAAACGCCGCCCCCCCCAATGGGCCTTGCAACATAATATCTAGTGCGGACGCAATACGGCCCGGCTTGCCATTTTCCGTTTCCCACGGCTGGGCAAATCCAGGAATTTTTAAATGGGAAACTGAAAACCCAGTTAACCCGGCTTTCGGTGCCGAACCTCTACCGGTGGCGCCTTCATCGCGAATTTCTCCGCCGGATCCGGTCGCAGCACCTGGATAAGGTGAAATGGCTGTTGGATGATTGTGAGTTTCCACCTTCATCAGAATATGCGCATCTTCCTGTACATAGCCATAAACGCCGGTTTGAGGGTTACGGATCAATACTTTTGCCTTAGATCCCTCAATCACAGAGGCATTATCGCTATAGGCCGACAAAATACCCTGTGGATTTTTTTGAGCGGTATTCCGAATCATCCCAAACAGGGACTGGGCTTGATCTACGCCATCGATCGTCCAACTGGCATTAAATATCTTGTGTCGACAATGCTCCGAGTTTGCCTGTGCAAACATCATCAATTCGACATCAGTGGGATTTCTAGCGAGTTTTTGAAAGCTTTCCGTTAAGTAATCGATTTCATCGGCTGACAATGCCAATCCCAATTCAGTATTGGCGGTAACCAAGGCATCGCGGCCTTTCTCAATAACATCGACACGGACAAGAGGCAATGCTTGATGGTGTGCAAATAATTCGAATTCTGCATCGGCTTCGACAACGGCTTGGGTCATCCGGTCATGCAAAAGCGCCGACAAGCCGGCTTTGACTTCAGCAGATAAGACGCCATCCACCGACAGCGTGTATTGCGTTCCACGCTCAATTCGATTGATCAAACTCAATCCACAGCGCTGGGCAATTTCAGTCGCCTTGCTTGACCAAGGTGAAATACTGCCTGCGCGTGGCACCACCAAAAGCTTGAGGCCTTCTTTTTCTAAAAGAACTTGTCCATCGCCGTAAGAAAGCAAGCGATCAAGAATGTTAAGTTGCTGATCATCAAGATCTTCAGCTACATCGATAAAGTGGATAAATCGTGCAGAAACTGCCTTAATGGAAGGCTCCACCAGCTGTATTTCAGCTAGTAATTTATTAATACGAAAATTGGATAATGCGCAGGGACCAGATAGTTTTAACATGCAGGAACAGTCTAAAAAATTGTAGCGATTAAGTTGAGTTAGGCTGCGCTGCTAACAGTAAGGAATAAGGTTTTTAACCTGCATTCACAATACTACTTGCCAGCGACATCGGCTTTTATGGCGTCTCTAATCAATGTCAGTAAACTCAATCCAGGGCCATCAGCTGCCGTCGATTGATGTTCTTTGTCAGTAATCAAGATTTCAGTCAACTGCGGATCAATATCCTGCAGCTCAATGAGATATTCTTTGTCGCCGGTTTCAAAACCGCCGAACATAAAGCGCAATTCATCCAATAGCGTTTCATCTTGTACTTTTTCTTCATTGGGATTGTATTGCACGATATAGGATTTATCGTCTTGATTGCGTTGCGTAACTTCAAGCGCTTTCCGGCTCAAGGCCTTACCAACCATTCTCCAGGCCTGGGCAGAGGGTGCTGCGATTCGTAAACGATTTTCTCCCTGCTGAGTTTTCACCAATTCGGCCTGAATTGAACTACGTTCCGCCGTTGGCTCTGCATCGGCGGGAGCATGTGAATTTTCCGGCACAGCTGCTTCAGCATCAATGACCGCATTATCAACCACCTTAGCTTGCGAAGCCGCAACCGGCTTAGGAAATGCCGAAGAACTGTTCAATTCCGGTGGTAGCGTTAACGGAGCGATTTCAGTAGTAAATTGGTAATCGCGTTCCTTATCAGGAAACAGCGATTGAATGTAACTACAGGCCGAAGTATTAACAACGACAACCGCAATACACAATCGTGTTAACTGCTTTTGACGAAAAATGGGCATCACAATACTTCCGCCTGATGCATTGCGCTGCGAACAATATCAAAGCAATCTTCGGTCAACCAAGTTAACGGCAAGCGAATACCCTTGCCTATCAAACCTAATTCGGCTACCGCCCATTTCACTGGGATAGGGTTAGACTGGATGAAAAGATCTTTGTGCAAAGCTTGTAACTTTTTATCAATAGCCAGTGCGGTTTCGCTGTCACCTTTTATTGCAGCAGTAATCATCTCATGTACCAAGCGCGGCGCCACATTGCCGGTCACCGTGATAGAGCCATGACCTCCGAGTAAACAAAACTCACGACTGGTGGCATCGTCGCCACTGTATAACGCAAAATCTTTGCCTGACAATTCTAGGAATTTCTTTACTCTGGACAAATCGCCGGTGGCGTCTTTGATACCGACAATGTTATCGACATGGGAGAGTCTGCCAACGGTTTCCGGCAGCATATCGCAAGCGGTTCTGCCCGGTACGTTGTATAAAATCTGCGGAATATCGACGGCTTCGGCGATGGCTTTGTAATGAAGATACAAGCCTTCTTGCGTTGGCTTGTTGTAATACGGCGTGACGATAAGACAAGCATCAGCACCAGCCTGCTTGGCTTTTCGCGTGAGATTAATCGCTTCAGAAGTTGCATTGGCGCCGGTTCCGGCTATGACCGGGATTCTCCCGGCAACAATTTCAACCGTGGTTTTGATGACATCGCAATGCTCATCTTCATCCAACGTAGCAGATTCGCCAGTCGTACCTACGGCAACAATGGCATCAGTGCCTTGCTCGATATGAAATTCCAGCAACTTTTTTAAACTTTCCTTATCAACAGCACCGCTTTCATCCATCGGTGTCACTAATGCTACGATACTACCTTGAATCATGAAATCTCTCGATCAGAACTGTATGTTTGTAAATTGGCGGCCATTATAACAAGCAAACAGGCAAAGCCCAGCTTAGCGAATTCATTTGCGTAAAATCGCCATACTTTATTTAATGAATACCTATATGCAAGCCAAGCTATTGTAAAATGAGGCTATTGAAAACCACCTAAGTTCCTATGCCATGAAAAGCAATCTCATCGTTACTGCCGTCCAACAACCCTGCGACAAAGATCGACAAAGCAATCTCGACTATTCCATAGAAAAAATCCATGAAGCCGCAGCGGCAAAGTCTGATTTAGTCGTGTTACCAGAGCTGCATCTTGGACCTTATTTTTGCCAGAATGAAGATCATCAACATTTTGATCTGGCTCAAGCCATTCCAGGACCAACTACAGAAATTCTGGCGAACGTGGCAGAAAAGCTAGGCATCGTCATTGTCTCGACCATATTCGAAAAACGCGCAGCAGGGCTTTATCACAATACTGCGGTTGTTTTTGACAAAGACGGCAGCATTGCCGGCAAATACCGAAAAATGCACATTCCCGACGACCCCGGCTTTTACGAAAAATACTATTTCACACCCGGTGATTTGGGATTTACCCCTATTTCAACCTCAATCGGCAAGTTGGGTGTTTTAATTTGCTGGGATCAATGGTTCCCGGAAGCGGCCCGACTAATGGCATTGGCCGGTGCAGAAATATTGATCTACCCTACCGCTATCGGCTGGGATCCTGAAGATACCAAGGAAGAACAACAACGCCAATTAGATGCCTGGGTTACTGTGCAGCGAGCACATGCGGTGGCAAACGGCATTCCGGTTATTTCATGCAATCGTATTGGTTTCGAAAAAGCACCGGATTCTGACGCCGGCATTCAATTCTGGGGCAACAGCTTTATTGCAGGTCCGCAAGGAGAATTCATTCTCCGCGCCAACAAAAATGACAGCACTCTATTAACCTGTGAGCTTGACGGTAACCGATCCGAACGTGTCAGACGGATTTGGCCTTATTTACGCGATCGACGCATTGAAGCCTATGGCGACTTAACCAAGCGTTTTATTGACTGAACACTCATTGCAGATAATTAAGTGGGCACTAGAGTGGCAATGTTAAGATTGATCTTATCGGCCAACCATTTAGAAAAACCTTACCTCCAGAGGGCATCATGAAATTAAGCAGCCACCCTAAAAAACAACAACTTGCAGCAATCATCCTTGGATTATTAAGCGCCAGTCAAATGCTGAATGCTGCGACCTATGACCTCCAGGATCGACAACAAAACAGCTTCGGCAATCTCGAGCAACTATCCCCGGCACCCAATGAAGCCGGAGCATCTTCGTCTGTTTTAGAATCACTCCAACAAGCTGAAGTTGACAAAAAAAAGAGCGATTATCTGAATGTACTCGGGCTGCTGAAGCAGAATAAAGTTGTCGAAGCTGAAAAAAAGATTGCAGACCTGTTAAAAGACTCACCAAACGAAGCAGGGTTTCATAATCTGCAAGCCTTATTGCATGTTATTAAAAAAGAATCAGGACCTGCTAATGAAAGTTATCAGAAAGCCATCAGTCTGGACCCAAAAAACATCCTCGCTTATCTCGGCATAGCCAAGTTAGCACTGGAGGAGAACAATTTTGAGACCGTCAAGGAATACTCAAACAAGGCATTAGGTATCGATGATAAATCAATAAACGCTTACCTGTTATTGGCCGACGCAGCGTTGAAGCAAAAAAATAACGCTGAAGTGGAAAGCATCTTCGCTAATGCTTTACAAAAGGTAAGAGGTAACGTCAACACAGAAGCGGAAGTGATCAGTAATCTAGGCAGATATTATGCTGCACAAAAACAAGCGGATAAAATCCTGCCTCTTGCGGAAGACCTAAGTAATCGCTACCCGAATGACACAAAAGCTTTGGATTTACTTATTGCCGCACAACTAGCCAACAACAAAAATGATCTGGCTGAAACCAATCTACGCAAAATTATCAGTAATGATAAACAAGACATAAATCATCGTCTTCTACTAGCCCGAGTAATTAACGGGCAAACCGGCAAAGAAAAAGAAATACTCACACTGCTTGACGAAGCCTCAAAAATTGACTCCAACAACCCGGAAGCAACTATTTTCAAAGCCACTTATTTAATTAAACTTGGGCGCATTAAAGAAGCACTGGAGCTAGCGAATAAATTAGATGTGCAGTTTCCCAAACAACCTCTGGGGAAAATCCTGCAAGGAGATGCCTATATAGCGGATAAGAAACTGGACAAAGCCACCGATTCTTATAAAAAAGCCTATCAACTGCAAGCAGGAGACAAAACCCTATTCACAATCGCCGACTTATTGATTGCTCAAAATAAATCCGCAGATGCCCTGAAATTACTGAATGCAGAACTTGCTAAAAACCCTAAAAACCGGGCCATTGAATTCAAATTGGCCACCATTTTTCAACAGCAAAACGACTACAAACAAGCCATCGTCCATTATGAATCGATACTGGCTCAACAAGCGGGAAATGTACTTGCTTTAAACAATCTGGCATGGGTCTATTCGCAACAAAATGATCCCAAAGCCATTGAGTACGGAAAAAAAGCCTTCGAAATAGCTCCTGAATCTGCAGCTATTGTCGACACCTACGGCTACATTCTGATCAAGCAAGGGCAATTGACTGAAGGCTTGAAAGTACTGGAAAAGGCGGCCAGCCTGGCACCCAAAGCTTACGATATTCAGTACCATTTGGCTGAAGCTTATAAAGCAAATGGTAATAAACAAAAGGCTCGGGAAATTTTGGCAAACATCACTAAAACCGAACAAGAATTTTCAGAGAAAAAAGCAGCGTTAACTCTATTTCAAGAACTTAACGCTGAATAATTTTTCGAAAAAAAACCGCCCATCGAATATTCGAAGGGCGGTTTTTTAAGCCGAAATAACAGTTTTCAACAAATAATAGCTCGCAATCAACTCGATCTAAGATCTGATGTTTCAACACCGCCAATCAACCTCGAGCACAATACTCGACACAAATTAGTCAAAATCTTGTTGGCCAACACAGGTTCATACTTCAACAATCGCGACATGGATGGCTCATCAAGACTTAATAACCTGACATCATCCGTAGCCGCAACAATGCTGGCAGAACGAGAACTGTGTAAAAAAAAAGCAACTTCACCAATAACTCCACCCTTTGGAATAACTGCCAATTGATCCTTATTTCGAAAAACCTCTACCATCCCCGAGAGCACGACAAACATTGTCTTAGCGGCATTATTTTTTTCAATAATGTGATCCCCCTGTTTACACTCAATGATATGGCTTTTCTCAATAACTCGACCAATTTCATCCTCACTCAAGGCATCAAATATTTTTGGATTACCGTCTTCCCAAAGATACTTATCAGCGTAAATCTGCCTAATAAAATCAGTCTGATTTGAAGCCGCCTGACTTACCACATTTTGACTCCCTCCAATGATCTCAAGCAATTCATTCACATAAAGACAATGTCCCAGGTCTTTTTCACTGGTTAATAACGCGAACGGCGAACCGACGTTTTGTAGATGTTCGTAATCACCGGATATCAAGACCATTGGAATCACCAAGCCGATACCAGGATAGGAATAGGTATGAGTAAATGATCTAAAACCAAGCTTCAAGTAAGAATTTAAATGATGGGGCTCGCAATCAAGCAGTACAGCTTCAATTTTATTCTCAAGAACAAAATGCATAACTTCTTTATACATTCGTAAAGTCGCACTTGAGCCGCGATGTTTATCATCCACCATCAAGCGCTCAACAATACAAATTTGATGTTGATCTAATTTATCCAGGAACGACGATAAATGGTAGGCATCTATAAGTGTCTGTGAAAATGGTTTATCTCCTCCCCAGAATAATCTCAGGGTGCCAATCGCTTCATTGTCCTTGATAGCGATTACGGCCCGGGCATTTTCATCGTATTCATCCCTCAATTCTTTAAGCTCGTGATCACCCTTATCCTTGAGCCTACCCATGCATTCGACATACACGCGATAGCGAAGTTGAAAAGACGCTGTCAATTCTTCTTCAGTTGTAGCAAATCTGACGCCGTCTTGCATAGATGTCCTAAATTACTTAAGGGAAAGGTTCAGTTGGTTTAGTTTTATTAGAAAAAGAAAAAACAAATTAAACTGGTTTCCAGTGTATCAAAAACGTAAATAGCAAAAGCGGATTTATGCATAACTATTGATATTCTTCAAACTTTTAAAA
>JABFRC010000167.1 GCA_013141375.1 Methylococcaceae bacterium | reverse complement strand
CCATATCGAATTAAAGTCGGCATCAGTCTGAGTACAAAAGCAACCAACAGACCCAAACCCGCAAACAACCCATTTAATCGCCCAGTCGCAAAAAAATACAACAGTATCAAACCCACAGCCCCTAATCCGACGGTTCGAAAATATTTAGCGACAAGATCCGGTGAAGTTCGCTTAAGCCTGCGCAAAGCAAAATACGCAATAACAATAACGATCAATAACAGATAAATTCGAATCAACGCCTACTCCGCCATAATAATCCTGACAACATCATTTTCCAGCAATTCCTTATAAATAATGGCTATAAATCAACAGCATAAAATTGCTGTCGTACATTATCATGATTTTATAAAAAACCGCGTATTCAGGCGTATTTTAGTCGCGCTGCCCCAAAGAATTAGGGCGATTGATTGCTTCATAATGGAAGAAGAGAATAACTTTTGACTTAAGCAAAAAACTAACGGGGATAGAATTAAATGTCCATAAAAAGCATAGGAATGCCGTAGGTTAATACAAAGTAACTTATTGCCATAACAACACTTTTGCCCATTTTGAATTCAAATAACTGCCTCAAAATATAACTGATTATGGAGATGTACCAGATAACCAGTACCACACCAATTGCGATAGATATCTCTTCGGAATTCTCGACGTGCTTGATGACCATCAAAAAATAGAGGGCCTCAGTGATAGTAGCCAGCGTCATAATTAGGTTTTCACAGACGAAAATAGCCGTGAATAATTGATTAAAGTTCTGCCATCTTTTAATCACCAATAACAACGTCGCCACCGATGAAAAAGCCATGATGGTTCGCAAGGAAACTTCAATAGTGCCATCGGCCGGATCAGCTATCAGGCCTTCAACAATAATTCCTGAAATAAGATAAAACGCAACCGTTTTCCAAATAAACGACTTGGTGGGAATTAAATCAGCCGGGTTATTTCTAAAGAAGCAAAGCGCAAGATATTTGATTAATAAGCTCATGGGGATATTCGTTAAACTCAAGAATTCGAAAACGGATTTATCTAAGTGGCGATATTATAACCGTTGCTGAGGAATCAATGGAGCTGGTTGTAGCCTCTTCATTCCGAATCACCTTCCCCATGCAAAGAGACTGGTTATTTTTGACGATAACTTATTGGCATTAACGAATTAGCATGTACTCCAATTTAGCCAAGGTGCCAGGTTGCTGCACCAAATATAAAAACGCTTTCAATTCCAGAGCCAACAGGTCTGATTCTGTTAACGGCTCGGCAATGTCGCAACCACCGCCGCTAAGTACACCGGCCAATTGCTTGGCGATGGTGACATCGTAATCGGTGATTTTTCCCGCCAAGCGCAAGGTGGTGATTGCCATATCCAATGCAGCTTCTGCACTGGCGCCGGGGAGTGAATAGCTATAGGGCTGTGCTGGCGTGTAACCGGGCAGCAGTGCTAAGGCTTTGGCTTTAGCATCTGCCAGTAAGCGGTCTTTGTTCATGCTGATGCCGTCGGTTATAGATAAGAACAACATTTGTTTGGCATCTGCTGCAGATTTAGACACTTTGGCCATCGCAATGGTTTCAAAAGCCTGGGCGATGGCAGGCATCGGCCCGCCGGGTCGTTTAGAGAAATGTAGCCATCTGTATAAGTATTCTTTGCAGCCGCCCCAACCGGGAATCAAACCCACACCGGTTTCTACCAGACCGATATACAACTCGGCATGGGCCTGAATGGCATCGCAATGCAATAACACTTCGCAGCCGCCGCCCAGCGCCAACCCTGACGGTGCCCCCACAACGGGAAACGGCGAATACTTTAATTGCAGATAGGTTTGTTGGCCCTGAGTGATCAGTTCGGTCACGGCAGGCCAATCGTTGCTGTGGATGGCTTGCAGCAGTAGACCCAAGTTGGCGCCCGCTGAAAAATTCTCAGCATCGTTATGAATCACCAGCGCCGCAAACTCGGTTTTTACCTTGTCGATGCTTTGCCGAATCAGATTCAGGCTGTCTTTATCCAGCGTGTTCATTTTGCTGTGAAATTCCAGACAGGCAACGCCATCGCCTATATCCCATAGACTGGCCGATGGGTTGCTCAAAATGGCAGGACTTTTCAGCTTGATGTCGGCCAGCAGCAAAACGCCCTCGGCTTTGGGGATGGGGTGATAGCCACCGGCTAAATCCACAAAAGTCTTCTCACCGGCGTTGATGGTGTACAGTGCTTTGCGATTGTTAAGTAAAGTTGGAATAGCTTGGTTTTCAGCTGTCAATCTGCCTACAAACCAATCCAGTCCTAGCATATCCAGTAGTTCGAAAGGGCCGTGCTGCCAGTTGTAACCCAGGCGCATAGCTTTATCGATGGCGTTTATATCATCAGCAATCTCGGGAATCAGACTGGCGCTGTAGGCCAGCGTGCTAGATAACACACGCCAGGCATAACGGCTAAGCGCATCGTCTTGTGACAGCCACTGTCTTAACTCTGCTTGCGATTTGGGTAATTTAAGCCCGGCCGGTTTGACACTGGTTTGGTATTCGCCGGTTTGCAGATTGATAGATTCCTTGATGCGCCTGCCTTCAAGCGGCTGCAAGCGATAAAAACCGCCTTTGCCTTTGCGGCCGGTGTAACCCTCGCTGATCATGCGTTGCAGCAATGCCGGTGCGGTGCCGAATTGATGGAATGCGTCTGTGGTCGGTAACAATTGTTTAAAGCTGGCCAGCACATGCGGAATCAAATCCAGGCCGATCAAATCCAGTAAACCGAAAATGCCGGTTTTGGGTATGCCGACCGCAGTCATCAAGGCATCGGCTTGTTCTATCGTTATGTCCAATTCAATAGCGCTGAGTAAACCTGATTGTATCCAGAAGGTGCCGATGCGATTGGCGATAAAGCCAGGGGTGTCATGGCAATCCACACAGCCTTTACCTAAATGCACATCGGCAAAATCGTGCAGGGTGGTTAGCAAGTTGGGGTTGATGGTCTTATCGCTCACCAACTCCAGCAAACGCATATAACGCGGCGGGTTAAAAAAATGCGTGATCAAAAAGCGTTGTTTAAAGCTGTCCGGCAAACCTTGCGATAATAGTTTGAGCGGTAACGTCGAGGTGTTGGAAGAAATCAATGTGTCAGCGCGGCAGACACCCTCCAGCTGATGATAAAGCGCCCGTTTGATGTCCGGATTTTCGATTACGGCCTCAATCACCCAGTCCACTTCTTTCAACCAGTGCAGGTGATCTTCGACATTACTAGGAGTCACCAGCCGGGCATTATTGGGATGCATGAACGCGGCGGGCTCAGTTTTAAGCAACTTGGCGATGGCCGCGTCAGCAATGTGGTTGCGGTTGGGATTGTCGTCATCAACCCGATCCAGTAAATACACAGGTACTCCGGCGTTGGCAATATGGGCGGCAATGCCCGCACCCATTACCCCTGCGCCTATGACGGCAACTTTTTGAATGCTCATCAGATGGCCTCCAGCACCGTTGCGATTCCTTGGCCGCCACCGATGCATTGGGTGGCCAGCGCAAATTGCTTACCTTCCCTTTTTAACAGGCTGGCGGCTTTGCCGGTGATTCTGGCACCGCTTGCACCCAACGGGTGGCCCAAGGCAATTGCGCCGCCATCCAGATTGAGTTTGTCCAGAGGGATGGGCAAGTCGTGCAGCACCGCTAATGTTTGGGCGGCAAAGGCTTCGTTGAGTTCGACGATGTCGATGTCTTGCAGTGTTAATCCAGCCCGTTGCAGGGCTTTTTGGCTGGCCAGCACCGGTCCAATGCCCATGATTTCAGGCGGGCAGGCGGAGACGGCAATACTTTTGATGCGCGCCAGTTTATCCAGTCCATGGTCATCGGCATAGGTCTCAGTGCACACCAACACGGCTGCGGCGCCATCGGTTAAAGGTGAAGACGTTCCGGCCGTGACGCTGCCATTTGTTAAAAAGGCGGGGGCTAAATTAGCGAGGGCGACCAGCGTGGAATCCGGGCGAAGACAGCCGTCTTGTTGAATAATAGAGCCATCCGGTGCAGTGACAGGGATGATTTCGTCGGCAAATAAACCGGTGGATTGTGCGGTACAAGCTTTTTGCTGACTGGATAACGCGAAGATTTCCTGGGCTTCGCGCTTGATGGCGTAGTGTAAGGCCAGGTTTTCCGCCGTTTCACCCATGCTGATGTAGGCTTGTGGATAGTCCTTATAAAGTTTCGGGTGGGGCAGTGGATTAAAACCGCCCATGGGTATCCGGCTCATAGACTCAATTCCCGCACAAATAAACACCTCGCCAGCGTTCATCTGGATGGCCCCGGCGGCATTATGGATGGCCTGCATCGATGAGCCGCAAAAACGGTTAATGGTTGTCCCGGCTACCGAAATCGGCAAACCAGCCAGATGCACGACCAGCCTGGCCAGATTGAGACCCTGTTCGCCTTCGGGAAACGCGCAGCCCAGAATTAAATCTTCAATATCATCAGGATCGACGCCGGTGTCATGGATCAAGCCTTTTATAACCTGAGCAACCAGGTCATCCGGCCTGACTTTGGCTAACTGGCCTTTATGGGCCGGGGTAAATGGTGATCGACAATAACCAGCAATAACAACGTTATTCATGACTTAATCCTCTTGAAGTCTTTTGACTTTTAGCAGGGTGCGACGCAAAACCATAGTCAATACATGCTGGCTGTTCTGACTGCTCAATTAATTTAACAATAAATTCATCAATCACGCCCCATGTATTGCCCAGATTTTCCATTAATATGCCATGGCGATCAGATTTGATTTTTTTTAGCTGCTTGGTTGTTGAACCCAATTTATCAAATACGTTTTTTGCACACTTGGCGTCGACAACGGGATCCTGGTCAGCATAAACGACCAAAACCGGTAACTTGATACGAGGCAATATTTGATCTTCGACATGAGCTATCAGTAAGCGCAATTCGTAAAGTGCTCTAACCGAGGTATTTCTGTAATTAATGTCAGGATGCTCGGATAGATTATCAATAAACGGCTTAACACCTTCAAACGTGGATACCCAACCTACCAATTTATTCGTTCCATGCAACAATGGAACCAACATAAACGAGCTATTGACAAATTTTAATGGCACAGACACCGCCACAACACCAAGCAGCTCAGGATGATCCTCTGCGGCCAGTGTTAGTGCCAACGCTCCGCCGGTAGAAAAGCCAATAGCAACAACTCGTGCACAATAGGCTTTAAGAATATGCAAGCCTCGTTGCACGCTACCAAACCAATCTTCCCAGCGTTGATCACGTAAAGCATAAGGAGACGTACCATGTCCTTTTAGACGTACAGCTAAAACGGTATATCCCTGACCAGCGAGGTAATTGGCGTAATCGCGCAGTTCAGCGGGGCTGGCAAGTAGCCCATGCACTAACAAAACACCGACATTGTTAACCTGCTCTGGCCGAATAAAAAATGGGGAAGAATCTGCAGTCGCGGTTTCCTGCTGGTTAATCTCGTTAAATTGAGGCTTTGTATAGAATTTTTTTTCCAGCGCCAAGCTACGAAACTCATCATCAAAATGCCAAACAGCTAATTGACGTGGATTAATAATCGCAAACTCATCAATCGCAGATACCAGTATGTCGCGGATTAAGTGAATTGGTTCAGCTTCATAGTAATAGACAGCAATTGGGTTTTCCAGACGAATGCTGTCGAAATCAAAATCGGCGCGCAACTTAGGTAAAAACTGATAGCTATTGCCTTTATCCTGAATAAGTTCAGCATCAATGGCGGCATGAATAAAATAATCAAATCGTCTATTACAGAGTTTTAACAAGTCGCTGTAGTCATCAGGATTAAGTAAACTTCTGTGCAAATGAACATCAGAAGAAACTTGTAACCTTTTGATGGCAATATACAAAACACTATAGAACAGATTTTTATCAACCAGCGTCTGACCTTGGCTGAGAAAATGCATAATCAACGTTGACGCCAAGTGACTTAAGTTGACAGTGAGATTGCTATACATCTCCTTCATATATTGATCTCGGGCACAGTCGGCATTGTTAACAAAATACCGCCCCAAAAGACGTTGGCTCCAGGTTTTGTTGCTGTCTCGCAGTGCAAATACATCATCGACAGATTTAATTTGCGGTGCTACCCGGCTCATTAAATAGTGAGTACGCCAATCCCATACACAGCAAGGGTTTACTAAACTACCCATACGAATATCCATATCTGTATTTTTAAGAATGATATTACCTTCAATCAATAGTTCTTCGGTCTGCCGCAGGCTCAAGTTTTCTGAAAACAACTCTACGCTTTTGAATAACAAGTTTTCCGAGGCGCGAATTGGATAAAAGGTGATGTTTGCAGGGACAATACGTGTGGGTTTATTTGCGGATGCCAGAAGCTGATCGAAATTGTCAAAGTGCAACTCTTCTTTCCAGCGCAGCAACAGCTCTTCGTTCTCTTGCTGGTGTGCATAACGAATCGCGGCTTTAAATGCTTCGACACCTTGACCTAAAATCGCGGCACCTGTGTGTTGCTTTCGACGATTTCCGGTAATGCGGGAAAAAATACTGTACTGACCTTGTTTATCTATAACCCGATGGTCTTTGACCATGCCACCCTCAGGAAAAATGATGACCTTACGACCACGTAAAATTTGCGCAGCCAACTGAGCAAACAAACGCTGATGATCGTGGGGAAAAACCCCAACATGTTTTAAATAACGGGATAATACGGTATCTTCTTTAAAAAACTCTCCGGCAGCAATAGCGCAGCTGTACGCACCGGTTTTTTCATAAATCAAGAGCTGTGGGATAAAAGTTTCAAAGCGGGAAAAATGGTTAAATAAAAAAATGTCACCTTGGAGTATTTGCGGATCGGCATGCAAGGCTAACTTGACGCCTAAAATGTTTTTTACTGCATTAAATAACTTAGCTGATCGGTTATATAACGCAGTATCTATATCAGGCCAATGATCCTCATAAAGGTTATTACCCATATCCGTTGCTCCCGTTAATTACTAAAGCAATTTAGCCAAGTTAACTTAGGAATTAGGCATCAATATAGCATGGGGAGATAATAAGGTAACGTTCCACCAACATAAATCAGCAACCGCTCCCACAAGAAGTGCGGCTGCTGATGGGCAAAGCTTATTTTTTAGCCGGTGCTGCTGGTTGTCCAGGCAGTCCCGGAGCGGCAGTATCCATTGCGGTGCTTGGTT
>JABFRC010000336.1 GCA_013141375.1 Methylococcaceae bacterium | reverse complement strand
TTTCACTATAAGTCATTGATTTTTAATTATATTGGTGGCTTGTGTAAAAATAATACAAACTGTGCTCAGCCTTTGTTTTACAAGGTCTGGGCCTGTTTAAAAATAAGTTTTACACAAACTTATCCACAGATTTTGTGGATAAACCGCTA
Organism: Methylococcaceae bacterium; assembly: GCA_013141375.1. GTDB lineage: Bacteria > Pseudomonadota > Gammaproteobacteria > Methylococcales > Methylomonadaceae > JABFRC01. Next base: position 7,051 of record JABFRC010000336.1, on the reverse strand, counting down.
TGTTATTGATTTTCGAATTTAGTTGTTAAAAATTAACCTTGATGCCGATTTGTCAAGTCCTGTTAATGCCCAGCCTTAGCCTATACAATGGCAACCATTAAGACGATGCCGATAGTGAGGATTTAATGGACATTAAGCAATACATGCAAGATTTGGGCGAGCAGGCACGTATAGCGGGTCGAGAAATCAGTCGCGCCGAGTCTGGCAAAAAGAATGCAGCGTTATTAAAGATTGCTGAAATTATTGAAAACAATTGCGATGTGTTGATTGCCGAAAATGCCAAAGATTTAACCGCCGCTAATCAAAACGGTTTGGATGCTGCGTCAATTGATCGTTTGGCCTTAACCACTAAAAGCATTCAAGCGATGGTTGAAGGCTTGAAACAGGTGGCGGCTTTACCTGATCCGGTGGGGGAGATTTCTGATTTAAGCTACCGTCCCAGCGGTATCCAGGTAGGACAAATGCGCGTGCCCTTGGGCGTGATAGGAATAATTTACGAATCCCGACCGAATGTGACCATCGACGCCGCCGCTTTGTGTCTTAAAGCCGGTAATGCCTGTATTTTGCGTGGCGGCTCAGAGTCCATTCACTCTAATCAAGCGATAGCTGCTTGCATTAGCGAAGGATTGGCTGCGTCGGGTTTACCAAAGACTGCCGTGCAAGTCGTCGCAACTGCAGACCGTGCGGCAGTCGGTGAATTGATCACAATGAATCAATACGTCGATGTGATTGTGCCTCGCGGCGGAAAAAGCTTAATTGAGCGTATTGCCAACAACGCGACCATTCCGGTAATTAAGCATCTCGATGGTATTTGCCATGTCTATATCGACGATAAAGCCGATATCGATAAAGCCATCGCCGTTGCCGTCAATGCCAAAACGCATCGATATGGTGTTTGTAATGCCATGGAAACCTTGCTGGTCGCAGAAAGCATCGCTCCCAAGATATTGCCGTTGTTGGCGGCTGAGTATCTGGAAAAAGGTGTCGAGTTACGCGGGTGTGCAAAAACCTGTTCGTTGCTTCCTCAAGCTGTGCGGGCCACAGAAGCAGACTGGCATACTGAATATCTGGCGCCGATATTATCCATTCATATCGTCGACGGAATTGATGAAGCTATCGCACACATCAACAAATACAGTTCCGCGCATACCGAGGCTATCGTGACCGAAGATTACACGTTGGCCCGGCGTTTTTTACGCGAGGTCGATTCCAGCTCGGTGATGGTCAATGCCTCAACCCGCTTTGCCGATGGCTTTGAGTACGGTTTAGGTGCAGAAATCGGCATCAGCACCGACAAGTTGCATGCGCGTGGCCCGGTAGGCTTAAAAGGCCTGACTTCGTTGAAATACATCGTGCTGGGCGATGGTCATATTCGCCAGTAAATGATTGGTGTTTTCGGCGGCACCTTTGATCCGGTGCATTACGGGCATTTGCGTTCGGCATTGGAAGTCAAAGAATTGTTTGGATTGGATGAAGTCAGACTGATACCGTGTAAGCTTCCGCCGCATCGAGATCAGCCAGATGCTACGCCGACAATGCGGCTGGATATGTTACAAATCGCCATCCAAGACCAGTCGGGTTTGGTTGTAGATGCCCGTGAATTAAACAGGGACGGGCCTTCGTATATGGTTGATACCCTTCAATCTTTGCGAGAGGATTTTCCAAAACACCCCCTTTTGCTTTTCATCGGTAGCGATGCCTTTGAAAAACTATTGAGCTGGCACCGTTGGCAAGAGTTGTTCGACTTTGCCCATGTTGTGGTCTTGATCAGGCCTGGTTATGCGCTTGCTAATGTTGATACATTTTTTTTAGCTCGCTTGGTCGTTAATCAATCTGAGTTATCCAGCAGTTTGGCAGGCCGGGTGTTTTTTCAGCCGGTTACGCAACTGGATATTTCAGCTACTGCAATTAGAGAAATGATTGCCCGAAAACAATCTCCTCGTTTTTTATTACCTGATGGTGTCATAAAATACATTCATCAGAACCGTCTTTATCAGACCCATTAATCTCCGAATTTCAGGAATTTGAATGCAAACAGAAGAAATTTTAAAAACAGTCCAGACCGTATTGGATGAAACTAAAGGCCAAACCATCACTACCTTAGATGTGCGCGGCAAAACCAGTTTTACCGATTATATGGTCGTTGTGACCGGCACATCCGGTCGTCATCTCAAATCCTTATGCGATCATGTGGAGCTAAAGCTCAAAGAATTCGATATCAAACCCTTGGGTTTGGAAGGCGATTTAACTTCGGACTGGGTGCTTCTTGATTTAGGCGATGTCATTGTTCATGCCATGACCCAGCAAGCCAGAGAGTTTTATCAACTGGAAAAATTATGGTCGGTGGATAAAGCAGAAGCGATCGAACAGCAAGCCGGTTAAGCATTTTTGTTTGGATATTTTTAGAGATTATTCATGACGGAACCACTCCTTATCGCCAGATCCGCCGGTATCGATTTAAATCTGCTGCCCGCGATGGCTAACCGCCACGGTTTGGTTGCCGGAGCAACCGGCACCGGCAAGACCATAACCTTGCAAACCTTGGCTGAAGCCTTTTCGCAAATCGGTGTGCCGGTATTCATGGCGGATGTAAAAGGCGATTTGTCAGGCATGAGTCGAGTGGGCGGCGATAATGCTAAAGTTGAAGCACGCGTTGCCGAACTGGGGATTGAGGGTTTCAGCTATGCTGCCGCTCCCGTAGTGTTTTGGGATGTGTTCGGTAAAAAAGGCCATCCATTACGTTCGACCGTATCGGAAATGGGTCCGTTGTTGCTGGCCAGCATGTTGAATCTTAACGATGTACAAGGCGGTGTACTGACAGCGGCATTTAAATTAGCCGATGACAATGGCTGGTTATTGCTGGATTTGAAAGATCTGCGCGCCTTGCTCCAATATGCTTCTGAAAATGCGGCCGAGTTGGCAAGTGAATACGGCAACATTTCGGCGGCCAGTGTTGGTGCTATTCAACGTGGATTATTGCAGCTGGAGCACGAGGGCGGTGAGAATCTGTTCGGCGAACCGGCTCTGGATTTTAACGACTTGCTGCAAACCGATGGCGGCCGCGGCGTAATCAATATCCTGGCCGCCGACACCCTGTATAACTCGCCCCGAGTTTACGCAACCTTATTGCTGTGGCTGCTGTCGGAATTGTTTGAAAACCTGCCGGAAGTTGGCGATCTCGACAAACCGAAACTGGTGTTCTTTTTCGACGAAGCACATTTGCTGTTTAATGATGCACCCGCGGCTTTACTGCAAAAAATTGAACAAGTAGTGCGGCTGATTCGCTCCAAAGGTGTCGGTATTTATTTTGTCAGCCAAAATCCGTTAGATATTCCCGACGTAATCCTTGGTCAGCTCGGCAATCGCGTCCAGCATGCCTTACGGGCATTTACTCCGCGCGACCAAAAAGCCGTAAAAGCTGCTGCCGAAACCTTTAGAGCTAATCCGAAAATCAATGTGGAAACGGCCATTACCGAGCTGGGCGTCGGCGAGGCATTGGTGTCGGTTTTGGATGAAAAAGGTACACCCGCACCGGTTGAACGGGCACTGATCAAGCCGCCCTGTTCGCGTATTGGTCCAGTCAGCGATGCCGAACGCCAGGAAAGCATCCAAAGCTCGGTCATTTTCGGCCATTATGAGAAACAGGTCGATCGCGAATCGGCTTATGAAATTCTTAAAGGGCGTGCCACCCAGTCTACATCACCGGCTGCTGATTCCGGCATTGATTGGGGTGGCATTCTTGAAAGTGCCACGGGATCGAGTGGCGCTGGTCGAGGTCGCCAAAGTGTCTTGGAAACGGTTGCCAAAAGCGCCGCTCGCACTATCGGTCAGGAGGTCGGCAGGCAGATTGTGCGTGGTGTGTTGGGCTCGTTATTGGGTGGCGGACGCAGAAGATAAGGCATAAATATGAGCGCTCAGATTAGCGTTGATGTGTTGTGTGTAGGTCATGCTTCTTATGATCTTATCTTCTCGGTGCCCCAGCATCCCGCAGACGATGAAAAGATAGTTGCCGATGACTTGTTGGCCTGTGGCGGCGGTCCTGCAGCCAATGCCGCTGTCACGGTTGCCCGGTTGGGCTATCAAGCGGCTTATGCCGGCTATCTAAGTCATGATTTATACGGCGAAAAACATTTCCAAGAGTTAGCTGATGAAGGCGTCGATACACGATGTGTCGTTAGGGGCACCTTGCCGACGCCACTTTCAACCATCATTGTTAAGCCGGATGGTAAGCGCGCGTTGATCAATTACAAAGGCGATACCAAGGCCTTAGCTGCAGCAGCCATCGATTTTTCCTCAATCAAACCCAAAGTGATTTTATTTGACGGCCATGAAGCTCATGTTTCCTTGCCGCTGGCTGAGCAGGCACGCAAGCAAAAAATCCCGACCGTTTTAGATGCCGGATCAGTGCATGACGGCACACGCGCGTTGATGAATAAGGTTGATTATCTGGTTTGTTCGGAAAAGTTTGCTTGCCAGCTGGCAGGTGATGAACTCACGGCATTGAGCCAAATGGCCTTAATCGCTCCGGTTGTCGTCATCACTCTCGGTGAAAGAGGCTTGATTTGGCAGAGAGGAAGTGAGTGCGGCGCTTTATCTGCGTATCCGATTAATGCAATTGATACCACGGGTGCCGGCGATGCTTTCCACGGTGCTTTTGCCGCCGCCCTTGCTGCCGAGTTGGATTGGCTTGAACTTCTGCGCTACGCCAGTGCTGCCGGGACACTTTGCTGCGGCAAAGTGGGTGCCCGACTGGGACTTCCAACTCGACATGAACATTCAGCGTTATTTAAAAAGCCGCTTGATCTGATATCAGCAAACTAATTCCAGCCAAACCCACGCCAACCTGATAAGGTGCGCCAAATAAGATGTGCCGACCTTAGGAGGCGCATCGTTTGAGTTTCAAATAAACCATGACCGGACGCCGTCGATTTTATAGTCCGAAAGTCATGGGTTTTTTTACCGTCAATCTTGTCGAACGCAAATCGATGCAATATGTTGAAAGAAAGGTTTTCCAGAGCAATTGACCACGGCGAAAGAATTTCAAAAAGTCGCCAAAAACATTGCAAGTGTGGCATCAAGGGCACAAGTGGCTATTGCTCAATTCACCCATCTTGCGCATGGCAAGGTAACGTTTACAAAGCATGTTTCAGTAAAGCAATTCCCACCCAGATAAAACCAATCGTTGTAATCGCAAAACTCAAGGCTGTATATACTTTCCATTTGGTTTTATTCCAAAAATCCGGATCAAACGCTGCAATCGTAAACACGGTCGGATTAGCGAAACCACCTATTGCCACACACCAGCAAGCAATAACCGGCAATTCAATGCCGGCACCATAAAAACCCAAATTAAACAACGCCATCAGTGCATAGTCGACATGCGCTCTGATCATGGTTTTGTAATCAACCAAAAACTTGCTGTCGATACCGTCAATCGGAAACCAACGGGCAAACGTCATCAGCCATGCCGATAGAATTAGTGCTGTCATACAGGCAACCGCCCCTATTAGTAAAACTTCCATAACGCCTCTCTTTCATTATTAGGTTAAAAGTAAATTACCGACAAAACTTACTGACCGGTAAGCTTGAAATATTACCGACCAATGAGTATAGTGTCAATCTGCTTTTATCTTCGATAATCCACATGGAAAATAAGCCGCGAGACCGCATCCTGCAAGCCGCATCCGAGCTGTTTTATAGCCAAGGCATCAAAGCCACGGGAGTTGATGCTATTGCCAAACTGGCTGGCTCTAACAAGATGACGCTCTATAGCCACTTCCCTTCCAAAGACGATTTGGTGGTCGCTTTTCTGCGCAAACGAGACGAAGACTTCAGGTCTTGGTTCGTTGCACAGATCGATAACAAAGCACATCAACCCAAAGATAAGTTGCTGGCCGTTTTCGATGTCATCGGCGAATGGCTGGAAATTCCGGAATTTCGCGGCTGCGCATTCATCAATGCGGCAGCGGAATTTCCTGTTGAAGGCAATCCAGTGCATCAGGTATCTGCGGAGTTTTACGATCAATTTCGAAGCTATATGAGCGATTTGGCCAGGCAGTGTGGTATCAAATCACCAGACAGTCTGGCTTTGCAATTAAGCCTGCTCGTTGAGGGCGCAATCGTATCCGAGCAAATGAAGCGTCATTCCGGCTCAGCTGAGCAAGCCAAGCAAGCGGCCAGCATGCTGATAGCAAACCACCTGAACAACTCAAATTAAATCACTATCCAGGAGCATGTAATGACCGATTTTTATCATGAAGGCAGCCGTCAACTACAAGACCGTTTTGAAACCCGGCCCTTGGCAGATCGTTTGGTGGAGGCGATTGTCAGTGAGCAAGTCAGCCCGGAAGATAAGGCATTTATAGAAGCGCAGAACATGTTTTTTCTGGCCACTGTCGATAACGAGGGACGCCCCGACTGTTCATACAAAGGCGGTAGCGTCGGCCTGGTAAAGGTATTAGACGAACAGACGCTGGCATTCCCGCTCTACGACGGCAGCGGTATGTATCTGTCTGCCGGCAATGCCTTGATCAACTCGCCTGTCAGCCTGTTGTTTGTGGATTTTCAACGCCAGGCCCGCTTACGTGTTAGCGGCAGCGCCTTTATTCAAGACAACGATCCCTTGTTGGCCGATTGGCCCGAAGCGCAACTGGTGATACGGGTCAAACTCAGGAGAATATTCCCCAATTGTCCGCGCTATATTCACAAAATGACCCTGGTGGAAGAATCGGTATTCGTTCCCAAAGTACATTGCGAAACACCGGCCCCAGCCTGGAAGCGTTTGGAAGCCGTCGCCGACGTATTGCCACCACGCGATGCGCATCTGGCCGGTCACGAGCAAGATGCCGCAGCGGCTTTGAATCGGGATTAAGCTGTTGGTTGTAACGAAATAAAAAGCTAACGTTTTTGATGGGTTTTCACTACGCTCTACCCATCTTACGAATTATTCGGTGCATGGGATGCTTCCTACTTGACTGGCTGAATATTTGTCTGGACGATGGGGTCCGCTTTATTGTTGAGGAGCAACTAGATGGAATACAAAGACTATTAC
>JABFRC010000373.1 GCA_013141375.1 Methylococcaceae bacterium | reverse complement strand
GGTGGCTCAGATTATCTGGCGGCTAAAATTAATTCGGCTAAAAAAATTTTATTATCTAAATAATTGACGATGAAGCGTTCTTACTGCAAACCAACGTTTTTTTTAAAGTTAATGCTTTTTACATTGGTAAGCGGTTGTGCCAATCAGCCAAACTTCGCGCCAGTTACTGCGTATTTTCCTGAAACTCAGAAAGATCATGGTCGTTACCATCAGGTACAGCCAGGCGAAACACTTGCAGCCATTAGCGCAAACGTAGGTCTGGACGTTCGGGTGTTGGCACAATGGAATAATTTACATCCTCCTTATCTATTGAAAGCCGGGCAACAAATTAAACTGTTTGCCCCTAATCCCTTAACTGAAGGCAAAAATCAGGCAAGCAGTATCAAAAACAAAACAAGCTCACCAAAACAAGTTTTTTTGCCGGTTGAAAAGCCTCAGGTTATCGCAAATAAATCGACAAACAAAAAACCAATTGAAGAGGTTGTTACTGAAAAAACATTGGTCGCTGAAGAAAAAAAATCAACTATTTCAATTGATAATGAAAAAGTGTTAAAGTTAAACTTTCAGTGGCCGGTGAAGGGAAAAGTGTTAAAAGCGTTTTCCCAAGCACATAATAAAGGGATTGATATTGCCGGAAGTTCGGGGCAGCAGGTGACGGCTGCCGAAGCAGGTAAGGTGGTGTATAGTGGGCAAGGTTTGCTGGGCTACGGCAATTTGCTGATTATTAAACACAATGAATTATATTTAAGCGCTTATGGGAACAATAGCCGATTACTTGTGGCCGAAGGGGACGTCGTAAATAAAGGCCAAGCTGTCGCCGAAATTGGACAAATCGGATCGAAACGACCAGCATTGCATTTTGAGATCAGAAAAAATGGCAAGCCATTAGATCCAATTAATTTTTTATCAAAGAAGTAAAAGTCCCTCGGATCGGGCAGTAAACACTAGAGGCTATTATGAAAGAAGAGCTAGTTGAACCCACAAACAATGATATGTGTGTATCATTTGATGATGACTTTGCTTTCGTAGGTGAAGTTGATGAGGATGTCGAGGCTGATCCTGATGCGCTAGAGGTTTCTGTTGATGTGGTTGAGGCTTTAGATGTCGACTCGACAATTGCTATTGAAAGCCGTCGTGATACTGAGATGGATGCTACCCGCGTTTATCTTAATGAACTGGCCAAGTCTAAGTTGTTGACTGCAGATGAAGAAAAAATCTACGGTAAAAAAGCCTTGCAAGGCGATGAAAGCGCCCGCAAAGTGATGATTGAAAGTAATTTACGACTTGTGGTGAAAATCTCACGTCGGTATTTAAATCGTGGTCTTCCACTGCTCGATTTAATCAATGAAGGTAACTTAGGCTTAATCAGAGCTGTAGAAAAATTTGATCCTGATCGTGGTTTCAGATTTTCAACCTATGCGACTTGGTGGATCAGGCAAACGATCGAACGCGCGATCATGAATCAAACCCGAACCATTCGGTTGCCGATTCATATCGTCAAAGAAATGAATACCTATCTCAAAGCACAGCGTCATCTGACTCAGTTGCTTGACCACGAACCCACTGCCGAAGAAATTGCCGTTCACCTTGATAAACCGGTCAGCAAGGTCGAAAAAATGCTCAGGTTAAATGAGCGGGTGACTTCAATAGACATTCCCGGTGGTAAGGATTTTGACAAGCCTTTGGTTGATTCCATCTCTGATGACCATTCCAAAGCGCATGACGAAAAAATTCAAGAAGACGGCATCAAGGCAAACATTACCAATTGGGTATTTCAGCTGCCTGAAAAACAGCGCGAAGTAATTTGCCGTCGTTATGGTCTGTGTGGTTATGATGATGCCACTCTGGAGCAGGTAGCGCTGGAGTTAAATGTAACGCGCGAGCGTGTAAGACAGATTCAAATGGATGGCTTAAAAAGACTCAAAGAAATACTCACAGTAAATGGCTATTCCTTTGAATCAATTTTTAGCTAAACAGCGGCTTGTTGTAACGGCCAATCCCGATAGTTAAAAACCTGTCCTTGTTCACGAACGGTAGTAACGGAAGCGAGTTCAAGCTCTGCGAACACCCATTCCACCTTGTTTAACACACCGGAAACTAGAATCCCATTATCGGGAAAACCTCGGTCTACAGGTGTATAAACGCCCGCCGAACCGACATTAATATCCACGGCTTCCGACCAAGGCGCTTCTCCCACCAAACATGCCTGGACGACATAGCATTGATTTTCTAGAGCTCTTGCCTGGCAACCAATTTTAACCCGATGAAAACCCGCCACAGTGTCTGTACAGCTAGGCACCAGAATCAATGTGGCACCCGCTTCTGCCTGTTTTCTTGCCAGTAGTGGAAACTCGCTGTCGTAACAAATATTTATCGCTACTTTGCCAAACTCGGTATCAAAGCACTTAAGTTCCTGGCCTTTTTTGATCAGCCACTGCTCGTTTTCAAAACGCGTCATCATGATCTTGTCTTGAAAATCAAATCGGCCGTCCGGCCAGAACAAATAGGCTCGGTTACGATATACCTCCGGCTCAATTTCCACCGGAAATGTGCCTGCCTGAATGTAACATTGATGCTTTTGCGCCAAGCCCTGATAAAGCTTGATGTAGTCATCCAGAAGTGATTGCAGGGCCAGTAATTGCTTGCTTAAAGAAGAGTAAACCTCCTGACCGAATAGCGATGCAAGTTCCATGCTGGCATACTCAGGAAACAGCAATATTTTTGCCTGCTGACTGACAGCGTATTCTACCCAGCGCTCAACTTTGGTTTGATAATCCTGCCAGCTATCAAGAAAGCTAATGTCGTATTGTGCGGTGGCGATTTTAACGTTCATGTTTAAGCCAAAAGGTCATGGGTTTAGGGGTTTCCTCGGCGTCGTCCAAATCTTTCCATATGTATTCAGTTCTTAATTCCGGATGTTTGACATAACCGCGTTTATTCCAGAATTGATCCAGAGGCACGTAATCCGCCGGACGGCGAGGGTGGTCGATAGGGCGTTCTACGCAGCAAAAAGTGATGTGCTTAAAGCCGCCCAAATCTTCGGCATGGGCTTCACGCTGTTCGAAAAAGCGTACGCCAATACCCAAGCCGCGGTAGTTTTTATTTAACACCGACTCGCTGCAATAAAACACATCGTCAAGATCGTAGCCGTTTTCAAGAAACGGTCTTTTAAGTTCATCGGTTTCAAACTTCATCGGCAGTGCGGTGGAGGCGCCGACTACGGCGTCACCATCCAAGGCCAGCACGATAACGCTCTCAGGATTATTGACATAGGTCTGCAGGTATTTTTTTTCGTACTCATAATCCCCGTCATACAAATAAGGAAAGTCCCGAAATACCTCGATTCTAAGCCTGGCAAGCTCCGGAATAAACTTCTCCAGTGCCGCACCGCTCCATCTTTCAATGCGAATATCTTTAGTCATAGTCAGAAATGCCGAAAAAAGGGCGCATTTTAGACGATGTCAACTCACCTCGGATAGTTTTTCAAGGCCATACAAATGCAATATTTTAGTGTTCGCCCGAATTAATGAATATTAGTAAAAGCAAAAACTAACGGGCATAAAAAAACCGACTTAGAGTCGGTTTTTAAATATTCATGGTGCCCAGGGGCGGAATCGAACCGTCGACACGAGGATTTTCAGTCCTCTGCTCTACCGACTGAGCTACCTGGGCAATTGATGCGGTGTTCATTTTGAGGTGGTGCCCAGGGGCGGAATCGAACCGTCGACACGAGGATTTTCAGTCCTCTGCTCTACCGACTGAGCTACCTGGGCGTACCTGCAAAAAGAGCGCCATTAGACTCGATTATTAAGATTCAGTCAATCTTTTATTGGGGCGGATTGAGTCTTGGAAGTGTGTTTTCTTGTTGCCCAAATAGTTTTCCAATGAAACGGAAGACCTTTTTAATGCCGCTCCAGATGCGTGGCAGCAGCCAGATGGCGAGGGCGACAAACATAATCAATGCAATTATAAAAAGCACAGGATGGTTGATACACGCCCAGACACCGGTGACTACCACAATATCTTCACCGACTGATGCCAGCCAATTACTAAAGGGTTCGGGGGATGTATTGATTAACACCCGAGTTCCGGCCTTCGTGGCATGTGAGGTGGCCGCCATGCCCCCGCCCAAAATCGCCGCAGTCAGTTCAACGACAGGATTCAAATCACCGATCGCGCCGGCCGCCAGCATTGCACCGGCAGGAATTCTGACAAAGGTATGCAGGGCATCCCAACCGGTATCTACGCCGGGGACTTTGTCGGCAAAAAACTCGATGCAATACATCAGGCCGGCTGCACCCATGACCATCGGGTCTGCGACGATCTGTAAATCGGCGGGCAGGGTGATGTTGCCGGTGTTGGCCAGATAACCCAAAGTGAATAGTGTGGCGTAAAGATTTATACCGCTGGCCCAGGCCAGACCCATTGTTAAGGCCAGGGTTGCAGAAAGTTGATTGAGTGTATCCATGACGTTACCCCCGTTATTTTACAGTGCCGGCAGATTAGCATAGTTTGCTGAACCTGAATTAAACCAGCCCAGCAATTTCATTAACTTTGCGTGTTAAAATTACTCTGATTTTTAATCCAGTGAGTGAGCAGATGTTTGTCGCCAAAGATTTTATTGAGACCGCCGAAGGCTTGGTATTTGCCGTTGTCGGGCAGGGCATGGAAGCCGACAAAGTGCTGTGTTTCTTGCGCTATGTACCGCACCAAGATAGCTGGCGCAAAGTCGATACCGACGTGGCCAACGATTTTCTTAAGCAGCATCATCCACACTATTTACATTATTCGCAGGTGTTGGATGCGCATTTGCATGCTGTTTCAAAGGAAAAAATCTCCAAACACCATCAGCCGAAACAACGATTTCAGCAGTTGTTGCAGGCTGATAATCATGATCCGGTTGAGCAGGATTTACTTAGTCTGGCGATTTTGTTTCAGCAACACGGACTGAATTTAGCCAATATCGGCATTACCGGCTCCTTGCTGATTGGTGTGCAAAAGCAAAGCTCGGATATTGATGTGGTGTGTTACGGGCGAGATGTTTTTCATCAATGCCGCGCAGTGACTGCCGGATTAATCGCTGATGGCAAACTACAGGATTTAACTGATCGAGACTGGCAGGATTCTTATAATCGCCGTGATTGTGAGTTAAGTTTTGATGAGTATGTGTGGCATGAGCAGCGCAAGGCGAACAAAGCCATGATTAACGGCAGGAAATTCGATTTGAATTTTATTTGTAATCAGACAATCGATCATGTCGAGGGTTACCAAAAAGTCGGCCCGATCACGTTGCAATGCCAGGTTATTGATGACACTTACGGCTTTGACTATCCGGCTGAATTCAAAATCGATCATGAACATATTATCTCGATAGTCAGCTTTACCGCAACATACACCGGTCAGGCCTTATGCGGTGAAACGGTGTTGGTGTCCGGGATGCTGGAGCAATCGTCACAAGGCCATCAACGTATTGTGGTTGGTTCCAGTCGGGAAGCGCGCGGTGAATTTATTAAAGTGTTGTCATGATCGATTTGGCTGATTTTGCCGCGGTTATCTTCGATATGGACGGCTTGGTGTTGGATACCGAAAGCACTTATATCAAGGCCTGGCAGCAAACGGCTGAGGGGATGGGGTTTGAGCTGGGTGATGATTTTGGTCAAGCCATATCCGGTTTGCAGCATGCTGACGTAGAACGGCTAATGCTGGCGCACTGCGGTGCCGACTTTGATTTGGCTGCGTTTAACCAGTTAAGCGCGAGCCATTGGCGGGCGAATGTTGAAAAAGATGGGATTGCTGTCAAAGCGGGGTTTGCCCAACTCTTAAATATCATCAAACAGCAGGCACTACCTTTTGCCCTGGCGACCAATAGTCCGAAGATTAACGCCCATGAATGCCTGGCGCTGGCAGGGCTCAAAGACTTATTCCCACTGATAGTGACCTGCGATGATGTTCAACATGGCAAACCTGCTCCTGATATTTATCTGCATACGGCAGCCTGTTTACAGGCAGATATTAAGCAGTGCTTGGTCATTGAAGATTCGCCGACAGGCGTTGCTGCTGCAGTCAATGCCGGAGCGTTTTGTGTTTATGTGCCTTCAACTTTTTCGATCGACGCGCAAGCTGCCAAGCAGAGTAACTGGGTTGTAAATGATTTAGTCGAGTTGGCGCTGGCGGTTAGCCGGGCATAGTCGGTTGATGTATAATCCGGCCACTCTTATGCGTTACTACACACTTCAATTTTGATAGCCGAACATTCAAAAATCACCGTCATCGCTCCCGCCAGATTGCACATGGGCTTTATCGATTTAAGCGGGTCTCTTGGTCGCCATTTCGGCAGCATAGGCGTTGCACTTAATGAAATTAGCACTCGACTGACAATTACTCACGCTGAACAGCGGAGTGTTTCCGGACCTTGTGCGCAACGCGCTGAAAAATGTCTTACCTTGCTGGCTGATGCTTTACATGTATCCGATCAACTGAATATTTCTATCGAATCTGCAATTCCTGAGCATGTTGGCTTGGGTTCTGGCACGCAAATGTCCTTGGCGATCGGTCTTGGTTTAAATGCGTATTACAACTTAGGTTTAAGCATTCGGGATATTGCGGCGCTGACTGATCGTGGACGGCGTTCCGGGATTGGTATTGGCGTGTTCGAACAAGGGGGGCTGGTGGTCGATGGTGGTCGTGGAGAACATACTGTGACACCGCCTGTGTTGTCGCGATTGCCTGTGCCCGAAGATTGGCGATTTATTCTGGTTTTTGATGAGCGGGGGCAGGGCTTGCATGGTCAGCAAGAAGTACAGGCGTTTAAAGCACTGCCGACATTTTCGCATTTGGAAGCAGCACGCCTGTGTTATCTATTGCTGATGCAAGGTTTGCCTGCAGTGGCCGAGCAAAATCTCCAGCAATTTGGCGATACCATCAGTCAATTGCAAAAATCGGTGGGTGAGCATTTTGCCACAGCTCAGGGGGGTGTGTTTGCCAGTGCAGAAGTGGCCAAGGCCATACATTGGTTCGCACAACAGGGCGCGGTTGCGATCGGGCAAACCTCATGGGGGCCGACCGGATTTTGCGCGGTAGCCAATCAACATCTGGCTGAACGCTTGGTTGCAGAAGCCGGAGCAAAATTTTCAGACAACGACAAGCTTAGTTTTGTTGTTGCCAGCGCAAGAAACGAAGGTGGCAGTGTTTTAAAGGTTTAGCCTTTTGCATAATTTTCATCATCTAGTTTACTTACTATGCCCAATAAAACATGATGTTGTGGCTTTCGCGTCTTTGCCCATAGCGGCTCGCCATCTCTCCAAATCCTTTAAATAACTTACTTAAGGTAAGTTATTTGACTATCTGTTAGCTCTGGTTTAGTGTTGTTCTGCAAGTGTTTTTCGTCCCCCGTTAGCAATAACGGGGATTAAAATGCAACACAAGGGGAGTAATACAATGAGAATAAGTAAATTATTTACCGCCTGCGTTTTAACCAGTGCGCTTTTGGCGAGTTCCGTGGCTAATGCAGAGGAAGAACAGAGTTATCTGGCGGGCTTTACCTCTAAAGTGAATCAGGGCTTTTTTAACATAGGCACTGGTTTTATCGAATTGCCCAAAAACATTGTCAACATCAGTAAAGAGCAAAATATTTTTGTCGGATTAACCTGGGGTACGTTACGCGGTGTAGGGCATACGGTTAGTCGCACATTAGTTGGCGTTGCGGAGTTGCTATCCTCGCCGATACCCAGTGATGATTTTATTACTCCGCCTTATGTCTGGGAGCGCTTTAGCGAGGATACTCGTTACTTCGGCCTGCATTACCCCGGCTATTGGACTCATTACGGCCCGTTAGATAACGGCAAGTAAACCACTGAGACCATTTGATTACGAGGATAACACTATGAAAACTAGATATATTTGTCTGCCGCTTGTGGTTCTGGCTGCATCCCTGGTTGGCTGTGCAACACCGAAAAAAGACACATCCGCTCTCAAATCAGAAATTGACGCCGCTTACAGTGGACATTATGGTCAATCGTTACGCCATGAGGAATTGGCGGAAGAAAAGTTGAAAACTGCCAATCGCATTTTGAAACATTGGGAAAAAGATTATTACTGGAACATCGATGAACAGCAAAAAGCACTGGATGCTGCTAAAGAAGCAGCTCATCATCGTCTGGAATCAGAAAAAGAGTTATGTCAATGGTTGACTGAAGTTCACGGTCCTAATCATCATCAACACGAAGATGTCCATCATGTTGCCGCCTATTTTAAAACCGGCATCGCGACACCGTTTAAAATCAATGATGTCGGTATCGGTCATATAGGTCACTATCTGCATGAGCATCCAGATGCAAAAGCAGATTTAATTGCCTCGGCTGATACGGTAGGCTCGTCAACCAGTAACCAACATTTGTCTGATAAACGGGCAGAATCGGTTAAAAAACTGCTGATTGAGCACGGGGCTAAGGCAGAGCAACTCAATATTAAATCCATAGGCGAAGGCCCTGGGCCCGATAAAACACCAAACCAGGAAAACCGTATTGTCACAATCAGTACGACTCATCCAAGCTACATCGATTGCCCTAATCTGAAATAAGCGGCAACACAGCCCTCCGACACGGCAATCGTGTTCGGGGGGCTTATTCTTCTGCCCTCGGTGTTTGTTTTAGCACAGCTTTAACCGTATATTAGCCGGTCAGATTTATTGATTGGAATGAGTTAATGGACACCATTAGTATCCGCGGCGCGCGCACCCATAATCTAAAAAACATCGATCTTGATTTACCCCGTGATGCACTGATAGTCATTACCGGCCTTTCCGGCTCCGGCAAATCGTCTCTAGCGTTTGATACCATCTATGCCGAAGGCCAGCGGCGCTATGTGGAATCGCTTTCAGCTTATGCCAGGCAGTTTTTATCGATGATGGAAAAGCCCGATGTCGATCACATCGAAGGCTTGTCTCCGGCTATCTCTATCGAGCAAAAATCCACTTCGCACAACCCGCGCTCTACTGTAGGTACCATCACCGAAATTTACGATTATTTACGTTTGTTATATGCCCGCGCTGGCACGCCGCGCTGCCCGGAACATCATGTATCGCTGGAAGCGCAAACCGTCAGCCAAATGGTGGATATGGTGCTGGGGCAGCCACAGGATCAGCGCTGGATGTTGCTGGTGCCGGTCATTAACGAACGTAAAGGTGAATATGTTCAATTGATTGAGGATTTGCGCGGTCAGGGTTTTATTCGAGCCCGGATTGATGGCGTGATTTGTGAACTCGACGAACCACCTGCGCTGGATCTAAAAAAGAAGCACACGATTGAAGTGATTGTCGATCGCTTCAAAATTCGTGACGACATTGCGCTTAGACTCTCAGAATCTTTCGAAACTGCGTTACGCATTGCGGGTGGCATCGCCATTGCTGCCAGTATGGATAATGATAGCCAACTGCTTTTCTCCGAGCGCTATGCCTGTCCACATTGCGGCTATAGCCTGCCCGAACTGGAACCGCGCATCTTTTCCTTCAATAACCCCAAAGGCGCGTGTGGAACCTGCGACGGCTTGGGTGTTAAACAGCATTTTGATCCTGAGCTGATTATTCATAACCCGGATATTAGTCTGGCTGGCGGTGCCATTCGTGGCTGGGATCGGCGCAATGCTTACTACTATCAATTGATCATTTCGCTCGCCAAGCATTATGGATTCGACCCGGAAGTGACTTGGTCAGAATTGCCGAAAAAAATCCGTGATGTGTTGCTGTACGGTAGTGGTGATGTAGAGATTACTTTTGATTTCGCCCACGGCACCAGTCAGTTCAGCACAAAAACCCGCCGCCATCCGTTTGAAGGGATCGTTGCCAATATGGAGCGGCGCTATCTTGAGACGGACTCTCAAACTGTACGGGATGAACTGGCAAAATATCTATCACAGAAGCCCTGTAATACCTGTAATGGCGCTCGCCTGAATTTGGCGGCCAGACATGTATTTGTGAATGAACTGCCAATTCATCACATCACAAGCTTTCCGATTCGCAATTCACTAAGCTTTTTTCAGGGACTGGAGTTGCCAGGCCAACGCGGAGAGGTGGCGGCAAAAATTGTTAAAGAAATTCAGGAGCGCTTACAATTTTTGGTTAATGTCGGTTTGGATTATTTGACGCTGGATAGAAGCGCCGACACTTTGTCCGGCGGTGAAGCCCAGCGCATTCGCCTGGCCAGCCAAATTGGCGCGGGCTTGGTTGGCGTGATGTATGTGTTGGATGAGCCTTCGATAGGGCTGCATCAACGCGACAACGAACGGCTGTTGAACACCTTGTTCCGGCTGCGAGACTTGGGC
Source organism: Methylococcaceae bacterium (assembly GCA_013141375.1). Taxonomy (GTDB): domain Bacteria; phylum Pseudomonadota; class Gammaproteobacteria; order Methylococcales; family Methylomonadaceae; genus JABFRC01. The sequence goes on along the minus strand of JABFRC010000373.1, from coordinate 26,574 downwards.
AACACAGTGATTGTAGTCGAGCATGACGAAGACGCGATTCGCTCTGCGCAACACATCGTTGATATCGGTCCCGGTGCTGGAGTGCATGGCGGGCAGATCGTCGCTCAAGGCACTTTGGCAGATATCCTTGGCAATGAGAACTCGTTAACTGGTCAATATTTATCCGGAAAAATCAGAATCGACGTGCCTGCCAAATTAACGGCTAACGATAAAGCTAAGCAAATCACGCTCCGTAATGCGCATGGCAATAACCTGAAAAATGTTGATATTTCATTTCCGGTTGGTTTGTTGACCTGTGTGACTGGCGTCTCGGGCTCCGGCAAGTCGACCTTAGTGAATGACACCTTATATGCTCATGCTGCACGGCTGATCAATCGGGCCGGGATAATTCCTGCGCCTTGTGATTCGATTGAAGGCTTAGATCAATTCGATAAAGTCGTCGATATTGACCAAAGCCCGATCGGCCGCACGCCGCGATCAAATCCCGCAACTTATACAGGCCTGTTTACGCCGATCAGGGAATTGTTTTCTGCAACACCGGAGGCGCGATCGCGCGGCTATACGCCCGGTCGCTTCAGTTTTAATGTCAAAGGTGGCCGCTGTGAAGCCTGTAAAGGTGACGGCGTGATTAAAGTGGAAATGCATTTTCTGCCGGACATTTTTGTCCATTGCGATTTGTGCCATGGCAAGCGCTACAACCGCGAAACGCTGGAAATTCGCTATAAAAGTAAAACCATCGATCAAGTGCTGGCGATGACGGTTGAAGATGCGGCCGAGTTTTTTAGCGCCATACCGACACTGTCGCGCAAGTTACAAACTTTGATGGAAGTAGGTTTGAGTTACATCACGCTGGGCCAGAATGCGACCACCTTGTCGGGCGGTGAAGCTCAGCGGGTAAAACTGGCCAAGGAGTTATCCAAGCGCGATACCGGCGACACCTTGTATATTTTGGATGAGCCGACAACCGGCTTGCATTTTCACGATATCAAGCAATTGTTGGTGGTGCTGCATGCCTTGCGCGATCACGGCAATACCGTCATCGTGATTGAGCATAATTTGGATGTGATTAAAACGGCAGACTGGATTATCGATATGGGGCCGGAAGGCGGCAGTGGTGGCGGTACCTTAGTTGCGCAGGGAACGCCCAAGCAGGTTGCCGAGAATCCGGCGTCGCATACCGGTGTTTATCTCAAACGCTTTTTTGAGTGAAGTTTTCAAAAATAGCAGACACAAAAAAGGGGCCGACGACAAACATCGTCGGCCCCTTTTTTGTGTCTAAAATTTACGCTTTTACTGCGCTGGCAATGCTGTTGAAAGCATCAACGCGAGCTTTGCCGGTTTTTACCAAATCCACGCCAGTCTCAACAAGGATGCTGCCTAAGCCTGGAATTTTGTAAGCGGTAAATGCCAAATATCCAACTGCAGGCGCCGCAACCAAAGCACCAATAAAGGCATTAAAACCAATTACAGATAACAGCTTGCTCAACAGTACGATCAAATCCAGTGGTAACAAGACCAATGCGCCAAAGTAGGCAGTTACTGCGAACACAAAAAATACAAAAACCACAAACTGAAGCAATCTTACCAATGCAACATTAACTTTATTCATATCACCCAATACCCTAAATAGTTCTGAAGAAGCTTTTTAAGCGAAAATTATACCTTAAAAAAGCTTGGCTGTGACGCTAGGTTTCTTATTGTTCACGAAGCGGCTTAACAAAAAACCGATACAAAATGGTGCCGGCGATAAATCCTCCCAGATGCGCCCACCAAGCTACATTGGCTGGCAAGCCCTCTTGATACAAGGTCGCAGTGGTGGCGTCGTGCAGTTGTAATATCACCCAAATGCCCAGAAAAGCGATGGCTGGGACCTCCAGTATCACCGGGAAAAAAAATATCGGTACCCAGATAATCACGCGTTCCATCGGGTACAAGAAAAAGTAGGCACCCAATACTCCGGCGATAGCCCCGGATGCACCTACCACCGGCACATTGAGCGAAGGATCAAACAACCATTGCATGGTCGTTGCTAGTAAGCCGCAGATCAAATAGAACAACAAGAATGGCAAACGACCCATGCGATCTTCGATATTGTCGGCAAAAATCCACAGGAACCACATATTGACCAATAAATGGCCCCAGTTGCCATGCAAAAACAGGTTGGTTAAAAAGGACAAATAACCATCAAAAGGAATGCCGAAGCTGATAGGCCATTGCGGGTTTGAGTAACGCGCCGGGACCATGCCAAATTGATACAGTAATTTAAAATTGGCATCATCCGGCAAGAACTGCATGGTCACGAAAATGACCGAGCAAATGACGATAATCGCCCAAGTTACCAATGGTTTGTTGTAACAAGGCGCAGTATCTCTAATCGGTATCATTTGCCCACCATTGGTAGTTTTACAAGGCCATCAGGTTATAAGGATTAATAGATGATCTTTTGCTCTTTCAATGCGTTGTAAATATCATCCAGCGAATTTTGTTCGGTGTCATAGCTTAAGTCTGAAAACTCCGATCCATTAATGATCAGACAAATCAAACCGGCGTGTTTAATGGCTTGTACCAGCGCCGCATTCGGTGTTTCCAGAACGGTGCTGGCGTGGCCGGTATCAAACAGTTTTCTTTCCAGTTGATAAGCCGCTTCAAGGTTGTTGGCACCTGTTAATGCAATTGCAGTGGGCACCTGGCTAAATCTTGCTGCACGCTCTTCAGCGCTGACTGGTTGTGTTGTCTCATCATCGTGGATGCCAACAATCATGCCGGCACCAACCGTGCCATTAGTCAAACGGTCGATAATGATGAAGGAGCCTGTACCCTTGTGGGTTTTGTAAGCATCAAATACGACTGGCGCGTTGACCGATAAGGTACATGAACCAATTTCATTCAATTGCAACACGCTGGCATCGTGATGTTCCAGTGTATTTACATCAATGCGGTGATGTATCAATGCTATGGAGCCGGAAACGCTGCGCGTAGCCAGTTTAATCACATATTGTTTGCCGGGTGTCATGGCTTGTTCCGCCATCCAGACGACATGCGCCTTGAATTTGTCGGCGACAGCAACGCTTTGTTGCTCGTTACCTACCAAAATATCGCCACGACTGACATCAATTTCATCGTCCAGTGTTAAGGTGATTGCCATCGGTGCGAACGCTAAATCAAGTTCGCCGTCATAAGTAACAATGGCTTTAACTGTACTGCTTTTACCGGACGGCAACGCGGTGACCTTGTCGCCTTTGCGAAAAATACCTGATGCAATCGTGCCGCAAAAGCCGCGAAAGTCAAGGTTGGGGCGGTTCACATACTGCACCGGAAAGCGTGCGTCGGAAAAATTGCGATCGTTAGCGATTTCGATGATGTTCAAGGTTTCCATTAACGGTGCGCCATCAAACCAGGCCATCGATTCACTTGGGTTGACGACGTTGTCGCCATCCAGTGCCGACATCGGGATAAAACGAATGTCATGCAAATCTAGCGTTTTGGTAAATGTTAAGTAATCTTGTTTGATTTTATTGAACGTCGCTTCGCTGTATTCGACCAAATCCATTTTATTGACGGCAACAATAATATGTTGAATGCCCAATAATGAAGCAATAAAGCTGTGGCGTTTGGTTTGAGTTTGTACACCATAGCGAGCATCGATCAAGATAATAGCCAAATCGCAAGTGGATGCGCCGGTGGCCATATTTCGGGTGTATTGTTCGTGCCCTGGTGTATCGGCAATGATGAATTTGCGTTTGGAAGTCGAAAAGTAACGATAAGCCACATCAATAGTAATGCCTTGTTCGCGCTCGGCCTGTAAACCATCGACCAACAACGCCAAATCGATTTTACCGGCGCCGGTCGTGCCGGATTTAACACTATCAGCCTGAACAGCCGCCAGCTGGTCTTCGTAAATCATTTTGGAATCGTGCAGCAAACGTCCAATCAACGTACTTTTGCCGTCATCAACATTACCGCAGGTTAAAAACCGGACTAATTCCTTACGTTCGTGTTGCGCTAAATACGCGTTAATATCGCTACTGATTAAATCGGATTGATGGGACATAGTGCTCTCTGAATAACTGTGATGAAGTGGCGGTTGCAAGCTTAATTAAAAATAGCCTTCGCGCTTTTTCTGTTCCATGGATCCAGCTTGGTCATGGTCAATCAAGCGGCCTTGGCGTTCAGAGGTCGTTGTCAGCAGCATTTCCTGAATAATCTCCGGCAGGGTCGTGGCCTCAGATTCCACTGCGCCGGTCAACGGGTAACATCCCAAAGTGCGGAAACGCACTTTCTTCATCTCTACTTTTTCATCGGGACCGATGGGCATACGTTCATCATCGACCATGATTAACATGCCGTCGCGCTCGACTACTGGACGCTCTTTGGCAAAATACAGCGGCACAATCGGAATGTTTTCAAGATGGATGTATTGCCAAATATCCAGTTCAGTCCAGTTGGACAATGGAAACACGCGAATGCTTTCGCCTTTGTCTACTTTACCGTTATAGATATTCCATAATTCCGGGCGCTGATTTTTGGGGTCCCAACGATGATTTTTATCGCGGAATGAATACACCCTCTCTTTCGCGCGAGATTTTTCTTCATCACGGCGAGCACCGCCGAAAGCGGCATCAAACTGGTATTTATCCAAAGCCTGCTTGAGGCCGTCAGTTTTCATCACATCAGTATGTTTTTTACTGCCATGAGTGAATGGGCCGATGCCTTGATCGACGCCATCCTGATTAATATGCACTAATAAATCCAGGCCCAGTTCCTTGATCAATTTGTCGCGAAACTCGATCATTTCCTTGAATTTCCAGGTGGTATCTACATGCAGCATCGGGAATGGTGGTTTGCCGGGATAGAACGCTTTCATGGTCAGATGTAGCATAACGGCAGAATCTTTACCGATTGAATACAACATCACCGGGCGTTCAAATTCCGCAGCAACTTCCCGGATGATATGGATGCTCTCGGCTTCCAGCTGTTTGAGATGTGTCAGTTTAAAATCAGTCATAGGTCCATTGCGGTGGTGGGTGAGCCTTACAGGGCTTGAAATGCGTCGGATTTGGCGCGCCGTGTATCGCTAGTTTTGTATTTTTAAGGTGGGCATTTTAAGTTGAACACACGGTTAATGCCAGAGTTGCTTGATACTTGCCTGGTTAGCAGACAGCTAAATCCATAAGCTAAGTTATCAATTATTTTGTGAATTCCCAGCCCCCTCCAAGCGCTTTATAGAGTGCTACTAATGTGGTTGCCGATGCGGTTTCACTGGCTGCCAGTTGGTTTTGATCTTGCAGCAAGCGCTGTTCGGTATCCAGTACAGTCAGGAAATCGTCAATGCCCTCATTGAAACGCAGTTGTGCAAGGGTTTGAGCCTTTTCTCCGGCATTCGCCGCAGCGCGCAATATTTCAGTGCGAGCGCGTTCCTGGTTATAAGCGGTGAGAGTGTTTTCGGCTTCTTCCAATGCGTTCAATACAGTTTGTTGGTATTGGGCCAGGCTGGCTTCGGCATGGGCATCGGCGGCTTTAATGCGTGCATAGACGCGGCCCAAGTCCAGCGCCGCCCAGCTGATTTTGGGGCCGACTGAAAAGGTTTCCGAGCCTACTGCACCAATGCCCGATAGCGTTGCTGCTTCAAGCGATATCGTGCCGACAAACGTGACTCGCGGAAAAAGATCCGCCGTAGCAACGCCAATACGCGCTGTTGATGCCGCCAAAGTCATTTCCGCAACGCGAATGTCTGGGCGTCGGCGCAGTAAGTCTGCAGGATTGCCTACAGGAATAATCTCGGGCATTTTGGGTAGCGGCGCAGGTTGTGCAAGCTTTTGTGTGAGCGCGCCTGGCAGTTGGCCGGTGAGTATGCCAAGTCGATGGATGGCTTGATTGATCGCCGATTGTAAGGGGGGGATGTTAGCTCGCGTCGTTTCCAATTGCGCAGAGGCTCTGGCGCTATCAAGCTCTGTGCCGCGGCCGTTTTCAAGCTTGATGTTGGTGATTTCAAGGGTGCGACTCTGATTGTCGACGTTCTTTTTGACCACAGCCAGCTGCGCTTGCAATCCGCGTAATTGAAAATAATTGCGTGCAACTTCTGCGATCAAGCTTACCTTGAGATCACGCAGACTGGCATCCTGGGCATCGACTTCATCGCTATTCGCTTCAACATTACGGCGCACCCGTCCAAACAGGTCGATTTCCCAGAAGGCGTCAAAACCGGTATTGAAAAGTTTTAACTCGCGTGGCACAAACGCTCTGTTGTTAAGTGCGGCAAGACTGCGCTTTTGTTCGGTGTAATTGCCATGCGAGGTGACTGTCGGTAATAGATTCAAGCCCGCTTCAATATAAAGCGAGCGTGCTTCCAGCAGGTTGGCTTCAGCGGTTTTTAGGTCGAAATTATGAGCTAGCGTTTGATCAACTAAGCCTGTTAATTCAGCATCGTTGAACAATTTCCACCAGGCAACTTCGATGTTTTTCGTCGAGAAATCATGCGGGTCAGCATTTAAGAAAGTAGCAGGGAGCTCAGTTGTCGGCGTTTTATGGTCTGGTCCTACACTGCACGCAGTCAGAATAGTTAATGACAGTAATGCGGCGAAAATTGGCCCAGTTCCTATGCGCTGCGGGATGGATATCTGATAAATCATGGTTCGGAACCGGCAGAAGGACTTGCAACAGGGGGAGGTGATTTACGCTCTACTAAACCTTGGATAACAACAAAAAACACCGGTGTTAACAGCAGGCCGAAGATAGTGACACCCACCATACCGCTAAACATGGCCGTACCTAATATACGTCTGGATTCTGCGCCAGCCCCCGTTGCTATCATCAACGGAAATACGCCCATAATGAAGGCGAAGGAGGTCATTAAAATGGGTCTTAGCCTGATACGCGCCGCTTCCACCGCTGCATCGAAACGATTTAGCCCAGCTTCCTGACGGCGCTTGGCAAATTCGACAATCAGGATGGCGTTTTTACTTGCCAGTCCCACCAAGACGATGAAGCCGATCTGGGTAAAAATGTTGTTATCCATATTATTTAACCAGATGCCTGTCATCGAAGACAAGATGCACATCGGCACGATTAAAATGACTGCCAGAGGCAATGACCAACTTTCGTATTGTGCTGCCAGCGCCAAAAATACAAAAATGACGCTTAACGGAAATACAAGGAAGGCAACGTTTCCGGCCAATACTTGTTGCAGGCTAAGCTCTGTCCATTCAAAACCAAAGCCGGGCGGTAATTCATCGTTCATCAGCTTAGTCATCATGTTAATGGCTTGGCCGGAGCTTATGCCGGGCAGGGTGCTGCCGTTAATCTCTGCGGCCGGATACATGTTGTAACGAGTGATTTTATCTGGACCTTTAATTTGCTTAACATCAACAATCGAGGCCAGCGGCACCATGTTGCCTTGTGCATTCTTAGTTTTTAATTTGCTGATGTCTTCCGGATGCATGCGAAATTGTGAGTCTGCTTGAGCAACCACCGAATAGGTGCGACCGAAGATATTAAAATCATTCACATACAGTGAACCCAGGTAGATTTGCAGGGTATCGAAAACATCCTTTAACGGTACATTCATCGATTTGGCGCGGATGCGGTCGACGTCTACGAATAATTGCGGCACGTCGGCACGAAACGTTGAAAACAGCCCAACCAAGCCGGGTTGCTGATTGCCCTTGGCAGTCAGGTCGGTGTTAACGCGCTGAAGTTCTGCAATGCCGGCATTTGAGCGATCCTGAATTTGCAGTTTAAAACCGCCGACAGAACTTAATCCCCTAACCGGAGGAGGAGCAAATACGGCAATCCGGGCATCCTGGACGTTGGCAAGGCGTTGAGCCAGCTTTTTGACCAGCTCATTGGCATGCAGTTCTGGATGGCCTGTGCGCTCTTCAAAATCATCAAGACGCGCAAACATGGTGGCAACGTTTGCCTGATTAGCGCCGGTTAACAGCGACCAGCCTGCGTAGGCATTGATATGTTTAACGCCTTCAGTGTCCAGGATGATGCGGGACGCCTGTTGAACAACTTCCTGGCTGCGAGCAAGAGAAGCGGCATCCGGTAATTGAGCATAAATAATCAGATAACCTTGATCCTGTTGCGGGATGAAGCCGGTGGGTACTTTTTCAAACGCCAGGAAATTGAGGCCATTAAGACCGACGTAGGCGACTAATACCACCGCGACTATTCGAATGAGGCGGCCGACCAAGCGGGCATAGCCGACGCTAAAGCGGTCAAAAAAATGGTTAAAACGAACAAAGAACCAGCCAAACAAACGATCGATCCATCGGGTCAGTGCATCTTTTTTTGTATCATGCGCACGGTCCAACAGCAGTGCGCACAGGGCAGGGCTTAAGGTAAGTGAGTTAAATGTCGAGATGACAGTGGAAACGGTGATCGTCAACGCAAATTGTTTGTAAAAGGCACCAGAAACCCCGGTAATAAAAGCGGTGGGCAGAAATACTGCCAGCAACACCAGTGCTGTGGCGATGATTGGGCCGACCACTTCGCTCATCGCGGTGCGGGTGGCGTCTCTGGCCGACAGACCCAGGCCAATATGACGCTCGACGTTTTCAACCACGACAATGGCATCGTCCACCACAATCCCTATCGCCAACACTAGTCCGAATAAGGATAAGGTGTTGAGTGATAAGCCCATCGCGCTCAACATGGCGAAGGTACCAATCAACGACACGGGTACAGCCAGCAACGGAATAACGGTGGCCCGCCAGTTTTGCAGGAAAATGACGACGACCAGTACGACCAGTAAAATGGCTTCAAATAGGGTTTTTACCACAGCATCTATGGATTGCTGAACGAATACGACGGTGTCATACACAAGGAGATAATCAAGACCTTCCGGAAATCTTGTTTTTAGCTGCTCCATAGCAGCCACAACTGCTTTTTTGGTTTCCAATGCATTGGAGCCCGGCAGTTGGAAGATGGCAAGTCCTACCGTGGGATCGCCATCCAGAAACAGGCCTGAGTTGTAATCCTTGGCACCCAGTTCAATTCGGGCAACATCCTTAAGGTAGATAACCTGACCCTTTGGGCCTTGCTTAATGACAATTTCAGCGAATTCTTCGGGAGTGGTAAGCCGTCCCAAGGTGCTGACTGTGTACTGAAAGTCGGCTTTGTCTTGGGTAGGCTGTTGGCCCACTACGCCGGCGGCAACTTGTATGTTTTGTTCGCGAATGGCGTTGACGATTTCGCCGGCCGTCAGATTTCGAGCGGCGATTTTTTCCGGATTTAGCCATAAACGCATGCTGTAATCACGGGCACCAAAAACCAGAATGTCGCCGACACCAGGCAGTCGAGCCAGGGTGTCCTTAAGTTGCAATAGTGCGTAATTGCTCAAATAAACACTATCGTAGCGTTTATCCGGGGAGACCAGGTTGACTACAAGGCTTAAATCCGGGCTGCGTTTTTTTACGCTGATACCCTGACGCTTGACCTCTTCTGGAAGTTTGGCCTCGGCAAGTGCGACCCGGTTTTGAACCAGAACTTGCGCTTTATCCAGGTTGGTTCCCGGTTTGAACGTGAGAGTCAATGACATGCTGCCGCTGTTGGTGGAGTCCGAAGACATATAAAGCATGTCTTCGACACCGTTGACTTCTTGTTCGATGGGGGTGGCTACGGTTTCAGCCACTACTTTGGCACTGGCGCCTGGATAGACGGTGCTAACCTGTACAGTAGGAGGTGCGATTTCAGGGTATTGAGCGATCGGTAATTGAATGAGGGCGATAGTGCCAAGCAATACGATGACAATCGATAGTACCGAAGCGAATATTGGACGGTCGATAAAAAAATTTGACAGTCGATTCATTTGCTATTTCTCTTGTTTGATGCTGCCAGAAACGCGCTCCGGATCGATTTTGATACCGGGTTTAAGTTTCTGCAGGCCTTCAATGACCAGCCATTCATCAGCTTTCAGGCCTTCTTGTATGACTCTGGATTCTTCGATGTGGGCGCCGAGTTTAACCTGGCGCTTATCGACCTGATTGTCTTGATTGACTACCCAGATAAAATGTTGATCCTGATCTGTGCTGATTGCCCGGTCAGGTACAAGCACGCCGGGGTATGGAGAATTGCCTTGTATTTTGATGCGCGCAAAAAAACCGGGGCTTAACACGCCTTTTTCGTTAGGGAATTCTGCTCGTAAAGTGATAGTGCCGGTGGCGAGATCTTCTTTCGGCGCAACATAGTCAACATGGCCTTGATGAGGGAAATCATGCTCATCGGCCAGTTCAAGCCTGACTGGAGTCCCTTTGAAGTTATGCTGGCTTGAGGTTAGTGGATTGCGGCGATATCGTAATATTGCGCGCTCATCAACGGCCAGATATACATAAACCGGATCAATTGACGTCACGTTCGTCAGTAGCGTGGATTCGGCATTGATTAAATTGCCTTCGGTAATTAATTCCTGGCTGACACGTCCGTCTATCGGTGAACGAATTTCTGTGAAATCCAGATTGAGCTTAGCAATGTCAAGTTTGGCTTCGTAAGATTTAACAGCCGCCATGGCTTCTAGGTAACCTTTGCTGCGGGCATCGTGCTCTTCAGCGGATATGGCTTTAGCTTTGAACAGATGTTCTGAGCGCTCCAAGTCATTCTTTGCCAAATCACGCTTGGTTTTGGCGCCGTCAAGTTCTGCTTTGGCCAAGTTTAATTGCGCGCGGTAGGGTTGCTGATCAATTTGAAATAAGAGCTCACCTTTTTTTACCTTTTCACCGGCTTTGAAATTAACCTTGTCAAGATACCCGTTGACGCGCGCTCTGATGTCAACCGAATGAATGGCTTCAATATGGCCGGTAAATTCGTCCCATTCAGTGACTTCTTGTGAAATGGGCTGGGTAACTTTTACTTTGGGCGGCGGTTGGTTTGGGCTGTTTGTTGGTGTTGGTGCCGAGTTGTTGCAAGCACTTAGCAAAAAAGCCAGTAGTGTGAACGCCATAAAACCGAGAGATGTTTTTGGGGAGTTGCCTTCAGTTATTCTATGTTGAGGGGCTCGTGATGAAGTGCTATTTATTTCCATGCAATGGTTCTTTGGTGGCGTTTGATGTTATCCATACATACATCTTCGTGAAGGCATAGCCATTCGAGTATGGGTTAAATTCAGTCAGCTTCTGGTGAAGTATGTCGGATTTACATAAGGTGTCGATGCGAAAGCGTATTCTTGACCGATTTAAAGTGGGCTATAGAATGAAGTTTTTAACCCACCGAAATTTACTGGTCATGTTTATAAATACACTGCCAATTATATTTGCCTTTACCCATCTTTTAAATGAAATGGAGATGGGTATTTTCTTATTTTCGATATTCTTATTAGTTTATTACAACACACCTGATGTGCTAAATAACTGGAAACAGCCCAAAACTTCGAATATCTATTTTTTATTGCGTGCCATGTGGCAGGGCGAAACAACGTTAAAACAAGCCTTCTGGCCGTTTTTTATGTTCGCGAATGCGGTGTTATTTTACGCTGATTATCGGGTAATGAATGTGACATATACGATTGCCAGCTGGAAGACAGTTCATCTAATGCTGTTGTTACCTGTCATTTGGTGGACGACATCTGTATGGCGCTGTTCAACGCATTGTAGTCACCGCTTATACAGTGGTGCTGCACGAACTGTCACTCTGTACATGTTTGTGGAGTATTTTTTGCGATTTATTATCAGCACAAAATTCCCCAACACTTTTTTTGATTGTCGCTTGCTGACGATTGAATTTGGCGATTGTTTATAAGCTGAATTGCATAAAGTTAATTTTTTTGAATTGGCTTTCTGATTGGAGAGCAGGTTGTTCGGCAAACAGCCCTTGTTTTTACTGCAATTAACCCGTCAATCAGATACAATAGCCCTGAAAAACAATTCCTTAGCGCCTTTAAGCGCCTCTATATCCAAACAGGTAAATCCATGTCCAATGCTGTTTCTACATTACCCTCATTCCGTGATTTAGCTCTGATCGAACCGGTGCTAAAAGCGCTGAATGATGTCGGTTATGAAACACCTTCGCCTATCCAGGCTCAAACTATCCCATTAATACTGTCCGGCAAAGATGTTCTAGGACAAGCACAAACCGGTACCGGTAAAACGGCGGCTTTTGCCTTGCCTATTTTGTCGCGCATTGATCTGAATAAAAAGGACCCCCAGGTTCTTGTATTGGCACCAACGCGTGAATTAGCGATACAAGTCGCCGAAGCATTTCAACGTTACGCTGCCCATATAAAAGGCTTTCATGTCCTGCCAATTTACGGCGGACAAGATTACACCACTCAGTTAAGACAACTGAAACGCGGTGCCCACGTTATCGTCGGCACTCCTGGTCGTGTGATGGATCACATGCGCAAGGGTACATTGAACCTCGACGGACTTAAGTTTTTGGTGCTTGATGAAGCCGATGAAATGTTACGCATGGGCTTCATTGATGATGTTGAATGGATTCTTGAGCAAGTGCCTGAACAAAGACAAATTTGCTTGTTTTCAGCCACCATGCCTTCGGTCATACGAAAGATTGCTGATCAGTACTTAAATGAGCCTGAACACGTCACGATAAAGGTCACTACAGCATCGGCCGAGAATATCCGTCAGCGGTATTGGCTGGTTAGCGGCATTCACAAATTGGATGCTTTAACGCGCATTCTGGAAGCTGAAACCTTCGACGGCATGATTATCTTTGTGCGCACCAAAACGGCAACTGTTGAGCTGGCGGAAAAACTCGAAGCCCGCGGTTATTCTGCAGCAGCGATTAACGGTGATATGTCTCAAGCACTACGTGAGCGTGCGATTGCCAATCTTAAAAGCGGCAAGCTGGATATTTTAATAGCCACCGATGTTGCCGCGCGCGGTTTGGACGTTGATCGTATCACCCACGTAGTTAACTACGATATTCCTTACGATACCGAATCTTATGTGCATCGTATCGGCAGAACCGGTCGTGCAGGTCGGACTGGTGATGCGATTTTGTTTATTGCTCCCAGAGAAAGAAAGCTGTTAGGTAACATTGAACGCGCCACCAAACAAAAAGTTGAAGAAATGGGCTTGCCTTCAACCGAAGTAATCAACAACAAACGTATTTCCCGTTTTAAACAAAATATTACTGATACCTTGGCTGCCGAAGAATTGAGCTTTTTCACTCAGTTAATTGAGCAATATGAGCGTGAGCATAACGTGTCGGCACTGGAAATTGCCGCTGCACTTGCTAAATTGGTGCAAGGTGACACGCCGTTGCTGTTACAAAATCTGCCGAAAAAAGCTAGAGATCCGCGTGAAGATCGTGAAAGACCGGAGCGAGGCGACCGTTTTGAAAGAAGTGATCGTCCGCAACGTGATAAAAAACCGAAGCGCAGTTTTGGTGCGGATATTGAAATGGAAGTGTATCGCATCGAAGTGGGCCACAATCATGGCGTAAAACCCGGTAACATCGTTGGCGCTATCGCCAATGAAACCGGTATCGATGGCGACCATATCGCGCGCATCAGAATACAAGATGATTACAGCACGGTTGAGTTACCTGCCGGCATGCCTAATGAACTGATTCAGGAGCTTAAGAAGGTGAGAGTGGTCGGTCAGCAATTGAATATTTCAATAATGAACGGTCGTGTTGAGCATGATGACGATAAAAGAAAAGATAAAAGCAAAAAAAGATTGAGCTCTACCTCAGTAAAGGCTAAACCTAAAGCCGAGTAGTTCGTCAATCCCATCTAAAAGCATCCCGGACAGGTAATGTCCGGGATTTATTTATTCCAAAGACACCCCCCGCTAGCTTTCTCAATCGCTTCCAGTCGTTGCTGATGAGCGTTAATTTCATCATCGTTTGATGGTATTACTTTAAGTTTTGGTCGATTTGTAATAGATCGAATTGGCTGGGCTGTCACCTGGATATTTTCAGTTTTCGATTGATTTTCATCGAGCAAGGAGGCTTGACCTCCGGTCATCATCAAAAAAACATCTGCCAATATTTCAGCATCTAACAACGCGCCATGTAAATCTCGATGGCTGTTGTCAATGCCATAGCGTTTGCAAAGTGCATCCAGGCTATTGCGTTGGCCGGGGTGTTTTTTTCTGGCGTAAGTTAGGGTATCAAACACCTGGCAAAGACCATTAACGTCAGCGGTCTGATTGCCTAGTTTTGAAAATTCAGCATTGATAAACCCGACATCAAACGGTGCGTTATGAATGATTAATTCAGCGCCATTAATAAACGCAATGAAGTCTTCATATACGTCTTTAAACCGAGGTTTGTCGTATAAAAATTCATTAGTAATTCCATGAACTTCTATTGCTCCTGCGTCGATGGCTCTGTCAGGATTGATATAAACGTGAAAACGCTTGCCCGTTAAGCGCCGATTGATGAGCTCGACGCAGCCAATTTCGATGATGCGATGGCCTTCTTGAGGATTAAGCCCCGTTGTTTCGGTGTCGAGAACCACCAGTCGATGTGTAAATGTTCGATTATTCACGCAGTTACCTTATAATTCGGCCACCAAAAATAGTTCCTAATTGGAAGCGGGATAGTTATGACCATAAAGAAAATACAACCAGATAAAGCAAAGTTAAACCAGATTGTTACCGATGCCAGGCGCAATCAGGAGCTTAGGGAGCAGTCCTATCGCGGGCAGGCACTTAAGTTATATCCGTGGGTGTGTGGACGTTGCGCTCGCGAATTCGATCACAAGAATTTGACTGAGCTTACTGTTCATCACAAAAATCATAATCATGACGACAATCCAGGCGACGGCAGCAATTGGGAATTACTGTGTCTTTATTGTCATGATAACGAGCATGCGCGTTACGAAGAAACCCGGTTTGGCGGCAAATCGTCAGGTAAGTCGTCTTCGCCGGTGGCTACACACAATCCATTTGCGGATTTAAAAGCATTAATGGACAAGAAATGATGACTTAGCGGGTTAATGAATCAATGCCTGCGTTTGCAAGCGCATCGGCTTTTTCGTTACCCGTGTCGCCACTATGACCTTTTACCCATTGCCAAGTGATGTGGTGGCGCTGAATCGCGGCATCTAGCCTGCGCCACAAATCTTCATTTTTTACCGGTTGACGGTTGGCAGTCTTCCAGTCTCTTTTTTTCCAATTAATCATCCATTCGGTGATGCCTTGCAGTACATATTTTGAATCGGTGTTCAGAACGACTGCACAAGGATCGGAAAGCGTTTCCAGCGCTTGTATGGCCGCCATTAATTCCATTCGATTGTTTGTTGTTTCTGGTGCGCCTCCATACAGTTCTTTTTTTATGCCATTATAAAAAAGCAAAACGCCCCAGCCGCCAGGTCCGGGGTTGCCTCGACAGGCACCATCTGTATGTATGATTACTGATTTGGTCATTCGTGTTGTTCTTTGGCTGAAGTGATCAAATGTGCCATAGCCAGGCGAGGCTGAGTGGCCTCAACCGGCGTGAGCGGAATAAGATTATAGCGACGTTTTATGGCTCTGATTCCATAGGCTGTTGATGATAACGAACAGTTTTTGGTAATGGATTTGTCATGCGTCGACCTCACTGAATCCAAATGAAATTCTGAGGTGACAGTGACTTCAAAGTTTAATAACTTTAACCAGTCCAGCATTCTCGATTGTGATAAAAAATGACCTCTCCAGGAGTCTGACATTTTCTTGTCCCACAAAAATTGGTAGCGAACCCAAAAGCTCCATGGGTTGAAATTCAAAATAACAACAACGCCTTCGGGTTTTAGTACACGCTCAATTTCCCTCATACTTTGGAAGCGGAAGGCGTCAAACTCTAAAATATGTGGAAGCAGAATCATGTCGACGCTATTGCATTGCAATGGTAATAAGTAGGATTTAGCTTGAATTTTTTTTGCCGGGCAAGCGCCGAGTTGTTTGGAGTCAAGAATGATAAAGCTTTTATACAAGGTGCTATCGATAAAGTCATTTTCCCAACCGAGTCCGCCAATCTGTAAAATCGTTTGTTGGCAACTCACCGTAATGGAACGTTGGAGATATTCTACTTCAAGGTCTTTAAGCAGTTTGCCGCGTGGCGTTTGGTAATATGAAAACAGAAAATTACGTTTCATTGCTCTACATAAGTGTTAAGTCGCGACTTTAGTGATTTTCGACTCAAACGAGCTATAATGAAATCGTTTAGTTAAATCACACCCTAGGGCTAAGAGAATGCAGGTTAATTTTAACAGGTCAGCTAATTTTTTATTACTTTTGATCTCGCTAATAATTGTCGGTTGTACCGATACATCCAAAGCACCTCTGAGTATCAGCGATACTCCGCCACAGTCAAGTCAGGTTGACAATGGCTATGTCAGGCACCCTACTAATAAAACCGGTTTTTTTAATAAAAATAAAGTCAAAATCTCTTCCGACCATAAAAACACAGTATGGGAGCGGATGCTTGCAATGTATTCCTTACCTGATATAGATAACGAACGGATCGACCGTGAAGTTGAATGGTATTTACAGCACCCGGCATCGTTGGCGATTATTCAGCAGCGCGCCCAACCGTATTTGCATCATATCCTCGAAGAAATCGATGCCAAGGATATACCAGGCGAATTAGCGTTGTTACCAGTGGTTGAAAGTGCGTTTTTGCCGGATGCTTATTCCAAAAGTGACGCCTCTGGTCTTTGGCAGTTTATTCCGTCAACAGGTAACGATTTCGGTCTGCAGCAAAACTACTGGTACGACGGTCGCCGTGATGTCTATGCCTCCACCAAAGCGGCAACCGACTATTTGAAACAGCTGAGTGAGACTTTTGATGGAGATTGGCTGCTTGCCCTGGCGTCTTATAATTACGGTAAGGGCAATGTTAGAAAAGCCATTGAGCGCAATGAAGATCTTAATTTGCCAACCGATTACTGGTCTTTAAGTCTTCCTGAAGAAACCATGAATTATGTACCCAGGTTATTGGCGGTTGCCAGAATCTTCGCCAATGCCGACGATTACAATATTCGGTTGCAGCACATTCCGAATAAACCTTATTTTGAGGTGGTTGATGTGCATTCCCAGTTGGATTTGCCTAAAGCTGCTGAATTAGCCGACACCCCGCTTTTTGAGATTTTAAAACTTAATCCCGGCTTTAATCACGCAACGACTTCGCCCCAAGGCCCGCATCAATTGCTGATTCCCGTCGAAAAAGTGGAATCGTTCAAACATAATTTGGCGCAACTGCCTTATGACGAACGTGTGAAGCAAAAGTTTATTCCAAGAGATACTTCAATTTTAGCGAAACGCGAAGAGCCTGAGCCAAGATTATTAACATCTCTATACAAAGTGAAGGCAGGCGAAGGCTTAACCGCTATTGCCAGAAAACATAACACCTCCATAGAGGTGCTGCGTAAAGCCAATCATCTGACATCAAGCGTTGTTAGAGTAGGAACGGTTCTGCAAATACCTGGCGTCAGCACTAAAGCAACGAGCAAGTATGCTGGGCTGCCACTCCTAACCGCTAAAGCAAACAATGACAATGCACTGACGACGGCTCAATCGTATTCTGTAAAAAAAGGCGATACCCTTTTTAATGTGGCGAAACGCTTCTCTATGGGAGCCAAAGAGGTTGCTCAGATGAATAATCTCAATCCGCAATCGGCCTTAGTGTCTGGGCAGAAATTAAAAATCAAGAGCGTTGCTGGGCAAAGTCTTGCGGTTGCTTCTAGTGCTGTACCCGTGACTGCAAGCGCTAATAATGCCCGCTCGATTAGCTATATCGTAAGGCAAGGCGATTCACTGGTCCAGATTTCCCGCAAGTTTAATGTTTCAGTGACTGATTTGCGTAAATGGAATGCTCCGACTGCAGTTAACAAATCATTAACGCCTGGCAAAATAATCAAGGTTATTCTTAGTTCGGGAAATCGAACTACCTGATTTATTTTGCGTTTTGGAAGTAACATGAAAAGCCTTTAGCTCTTTGAGTTAAAGGCTTTTTTATTGAAGCTGTATAAGTAGATCTAATGTCCAATCAACGCCGAACTTAAGGTGTTGGCCAAGATGCCATTGCTGTTATTTTTAACATATTCAACGACGACAGGAATGAATTGTTGAATCATCGATGGCGACATCCCTTGTTGTTTGAAAGCATAAGCGGCTGCAAGCAATTCCCCTGATGAGTTTCCTGTAATACCTTTTAGAGATGACAAGCCTCCTGCTAAGGCGCCGAGATTAGCTGGTTGAACGGGCACTTTTGCCAACATGGACTGTATGCCTGGAACGCTTTGTTCCAATTCAGCAAAGGATTCCGGTTTCATTTTGGTTTTTGCTGCCTGAAACAATGCACCTGCGCCACCTTCGGCTTGTGCTTGAGTGACGCCCACTTTGTTCACCAATAACTCTGTCAAGCTTCCTGATTTAATATCCTGTATTGCGTTAGCTGCTTGGGCATTGGCCGGCAACTTTTGGGTAAGTGAGTTTAATGATTTGCCTTTTGCCTTTTCTTTGACTGAATTCAGCGCATCTTTCCAGTTCTCGGCGTTGGCATGATTCGGTAGTATTGCAACCAAGCCCAATGAGGCAGTCAGTAAGATTATTTTGTGTTTCATGAGTTTCCTTAATGGTTATCGTCGTTTAGAGCTAAATACTGCGTAGATTGCATTTCAAAAAGCCTTGAGAGTGTGCGGCGAAAATCAAGTATATCTTCGGTATCGTACAATTCATTAAGTGGGACTTCGGCAGTACATATTAACTTTACTTTATGTTCGTAAAGAATGTCGATAAGTGTGATAAAGCGTTTGGCTTCGTTCCTGTTTTCAGGGGTTAGTTTCGGGATATTTGTGAGGATGAGTGTTTCAAAATGGCGTGAGATAACCAGATAGTCAACCGAGCCAAGTGGCTGGGTACACAATTCTTGAAAGGATGCTAGTGCAATATTGCCAGATACCGCCGTGAGCTTGATCTGTCTGCTTAGCACTTGAATGGTTTCAGGTTGGATGGGAGCCCAATCAGTCAAATGGTTATATTGTTGCTTGGCAAACTCTGATGCCTGGCTATCGAGGGGATAGAAGTAGTGATTGTTTTCTGATGGAGATTGAGCTTTTCGGTAGTCTTTGGTGCCGGATAATTCAACCACCTCTGCACTTTCTTGGAGAATTTTGATGAAAGGCAGAACCAGTTCTCTTTGCAAGCCGCCTTGATACAGTTCTGTGGGGCAAAAGTTGGATGTGGTTACGATGGCCAAGCCGGATTCGAACAATTTACCAAACAGCTGCGCAATAAGCATAGCGTCAGCAATATCGGAAATATGAAATTCATCCAGGCAGAGTAGTTTATTTGCGCTGCTGAGATGTTCTGCCAAGGCTGAAATAGCGTCTACACCGCCCTGATTTTGCCAATGATGAACGAAGTTGTGCAATTCCAGCATGAAAGCATGAAAATGCACCCGGCGCTTTTGTTGTGTCGGGCAACTTTGGAAGAACATGTTCATGAGCATGGATTTGCCCCGGCCAACTTCCCCAAAAAGATAAATATTGCGGCATTGGGCAGGGCGTCGCCATTTTTTCATTATAGCTTTGGGCTTGAATGAAATTTGATCACACAGCTGGAGTTGAAGCGTTTGGAGTTTTTTTAATGCGTGGATTTGTGCAGGGTCGACATCAAGTCGCCCCTGCGACACCCAGTCCTGGTATTGCTTTTCGAGTAAACCAGGCATGGAAAACAACTCTTATAGGGCAGGGCTTGCTTCAGGTTGAGTGTGATAGCTGTCAATCTTGTCAAAGTTAAGATAGCGATAAGTATCGTCAGCGCTTTGAGAAATCTGATTCATATAGCCCATGTATTCTTCAAAGCTAGGGATTTTTCCCAAAATTGAACATACTGCGGCTAATTCTGCAGAAGACAAATAGACATTGGCACCGTTGCCCAAGCGATTAGGGAAATTGCGCGTCGAGGTAGATACCACTGTGGAGTTTTCGGCGACACGCGCTTGATTACCCATGCATAGCGAACAGCCAGGCATTTCGGTTCTTGCACCGGCTTTGCCGAAGGTGCCGTAATAGCCTTCTTCTATCAGCTGACTTTGATCCATTTTTGTCGGTGGAGCCACCCAAAGGCGGGTAGGTAACTCGCCTTTTTGTTGCTCCAGCAATTTGCCTGCGGCCCGGAAATGGCCGATATTGGTCATGCACGAGCCCAAGAATACTTCGTCGATTTTGGTGCCTGCGACAGCTGACAATGGTTTGATGTCGTCCGGGTCGTTAGGACAGGCCAAAAGCGGTTCTTTGATTTCATCCAGGTTGATCTCGATGATTTCAAAATATTCGGCATCCGCATCGGGTTGTAACAATACCGGATTCGCCAGCCAGGCTTCCATGGCTTTGATGCGGCGTTCTATAGTGCGCACATCGCCATAACCTTGGGCAATCATCCAGTTCAACAAGGTGATGTTGGAAGTCAGGTATTCGCGAATCGGCGCTTCGTTAAGGCGAACGGTACAGCCACCGGCCGAGCGCTCTGCCGAGGCGTCGGATAATTCGAATGCCTGTTCGACTTTTAAATCCGGCAAGCCTTCAATTTCCAGAATGCGTCCTGAGAAAATATTCTTTTTGCCCTTCTTTTCGACAGTCAGTAAGCCGCGTTGAATGGCTGCATACGGAATCGCATTGACCAAATCCCGCAAAGTAATGCCCGGTTGTAGTTTGCCGGAAAAGCGCACCAATACCGATTCCGGCATGTCCAAGGGCATTACACCAGTCGCAGCAGCAAACGCTACCAAACCGGAACCTGCCGGAAAGGAGATGCCAATCGGGAAACGGGTATGAGAATCACCGCCGGTACCGACGGTGTCAGGTAATAGCGTGCGGTTCAGCCAGGAGTGAATAATGCCGTCGCCGGGACGCAAGGACACGCCCCCGCGATTCATGATGAAATCGGGCAGGGTATGTTGCATGGTGACGTCGACCGGTTTGGGATAGGCGGCAGTATGGCAGAAAGATTGCAACACTAAATCGGCTGAAAATCCCAAACAGGCGAGATCTTTTAGCTCGTCCCGCGTCATCGGGCCGGTGGTATCTTGTGAACCGACGGTGGTCATATGCGGTTCGCAGTAAGTATTAGGGCGAACACCGGTAACGCCGCAAGCCTTGCCGACGATTTTCTGTGCCAGCGTATAGCCTTTGCTGCTGTCTTGAGTAGCGCTTGGGCGTTTGAAGACAGTCGATACTGGTAAGCCTAATACCTTACGGGCACGATCGGTGAGCCCGCGGCCGATAATCAACGGAATGCGGCCGCCGGCACGGACTTCGTCGAGAATGATGTCGGTTTTTAAGGCAAATTTAGTGATGGTGTCATTGCTGTTGTGGCGTTTGATTACGCCTTGATGCGGATAAATATCAATAATATCGCCAGTGGCTAGTTGGCTGACATCGCACTCAATGGGTAGCGCGCCAGAATCTTCCATGGTATTAAAAAAGATTGGTGCGATTTTGCTGCCAATACAGACGCCACCGGCGCGTTTGTTGGGGATAAACGGAATGTCATCACCGGTGTACCACAATACCGAATTGGTCGCCGACTTACGTGATGAGCCGGTCCCTACCACATCGCCGACATAAGCGACTGGAAAACCGTGCTGTTTTAGATCTGCAATTTGTTGTTGTGCGTTGGTGATACCTTCTCGCGGCATCTTCAGCATGGCTTTGGCGTGTAATGGAATATCAGGGCGCGACCAGGCATCCGGGGCCGGCGATAAGTCATCGGTGTTGGTTTCGCCAGGCACTTTGAAAATGGCTACCGTGAGTTTTTCCGGTACTTCGGGCTTAGCGGTAAACCATTCGGCCTCTGCCCAGGATTGTAAAACCTGTTTGGCGTGGGTATTGCCCGCATCAGCCTTTTCTTGAACATCGTGGAAGGCATCGAAAATCAGCAATGTGTGGGATAAGGCTTTGGCCGCAATCGGTGCTAACTCTTGGTGATCCAGTAAGTCGATTAAGGGGGCGACGTTATAACCGCCGAGCATGGTGCCGAGTAATTCGGTGGCGCGTGTTGCAGTCAGAATCGGCGAGCTGATTTCGCCTTTGGCAATAGCGTTAAGAAATCCGGCTTTAACATAAGCAGCCTCGTCAACCCCTGCCGGTATGCGGTTGCTTAATAAATCCAGGATAAATTCTTGTTCACCTTCAGGGGGAGACTTAACCAATTCGACTAAAGCCGCTACCTGTTCAGCATCCAGAGGTTTTGGCGGTATGCTTTCAGCAGCACGTTCGGCAACCTGTTGACGGTATTGTTCTAGCATGTGGTATTCCTTAAGGTGTGAGTTAAGAATTGGAAACAGCTACTGTTGATCATTATGCAATATTAAAGTGGGTCATTTGACACACTATGAAGAAACGGATTGTTTCCCTGTTACTGCGATAATCCGGGGTGAAATTATTGGCTATGAAGGTTTTCAAGCCGATCTATTCTGCTTTGAAGACGATCGAAATCTGTGCGTAGATCATCAACACGTTGAAAGAAAAGCTCTATTTCAGCTTTGGCGGGTAACTCGCGGGTTTCTTCCTGTAAAAACTCAGCGGTGTTCAGCCGGAAAGTTTCTAGCGACTCTTGGCTCCAGTCTTTTCCACTGCGGAAAAATTGACTGATGTTATTGGCAATCGTTTCACCAGTGAGTTTGGCAAGGTGTTGCTCCAGATTGATATTCAGTTTCACGAACAAGTCTTGAAACTTCTGTCCGGCATGAATATCGCCTTCGATTTTAACGTTCCCGGAAAATATTGCGCGCATTGGTGTGGCGCTTAAGCCCATGAAACCTAATGCCGACAAGGAGCCGGTGAGCAGGGTGTCTGCTTGACCGGGAAACTGATCAAGCAGTTGAATGGCATCATTGCTGGGGCAGAGGTATATAGTTTCGTCAAAAGGCTGAATATTTACAGCAATCACCTTACCCGCCAGCGGCGCCAATAGTTGGGCTGAATTCTGGTCTAACGCAAGATAGGTATTCAGCGCACTTTCAAGAACGCTAATGAGTAGCGGTTTGATTGCCATAGCTTAGAGTTTATAACCTCTATGAACGGCAACGATGCCTTGCGTCATATTGAAATACTCGCAGCGTTCCAGCCCTGCATTAACCATCATTTGTTTCAATTCGTCCTGTTTAGGATGCATGCGAATCGATTCGGCCAGATAGCGATAGCTGTCTTCATCTTTGGCGACAATTTTGCCGATTTTGGGCAGCAGTTTAAACGAGTAAAAGTCGTACACTTTTTCAGTGATTTTGTCGGTGGGGTGCGAGAACTCCAGCACAATAACGCGTCCGCCCGGTTTTAAAACGCGGTACATGGAGCGTAAAGCAGCATCTTTGTCGGTGACATTGCGCAGGCCAAATGCAATACACACGCAATCAAAACTGTTGTCGGCAAACGGCAGGCATTCGGCATTGACTTGGGCATAGCGGATATTGCCGACTAAGCCTTTATCGATAAGACGATTCCGGCCTGTGCGCAGCATTTCGGAGTTAATATCGGCCAGAACAACCTGGCCCTCTTTGCCGACGCGTTGTTCAAAAAGCGTGGTTAAATCGCCAGTACCACCGGCAAGATCCAGCACTTGTTCGCCTTTACGCACATTGCTTAATTGCACGGCAATGCGTTTCCAGATGCGGTGTATGCCAAGTGACATCAGGTCATTCATTACATCATATTGACCTGCAACTGAATCAAAAACGCCGCGAACCAGCTTAACTTTATCGTCTTTGGCGACTTGTTTAAATCCAAAATGGGTGGTGTTGTCGATTGTCATTTAGTTATACCGTTTATCTGTGGTTTGGCTGCGGTTGTATCCGGTTTCTTCCAGTTTTGCTAAGTAGTTTGCCCATAATTCGGTGTATTCTGAACCCAGCTTGTAAAGCAAATCCCAAGTATAAATGCCGGTGTTATGACCGTCACTGAAGGTAGGTGCAATCGCGTAATTGCCTACCGGTTTAATTTCGATGAAAGTCACATTTTCTTTGCCCACCTGGAGTACTTCCTGGCCGGGCGCATGGCCAACGGCCTCTGCGGACGGCGTGTAGACTCGCAAATATTCGCAGGGCAGGGTGAACACGTTGCCGTCATCAAAACTGATTTCCAGTATATTGGAAATCTGATGCAGCTTGATTTCGGTTGGGTGGGTATTACTGGGTTTTGCCGTTAAGCGCATTAAGATTCTCTTGAAAGAGCAGGTTGTAGTAAGTTTTCAACTCTTGGAATTATTCATGGTTAAACCCAAGAGTCAATTTAGCTGGGCTATAAAATATAACGACTTAAGTCTTCATCTTCGACAAATTCAGTCAAATGTAGATCGACATAAGCGGCATCAATGATGATGGTTTTCTCGGACAAATCAGGTGCGTTATAAGAGATTTCTTCCAACAGCCGTTCGAGTATGGTGTGTAACCGTCTGGCGCCAATGTTTTCGGTGGTTTCATTAACTTGCCAACCTAGTTCGGCTATGCGTTTGATACCATCGGCTGCAAAGCTTAGCGAAACGCCTTCAGTCGCTAACAAAGCCGTATATTGCTCGGTTAACGAGGCATTGGGTTCCGTTAGAATGCGCACAAAATCGTCAGCTGATAGCGCCCCAAGTTCCACTCGGATCGGGAATCGGCCCTGTAATTCAGGGATCAAGTCCGACGGTTTGGTTAAATGGAAGGCACCGGAGGCAATAAATAAAATGTGGTCAGTTTTGATCGCGCCATATTTGGTTGTGACAGTATTGCCTTCAACCAATGGTAATAAGTCACGTTGTACACCTTCGCGGGATACTTCACCGCCGCCACCGCCCAGTTCGGAGCGTTTACAGATTTTGTCGATTTCATCAAGAAAGACAATGCCATTTTGTTCCACTGCTTCTACCGCGCGAGCACGAATGTCTTCTTCATTGATAAGTCTGGACGCTTCTTCTTCCTGCAATGCTTTTAGGGCTTTCTTGATGGGAATTTTGCGCATCTTGGTGATGTTGCGGCCCATATTTTGGAACATGCCTTGCAACTGGCTGGTCATTTCTTCCATGCCGGGAGGTGCCATGATTTCCACACCCACTGGGGTGACCGGCACATCGACTTCGACTTCTTTATCATCAAGATCCCCTTCACGTAATTTTTTACGCATTTTTTGTCGGGTGGCTTCTTCGGTATCTGACAGCATGCCGCCATGTGCTCTGGGCAATAAAATATCCAGAATCTTTTCTTCGGCGGCATCAAATGCTTTATTTTGCACTTTTTCCATTTCAGCAGTGCGGGTCATCTTTACCGCTGAATCGGCCAAGTCACGAATAATGGATTCAACATCACGACCGACATAGCCCACTTCAGTGAATTTGGTGGCTTCGATTTTAATAAAAGGCGCATTGGCCAGTCTTGCCAAGCGACGGGCGATTTCGGTTTTACCAACCCCGGTGGGGCCAATCATTAAAATGTTTTTTGGAGTGATTTCATCACGCAGTTTCACATCGACCTGCTGACGACGCCACCGATTACGAAGTGCGATGGCGACCGCGCGTTTAGCATTAGCCTGACCGATGATGTGCTTATCCAGTTCGTTTACGATTTCTTTGGGGGTCATCTGAGTCATTGGCTTAATCGTTGGGCTCTGCGTCGAGTTCTTCAATGCGCAAGTTATGGTTGGTGTAAATACAAATGTCGGCAGCAATATTTAATGAACGTTCGACAATTTCGCGTGCGCTCAGGTCAGTGTTTTCAAGCAATGCCCTTGCGGCCGCTTGTGCAAAGGCTCCACCTGAACCAATCGCCATTAAGTCGAATTCTGGTTCAATGACATCACCGGTGCCGGAAATAATCAACGAAGTCTTGGCATCGGCAATGGTAAGCAGTGCTTCCAATTTGCGTAGAGCGCGGTCAGTACGCCAGTCTTTGGCCATTTCCACTGCAGCGCGGGTTAGGTTGCCGCGATGTTTTTCCAATTTGCCTTCAAAATGTTCGAATAAAGTGAAAGCATCGGCGGTTGCTCCGGCAAATCCGGCGATCACTTTGTCATGATAAAGCCGACGCACTTTGCGGGCATTGCCTTTCATGACGGTATTGCCCAAGGTAACTTGGCCATCGCCGCCGATGACAACTTTATTGCCGCGGCGAACAGAAAGTATGGTTGTTCCTCTAAACACTTAAGTAACCCTTGTAATAAAACACAATGCGTAATTCTACATGGTCTCTTCTCAAAAGTGCGAAAAATGCGGTGAGTGAGTGATGGTTTAAAAAAATAGGGGATTTCACGCATCAAAAATAGGTCATATCACCTGTTTTTTTAAAAAACAATAGGTGGTGTAAAATATAAATAAATAAATTCAATGGCTTATGTTTTGGCATTGAAACTGCATTATTAGCTTTGTGTTTTCATCTTTTGATAGAAATAAGGAGTTAAAAATGAATGAGAAAATTTCAAACACTGAAGCCGAAAATGAAGTCAGTGGTTCCTTGTTATTAGGCACCGGTCTGGCTGTTGCTTCGATGATACTGCTACCTGCACTAGCAATGCGCTTGGGTTTAGGGGCGAGTTTGACCGGGGCGTTAAGAATCGCTTTGATGAAAGCTTCTTCTAAAGCTGTTAGTGGGGCTTGAGACAGCAAGTACCGCTTTCAAAGTTCAGCGTTGTTTGCTGTTATTATGATATTTTGCTAATGAAATATT
>JABFRC010000146.1 GCA_013141375.1 Methylococcaceae bacterium | reverse complement strand
AATACGAACTTACCCATTAGCGTTTGTTACCATGGTTTTTCTGGCAATGCTGGGTGCCGAAGTAGCAAGTGGCAACCCAGAACTAAATATCTCGCTGACTGGGCTTTCCGTTTTAGACCAAAACGGAAAGCAAGTTGATTTCTATCAAGACCTCATCAAAGACAAAACCGTCGCCATCAATTTTATATTTACCCGTTGCACTGCAAGCTGTCCACTTTCTACCGCTATTTTTCGGCAAGTGCAAAAAAAGCTCGGCAAACAAAAAGTGCAATTGATTTCGATCAGTGTTGACCCTGTTAACGACACACCAGAGCGCTTGCTCGAATTCTGTAAAACCTATAAAACCGAGCCCGGCTGGATTTTCGTGACCGGAGAGAAATCGACCATAGCCGAGTTATTGAAAAGTCTTGGTGCTTATTCTGCTGACAGAAATCAACACAGCAATATGGTGATTGTGGGCAACGCTGCCGCAAAGCAATGGACCCGACTCTATGGCTTTCCCCAAGCTGATGTCATCATGGCTGCGACAAAGACTATTGCCGGTGTAAACCAAACGAAGTAAAACCAATCAACGACAGCCGTGGGCCAGATGTTAGAATGCCCCTGGATTTTCAGTCAGCTATTAAAGCCTAAGGTCGTATTAGTCGAAATGTGGAAAGTCAGCGTATATTATTTAATTTTCTGAAAATGTTAGTGGGTCAACCAATATCATAGTTTTTGCTTGAGAAATTCAGTCTGTATTGAGCTGTATATGAAAACGACAGGGAAGTAATGTAGTGTCCAACCTTAATCACAACGAATCATCAACCCGCACCGAGCTGATCGACACCCAGCTCGCTCGCGCCGGTTGGTCCAAGCATCGAAAAATGCTGATTGAAGAAGTTCTGTTGCAAGTGGCAACGCCAGAGCAACCGTATGGTAAGGACCAATTCGCCGATTACGTTTTGCTCGGTTCGGACGGTAAACCGCTGGCAGTAGTTGAAGCCAAGCGTACATCGCGTGATGAACTGGCAGGCAAACGCCAGGCAGCGGATTATGCGGAAGCTATCAAATCCAAAACCGGCATTGATCCGTTTGTTTTCCTGACCAATGGCAAGGAGATTCAATTTTGGGACCGAGACCGTTACCCGCCAAGAAAAATTGGCGGTTTCTATACCCGAGACGATCTTGAACGTCTCCGGCACCAAAAACAGTACGCCGTACCATTAAGCGATATGGCGATAAACCCCGACATCGCGGGCCGGGATTATCAAAATGAAGCGATTCGACGTGTAACGGAAGGCATCGACGCAGCTAAGCGCAAATTCTTATTGGTGATGGCTACCGGCACCGGCAAGACCCGTACAACCATTGCATTAGTGGATACCTTACTGCGTTCCAAACGGGTGCAGCGGGTATTGTTCCTGGCGGATCGTCGAGAACTTGTTCGCCAAGCAATGTCGGAATTCAAGTCTTACCTGCCTAATGAAAGCCTCACCCGCATCGAAAATGGCGAGACCTCCGGCGCTCGGATCCAGTTTTCCACCTATCCCAGCATGATGCGAGTCTACGAACGCCTATCGGTTGGCTATTACGATTTGATTGTCGCTGACGAAAGTCATCGCTCAATCTACCAGCGCTACAAAGCCATCTTCGATCACTTCGACGCAATACAACTGGGTCTCACCGCCACGCCTACCGACTACATTGATCACAACACTTTCGATCTATTCGATTGCGGCGACGGCACGCCAAGCTACTACTACAGCTACGAGCAAGCAATTGAGGACAAAAACCTGGTTAATTACCGGGTACTGGATGCCCAAACCAACTTCCAGCTCAAAGGTATTCAAGGTGATGCACTGCCGGAACCCTTGAAGCAAATGGCCCGCGACCAAGGCGTTGAACCCGACGAACTTAATTTCGACGGCAGCGACATCGAAAAAGGCGTCATTAACCAAGGCACCAACGATGCCATGGTCCGCGAGTTCATGGACAAAAGCCGTAAGGACGTTCGCGGCCTGCCGCATAAAAGCATTATCTTTGCCGTCAGCCACGCCCACGCCAAGCGCCTGTACGAAAGCTTCAACCGACTCTACCCCGAGCTACAGCGCCAAGGCATGGCCGAAATCATTGACAGCCACATGGAACGTGCCGACGCCACCCTGGACGATTTCAAATACAAAACCATGCCGCGTGTCGCCATCTCGGTAGACATGCTGGATACCGGCGTCGATGTGCCGGCCATACAAAATTTGGTGTTTGCCAAACCTGTATTCAGCCGCGTCAAATTCTGGCAGATGATAGGGCGCGGCACTCGGCTCTACATCGACAAGGCAACCGGCGAGCTCAAAAAAGACTTCCTGATCATCGACCATTGGAAAAACTTCGCCTACTTCAAACTTAAGCCCGACGGTGAAGTCGATCATCCAAGCGAACCTTTACCGGTCCGGTTGTTTCGTTTACGGCTAGAAAAATGGCAGCTGCTACACGCGCAACAACACGACACCCAAACCATCATCGAAGAATTGCAAGCCATGCTGGCCGCCTTGCCACGCCAAAGTATCAACGTGCGCCCCCATTGGGACGAACTGGATTCTTTGATGCAGGAATGGCCTGTCCCCAGTCAGTCTGCGCAAGAACATCTATCCAAAACTATTGCACCGCTGATGCGCCTCGCGCCATTCTGGGGGCTGGATGAGCTTCAATTCCGCATCTGGTGCGAGCGTCTCACCGTCGCATGGTTGAAATCCGACCAAGGCGAACAAAACAAGGTGACGGTACGGATTCAAGAAGCAGTTTCCAGCCTCGCCGACAACATTCCGGAAGTCCGCAAAGTGCAAGAGCAACGTGCCTGGGTCGCCACCTCTGGCTTTTGGGATCATTTGGATTTGGCCCGCCTGAACAATTTGCAAACCACCTTTGCGCCGTTGATGCGCTACCGCACTTCTACGCCCAGCAGCACTGTCGAAGTCAACCTGCCGGACTCCATCACCCAACGTAGCTGGATCATCTACGGCCCGACCGGTGAAGGCGCTTTTGCCGAAAGTTATCGAGAACAAGTCGAAGCGCTGGTGCGCCGCTTGGCAGACCAATTGCCCGAGTTGGCCAAGCTCAAGCAGGGTGAAAACCTTTCAGATAACGAACTCGACCGCATTAGCCAAACGCTCAACCAGACCGATTTGTTTGTCACCGAAGACACTCTGCGCAAAGCCTTCGAGGCTCCGGCCGCATCACTTGCCGACTTTTTGCGCCACATCCTTTGCGAGGATGCCCACTTACCGAATCGCGAAGAACGCATCAATGCCGCCTTTGAGTCTTTCATTGCCCAACACGGCTACCTGCGCGCCAATCAACTGAACTTCTTGCGGGCAGTAAAAGCTGCCGTGCTGCGTCATGGGCGGATCACCCGCGCTGCACTCAGTGAGCCGCCGCTGTCGCGCATTGGCCGCGTTGAGCTGCTGTTTCCGCCGCAAGACATTGAACAACTCGTCGCCTTCGCCAATCAATTGGTTGACGAAGCCGCTTAACCACTAAGGAAAACCCCGTAAATGCTAGCTCCGCATATAAAGAAAAAAGTCGACAAACTCTGGGACCGCTTTTGGTCAGCCGGACTCACCAACCCGTTGGTGGCCGTCGAGCAGATCACCTACCTGTTGTTTCTTAAACGGCTGGAAGATATTGATAAGACCCGCGTTAACCGCAATTTACCTTCGATTTATGACCTGACGGACGAAGAAAAAACAAAAATAGCAGCTGCAAAGGAAGAAGATCGAGCCGAATTGCGTAAGCAGTTTGACGCCTCGACCTGTCGCTGGAGTTACATCCGTCAGGAAAAAACCAACCCAACGCACCTGATTGAAAAGGTCTTTCCTTGGTTGCGAGGCATTGAGGCACGTCTGGCCAAAAACGAAGATGATTCGGAACTTGCCAGCCTCAACAACCGCATGGCCGACGCCTATTTCCAGCTCGACCCCAATAAAGGCCAAGTTCTGGCCGATGCGATTGATCTGATTGACCAACTCTTCGCCCGTGCGGGCGGCGGGTCTGCCGCCCAAGACATCATGGGCGATACCTTCGAATACCTGCTCAGTGAAATGGCTACGGCAGGCAAAAACGGCCAGTTTCGTACCCCACGCCATTTGATCCGCTTCATGGTTGAACTACTCGATCCAAAACCAGGTGACCGCATCATCGATCCGGCCGCGGGCACCGGCGGCTTTTTGTTCAGTGCTCAGCAGTATCTGATGCGCAAGTACACTACCCCTGCCAGCCTGCGCCTTGAGTGGGACGGAACGCCACATCGAGCCTACGGTGATCAGCTCGGCAAAGAGCTATATGACCTAGTCCACCACGGTGCCAACTTCGTCGGCCTCGATAACGACCGCACTATGGCCCGCATCGGCTGGATGAACCTGGTGCTGCACGACGTCACCGACCCGCATTTGCTGCAAGGCGATTCATTAAGCAAACGTGACGGCAAACCCAAGCTCGCCGAATTGCTGGAGCCTGAATCCTATGACTTTGTGCTGGCCAATCCGCCATTTACCGGCACGGTGGACACTAACGACCTGGAAAAAGACAGCAAGCTGTTTCCGCGCGCCAGCGACAAAGGCAAAAAGAAAGACGACGCACTTACCAACAAAAGCGAATTGTTGTTTTTATGGCTAATGCTGGATTTGCTGGATGTTGGGGGCAGTTGTGCAGTTATTATTCCCGAGGGTGTGCTGTTCGGCAACACCGATGCCCACAAACGCCTGCGCCGGGAACTGCTTGCAGAGCACGTCGTGGAAGGCGTTATCTCGCTGCCGGGCGGCGTTTTCCAACCCTATACCGGTGTCAAGACATCCATACTGCTGTTTCGCAAGGTAACAAAGCGCAATGAAAAGCAAAGTTTTACAGGTCAGTACCCAAGAACCGAATGTGTCTGGTTTTACGAGGTTGAAGAAGACGGTTTCTCGTTGGATGCCAAACGTAACGCTCGTCCCGGACAGCGCAATGACCTGTGGGATGCCCTCGTTAAGTTCAACGCATGGCAAAAAGAAGGTCGAACAGGTGCTAAGCGTTTTGAGAAGACCTTACTGCAACCCAGCTTTCATAACGAACGCTGGCGGCAAGCGCTGCTCCGCGACACCGCCGATCAATTCACTCCGGCAGGCGAGGCATTCGCCAGTCAGCCGGATCCCGGCATTTGGGACGGTCAAGTCTGGGGGCTCCACGAATTGTTTCCTGAGCAGCCGTGCGATCCGAAAGAGGCCGAAAATCTGATCCGCCAGGATATAGGCAAAGCCTTGTACGACTTGGTGGTGCATTTCTTCGCTGCATCGGCCAAGTCGGTGTTGGATAAATGGCAGGCCAAACAAACTATGAGCGAGGAACAGCTTAGGGCGGATTGGCTTAAAACTATCAAAACTCCTTTGCAGGATTTCAACCGCGCCACCCGTGAGGTACAACGTTTCTTTGAACCCGAAGACTCACCGGCCTTGCCGTTATGGAAAGAATTGATCAAAGACGCGTTAAATGCCGGACTTGCCTACCATGAAAAGGCAGTGACACAACCTCTCTCGATACCGTTTGCTCAGTATGATTCATTTGCCGACCTGATTCCGCGACTGGAAAAGCTCGCCCGCGAAGCCGCCAAACTGGATGGCTTCGATGTGGTGTTACGCAGTTTGGCGATTGACCAGCAAACCCCATTAGATGCCGCCAAGCATTGGGTGGTGCCGGTACGGGACTGGTTGCGCAATGACGACTGGCAATCGGAAGACGGCAGTTTAAAAGGCTCGCACGATGCCAATGGCTTTGCGCGTCAGCAATATGTCGAAGCCATGCTGGCAGCCAAGTTGTATGACGAAAAAGAAGTCCTCAAGGAGGGGCTGCTCGACCCCGACTGCATTGAAGCCCGTGACTGGAATCTTTCCTCCGGCCAATACAAACCTTTTGATTTCACCCAACTCAAGAGCGACAAAAGTGTCGTTGAATTGATCGCTGAGTTACGTCAAACCGAGCAAAGCGTCATTGTTGGTCTGGACAAGCTGCTGGCAATGGTTGAGGGTCGGGAATGAGTTTGCCAGAGAGTTGGGTAGAAACGACAGTTGGAAAAGTCGTTATCGATCTACAGCCCGGTTTTGCACAGAGACCCGGCGAAGACGATGAGGGCATGACTGCGCAAATCCGCACCCATAACATCAGCCCTGAAGGGAAAATTACGCTTGAGGGTATTAAGTACGTCTCTCCCAGTACCAAGGAATTGGAGAGATATAAACTTGTCGTTGGAGATGTGGTTTTTAACAACACCAACAGCGAGGAATGGGTTGGAAAGACTGCTGTCTTTGACCAAGAAGGCGAATTCGTCTTTTCAAATCACATGACCCGTCTGCGCGTGGACTCTTCGCTGATCAATCCCGACTATCTTGCCATTTGCCTGCACCTGTTGTGGTCAATGGGTTACTCGAAGACACGCGCAAAGCGATGGGTCAGCCAAGCCGGAATTGAAGGGGCTGCATTGGCTTCATTCAAACTTCCACTTCCCACAATTTCCGAGCAACAGCGTATCGTCGATGTGCTAAGCCAGGCTGAAGATGTCGCCAAAGCAAAGCGGTCTATCAGTGATCAGATCGATCAGTTGATCAGAACCTTGTACTGGGAGCACTTCGGTTCATGGTATACCTCCGACGGCCTGCGCGACTCGGTGCGTATCTCTGAATATGTGGATGACTCTCAATATGGCGTATCAGAGGCGATGGGAGAAAATGGTTCGCATGCTGTACTCAGGATGAACAGCATCACGACCAGCGGTTGGTTGGACCTAACCGACTTGAAGTACGCAAGCCTGTCCAAGAAGGACGTCGAAAGCACAACGCTGCAAAACGGTGATCTTCTTTTCAATCGCACCAATTCGAAAGAGTTGGTGGGTAAGTGTGCGATCTGGCGTGATGCGAAAGGGACGTTTAGCTATGCATCCTACCTGGTTCGATTTCGCCTGAAAGATGGAATGCTGCCCGAATACCTTTGGGCAACATTGAACAGTGCCTACGGCAAGTACCGGCTGATGAACACCGCAAAGCAGGCGGTCAGCATGGCTAACATTAGCCCGCCAGAACTGGGCCGCATCACCGTCCCGCTACCTCCGCTACCGCTACAAGAAAAATTTGCAAGGCTGGTATTACAAATCGAAGCGCTACGCACTGAAATGTATAGCAAAGTTAACTCCTTCGAAGCGCTCCAAAACCAAGTGAGGCAACAAGCGTTTATAGGTGCGTTGACTGGGAGTTGGCGAGAAAAGCATCGTGAAGAAATTACCCAGGCTGCAACTATACGAGAAGCTGCCCTGAGCTTAGGCAAAACAAAGGCAAAAGTTCAGTTC
>JABFRC010000201.1 GCA_013141375.1 Methylococcaceae bacterium | reverse complement strand
GCCGCCACCTGTGGTCACGCCACCGGTTGTTGTGCCGCCACCTGTGGTCACTCCGCCGGTTGTTGTGCCGCCACCTGTGGTCACTCCGCCGGTTGTTGTGCCGCCACCTGTGGTCACTCCACCACCGGTACCGAGCACAAATCCACAACCCACTCCGGTCGTTAATCCAACACCGGTACCCCCCGAAGTTGGCCCTAAACCAACACCTGGTGGCAATCCGCCACCACCGGTAATCGTCGACCTGATTCCGCCAAAATTTACCACTTGTCCGCTAACAGTAACGCTGACACAAGGCCAAGCATTACCGCAGCCAGTTGCAATTGACAACTTATCGCCGGTAGCTATTACCCGTTCGCCGGCCACAAGTCTTCCTGTCGGCAAAACAACGGTCATCTGGACAGCGAGCGATCAAGCTGGGCTAAGTTCCAAATGCATTCAACGGGTTCAAATCAAACCCGAAGTACTGGAACGAATTACCGTTACCACTGCCCAATGCACGAAGATTAGTGAGATCCAAGGCCGCTGGTTAATACAAGGTTCAAGCACGCTGAAGAACAACAGCATACAACTTTATACAACCGCAACAGTGCCTTCGGATGTCAACAGCAATACCCTGGGTAAAGCGGTTTCTTTCGAGAAAAAAACATGGCGACTTCTTGAAAAACGTGGCCCGGCCTGTGTCCCGAACATCAGTATCAGAACTGCCTCGGGCAAAGTGTTTGAAGGAACCAGCGTAAAAATAAAGTAACGCAAACAAACCTCATTGTCGGGGGGTAAAGCACCCTTCGACAATGATCAACACATCAAAGAAAACAGTTTGTTTACTTCAAATCGCCCATTGGGGGTGATTCGAAAAAGGAAGGGGATTTACCATGAACAAGTTAATTATTAGCGATACAAAAATCGCCAAAAATCTCAGTGGGGATGTCTTTGTCAACAAACCCGAATTAAATCTGACAGTGGCAACTGCCATATTATTGGGTTATTTAGCGACAAGCGGGACATCCCATGCCGCATTCAACATTCCAACAGAAAACGGGCTCAACCCTGAACCCGTACCGAGCCCGCTGTGTATTCCTTTTTCTTTACCTAATGGTCAAACGAATAATGAATGCGCAACGGAATTTACTGCCAAGCTGCTGATGTTTGAAGAATTCGGACTAAAAGATATTTCAAGTGTAAGTTCCGGCAGCTCGTCATTAACTTCAACTTTCCCTGAACCTGTAGATTGCCACAGCAGCCCGGACGGACAAGCGTTGGATAACTTTTTGAAGGAAGATCTACATTCCTTGCCCACTCGAAGATCCGATCAAACAGATTCAGGCACGCCGGTCATCACGCCGCATCCCTGGGATGCCAAGGTCAGGGATTGTGTGGGTTTGCTGCCTAACACGCCTACGACTGCAGATGGTCGACCTACCGGCGAATGGTTTGCTCATCAACGCTGGGAGGAGTTTCCCACTAAAGCTTATTTTCAAAGTGCCATGTCTGGTGCGCGAGTCAATGGTGGTCTTCGAGATAAAAATCAGCTGCATGATTATAAAAAAGGTGAATTTGGCCCTGGCGGCCTTTATTATCTGGATGCCAATAACGATGGAACCCCTGGTAGCGAAGGCGCTCTGATCCGAATGCATCAGAATCTGCCCGTCCAAGAGCCTAATTCCGTATGGACTTTTGATGGCACCTTGCCACCCAAACTGTTGATGGCTCGTTATGGAGAACCCATTTTATTCCGCCATTACGATGCCTTGCCGATTGATGTAGCTGCAAACAATGGCTTTGGCAAAAACACCATCAGCACCCACGAGCACAATGGACATAATCCTGCCGAAAGCGATGGCTTTATGCATGCCTATTTTTATCCTGGCCAGTATTATGATTACCACTGGCCGATGGTACTGGCGGGGCATGACAGCATCAACATTGGCGCAACCAACCCAAAAACCGGCGCTCCGGATGGCAACGGAGGTATCACAACCGTTCGCGGTGACTGGCGTGAAACCATGAGCACCCACTGGTTTCATGACCACATGATGGATTACACCGCTCAGAACGTCTACAAAGGCAATGCGGCAATGAT
Source organism: Methylococcaceae bacterium (assembly GCA_013141375.1). GTDB lineage: Bacteria > Pseudomonadota > Gammaproteobacteria > Methylococcales > Methylomonadaceae > JABFRC01. The sequence goes on along the minus strand of JABFRC010000201.1, from coordinate 5,267 downwards.
GAATTATTACAGCGCTATTGATCGCGGCAGAGAACCGGTCAATCTGACAGAAGCCTCAACTGGACAAAAAAGCGTTGGCGATTCAGTAAAACCGGGCTATGCCTGTCACTACGCGAATCCCAATAATGCTAATTTATGCCTGCCCAGTGGCTCAGGCCTTGATTGGGGTAACCGGGATTATGACGTCAACTTGGTAGTGGCTGACAAAGCCTGGGACAGTAACGGTCAGCTTAAATTCAACATCTTTAACACCGATGGTTATCTGGGTGACCGCATTACCGTCAACTGGATTTATAAACCTTATCTTGATGTCCGCGCCCGCCGTTATCGTTTCAGAATTTTGAACGGCAGCGTCTCGCGTAATTTCAAAATCGCCATCGTTAAAGAAGTCATCAGTCGTGGTAAATTATCCTATACAAAAGTACCTTATTATATGATTGCCAATGACGGCAACATCATGCAACACGCCATTCCCTTTCCCAATAGCCAATCGCCGGATGCCTTACCGGAGCAAGCCATCGCCGAACGTTATGACATCATTGTTGACTTTAAGGGCATGACCCCTGGCACCAAGTTATATCTGGTGAACTTGGTTGAACATGTCGATGGCAGAGGTCCCAATAAGGTCGTTCCATTGGCTGATGCACTGGGTACCAGTAAAAAACCCTATGCGGGTGATGGCATCAATGGTGATCCAGGCGTTGGTAAGTTTATGGAACTCAGAGTGCAAAGTTACAGCGGTACTGACTTGAGCATGAATCCTGCTGATTACCAGGAAACTGTCACTGTCGCAGGTAAAAAAATCCCTGGCAAACAGATGATTCCGTTAAATAAACCTACTACTGCAGAACTCAACAACGCAGTTCATAGAAGCTTTGTATTTGGCAGGTCAGATGGTACCGATGCACACCCCTGGACAATCAAAACCGATGGAGGGGCTGGTCTGGCTGCAGATGAACACCGTATTTCAGCCGCACCGGAAATCGGCAAAACCGAAATATGGCATTTCACCGGCGGCCTGGGCTGGAGTCATCCGGTACATGTTCACTTTGAGGAAGGACAAATCCTTTACCGCGGCGGAAAAGCACCGCCCATCTGGGAAAAATACGCCCGTAAAGATGTGTATCGAATAGGCACCCTAGCAGACAGTACCTCCAATGTTGATATCGTCATCCGCTTCAGGGAGTTTGCCGGCACCTATGTAGAACATTGCCACAACACCCAACATGAAGATAGAGCCATGTTGTTACGCTGGGATATCCAACATCCCGGACAAACCCTTGGCATACCTACGCCAATGCCGGACTGGAATGGTGTGCAATACGACCCCAGCGTTTACTTGCCCACCTATAAAACAGGTGATGTGGCGGCAAAGTCCTCATTCATACTACCCAGATAAGGGAGCAGCGATCATGAAAACACATAGCGCCGTTGGTTGTTTAAATACCTTGTTGATATGCACTGTTGCCATCAGCGCTATGTTTAGCCTTGTAGGTAGCCCCGCCTGGGCTGCCCCCAAGGGGTCGCCGTGGGGAGCAAGCTACTTTCCGAACATTGAATTAATCGACCAGAACGGCCAGAGCGTGCATTTTTATGATGACTTGATCAAGGATAAAGTCGTCGCCATCAACTTTATCTTTACCCACTGCGGCGATAGCTGCCCTGCAGAAACCGCCAGTTTACGGCAGGTGCAGAAACTGCTGGGCGAGCGCATGGGCAAGGATATCTTCTTCTACTCAATCAGCATTGATCCTGACCACGACACGCCACAGGTACTCAAAGAATATGCACAAAAATTTAAAGTCGGGCCCGGCTGGCGTTTCCTGACCGGCTCCAAAGCAGACGTCCTCTTGCTGCGCAACAAACTGGGCCTGTTAAGAGACGGTATTGAAGCCAACAAACTCGCTGAACACAGCACCAGTTTTTTGATCGGCAGCGAAAACAAAGGCCAGTGGATGAAACGCTCACCTTTTGACGAACCCAAAGTCCTGGCCTGGATGCTGGGCCGCAACTTAAGCAATTTCAAGTCCTATCAAAATGCAGAACTGGCCAGTTATGAAGGTGCCGACAAACTCCCTAAATTAAGTGCAGGAGAAGAGCTGTTCCGCTCCCGCTGCGATTCCTGTCATAGTCTGGGGCGCGAAGACGGCTTAGGCCCCGGCTTGCAAGGCATTACCCAGTTGCGCGATAAAGCCTGGCTTGCACGCTGGTTAAAAACCCCCGATAAGTTACTCGCCGACAAAGACCCGATTGCCGTTGAACTCTACAAACGCTACAACAAGATTTTGATGCCCAATCTAAAACTCAGCGATGCCGATGTAGAAGCGCTTATTGTGTATATGGAAGCCAGCAGCAAGGGTTTGGAACAGGCGGCGTTGAGTAAGTGAATCTCTTATGGATACCTCTAAAAATTATCCGTTTATGCTTCGACAGGCACGAACGGATAAGCCGCTGATTTATATAAAATACCGTTCGCACTGAGTTTGTCGAAGTGCAATTTTTAGAGGTCCCCTTATGTGATTTACCCGTTATTTAGCACTTGTTCCAGCGTCATTTGGTACAACAATAATTTCAACTGCAGTTGAACCAATATGTCGATTGGGACCAAATGACAATGACGGCATTAATCCGCTGTCGACTTGGTAAAGTGTTTCCAGGTTTTTAATCAGTTTTTTCCGGCTTAATTCCCGGCCGGTTCTTTGTAATCCTTCTACCAGCAAGGTAGCGGCGCTATAGGCTAAGGCTTGGGTACTCAGGTGTTGTGAGGAGAGATTGTGTTGTTGAATCAGTCTGAAAAAAGCATTCGCGGTAGCTGGATTGCCGGATGCAGCAGGCCGGGACATCAAAATTTTATCTTTAAATACCTGACTACTCGCCCCGTCCGTCAATGCCGCGGATATAAAAATAGTGGGCTTGGTTTTTAATCCTTCCGCGCTTTTCAACAGCAATTCGAATTCGGCATGACTGCCAAAAAAGAAGATAAGCTCGGGGTCCTGTTGTTGCAATTGAACCGCCATGGTTTGAGCTGGGTATTGCTGTTGCATGTAAGTGAGCTTACTCACCGCTCCTAAACCACGCGCCAGACTGTGCTGCTCAATAGCTTCAACCACTTGCTTAAGATTGCCGTTTTCAGGGCTAATCACCATTGGTTTGATACGCTTTAAGTGCAAGGCATCAAGCGCATAGTCGACCATTGCGCGAGCCTCGTTGGCAAGCCCCGGCAGCAGGTAAAACGCCGATTGGCTTTTGCTTGAGCTTGTTTCCGGAAACAAAGTATATGGACCAATCTGGGGAATACCCTGACTTTCACTCAGCGCGAGAATGTCTTGCTCCAGATTACCCGCGAAGGGAGAGATCATTGCAAAGACCGGATCGTTCTCAAACAAACGCCGCACATTGTGCATGGTCGATTCGGCCTCACCGGTAAATTCGGCAACCTCCAGCTGAATTTTGCGATGGTATATGCCGCCCTGCGCATTCACTTCGTCAAAGTAAGCCTGCAATACGGCCTTCATTGCCAGTCCTATTTCGGCTAACGGTCCGTGTATCGGCAACAGGGTGCCGATGCGAAGAGTTGTGTCTGTTACCCCCGGATCAACATCGTTAGCCAAGCGCTTTAAGTAGGCAATAAGATCGGCCGCATCATTGTTCGAGAGTGCATAGCGCGGCATCGCCGCATCCAGCTTGTTACCATCAGGATCAAGACCTCGCTTGATCGCTGTGATGATGCTTGTATCTGAAAAGGCGCGATGCTTTCGACCATTATCATGGCTGTGCCCATAGGCCAGGGTTAAATATGGATAAGTGATATCAGTCGGCACAATGCCGCCTTCAGGCCGTCCCTTGCCGTCCTCGCCGTGACAACCAATACACGGCAAAGATGTTCCAGGGAGTGTTATCGAATCAGCCCCAATCGTTACATTGATAGACTTGCCGGATGCACTATTGCCCGTCAGATACACTTTTTTTCCGCGAGCTTCGGCATCTGTTAGCGGTTCGGCAGACAGCGATGGACTAAGTGAAACGGTGGAAAACAGCAGCCAGCCGAGTGTATGGTTGTTAATTTTTTTCATGTCTAGCCGCAAGTAGCTCATCGATTCTTGCGGCAATGGTGTCAGGACTGGTTAAGCCGTTAAAGCGAGACCACTCACCACGAGCCAAGTCACCGACAAGAATCACAGGCGAGTGGTTGGTGTAATCGGCATTGTAAACGCCCAGACCTTTTAATAACGCATCGACTTGCACTTTCTCACCGGTCAGCCAACGCCATTCCGGCTGGGCATGGAAATGGTCGGCGTAAGCTTTCAATTTTTCCGGGCTGTCCGTCACCGGATTAATACTCAGCGTGACCAGCCGTATATCCTGCTTGAGTTTATTGCCAAGCTGATGTTGTAGTTTTGCGAAAATAGCCGATGCCAGCGGGCACACTGTCTGGCAATCGGTATAAATGAAGTTGATGGCGATGATGTTGCTGCCCGCAATGTCTTTTACAAACCTGACGGGGCTACCATTCTGATCCAGCAGCGCTGCATCCGGCACAGACACAGTCGGCTTCAAGGCTGACAGTGTGATTTGGTCTGAGTTGGCAAGCACCATTCCTATCGTGGTAATGGCTATAACAAAGCCGATGAGCCATTTACATTTCATTGCGAAGCCTTACTGCCGATGAGCCATTTACATTTCATTGCGAAGCCTTACTGTCGATGGCACGAAATGTCAGTTTCGCTTGCTGGTCAAAACTGAAATTTAGCGACGGCGATTGCACAAAAAGCTGATAAACGCCGGTTTCTAGTGGCGTGAATTCCACTTGATACAGGTTATCGCCCAATGACTTGGCAATCAGCCGCTGTTGTCGTTGGCCGGGAATACGAAATACCAGCACTTGCAGATCGCTAATCTTGTCCTGACGGGCATGATTGAGTTTGATGGTAATCAGCACGGAAAGTCCGACCGGCACTTCACTAGACTTGAGCAAATACTCCACTTTCAATGGCTCGGTCGTTTGACTGGCAAGCTCAGGATTGGCAGCGATATTCGCATCAAAACAATGATAGACCGTCGGATTGCTCAGCAGAATGGAGACATTATAATTACCGGCGGGCGGCAGCTGAGTGGCTCCCGAATAAACACCTGGCGAGGTCTCCTGCATACTTCTGTTAACAATCATCGCCGCCATTGGTTTCATACCTTGATTCTCAAAATTGCCCATCGGCGCGGCCATGCCTTCCATATAGTAATACACGGTTTTATCGGTCGGATTGGCAACT
>JABFRC010000233.1 GCA_013141375.1 Methylococcaceae bacterium | reverse complement strand
GCTATGCGGGCGAGTTAGTGGGCCATATTAGCCGCGATGCTACGGCGATTGAGGCACGAGAAACACCCATCAAAAAGCAAACCCTCAAGAAAATTGCGGCAAAACGGGGGCGTCCTAAACAGGGCGAAGCACGCGTTGCCCCGCCATTGACCCGACTTGAACGGCAAGCTGACGGCATGACGCTGGCCAATATGCTCAATGACTTACCCACGGTGTGTGACGTGGGCACCAAGAAAAATAGCAAAGGTTTCAAAACCAGCTGGACCGGCTACAAATTACACCTGGATGTCGCTGACGGTGGCATTCCCATCAGTGCGGTGTTAACCTCAGCCTCTGTCCACGATAGCCAAGTCGCGCTGCCCTTAGCCCGCATGAGCAGTGAGCGCGTCACCAATCTTTATGATGTTATGGACGCCGCTTACGATGCCCCGCAGATTCACGACGTTTGCCGACAACTGGGCCATATCGCGCTGATTGATGTGAATCCGCGTCGGGATGCCGTCCTAAAAGCAGAGCTGGCCTCAGAAAAGAAACGCTGCCGACAGCTTGGGCATACGACAGCCGAAGCGATACGCTACAACGAGCGCAGCACTGTTGAACGTGTGAATAGTCGTTTGAAAGATGAATTTGGTGGGCGCTTTGTGCGCGGGCACGCGAAGGTGATGTGTCACTTAATGTTTGGTATTCTGGCGCTAACCGTTAATCAGTTGATGATATTGGTGACGTAAAAAAGCACTTATTGGCTGGAAAATGCAGAATTATTGGATGAATGAGAAAGCTATGCCTTGAATTATAAAAAACGACGAGCTAGTTGGGTAACTAACCCGATGTAGTTCGCCCCGATTAAAAAAAAACGGTTTATCAGGAGCCTTGTTTAACTTAGCTAGGTATTGGGCGGTAGTTTTGCAAGTGGCTCTATTGATTTAAATAAACCACCGTTCGCACTGAGCTTGTCGAAGTGTAATTTTTAGAGGTCCCCTTATATCTTGATAGATACCGGCTGCACAGTCGTCTGGCTGATGGGATTTGTTGTCGGCGAACGGGGTATATAGTCTGGAGAAAATTTTTATCAATCTCACTATGGAAGCTCACATGCCGAACCACGGTCGCACGGTTTATCTCAGAAAATCGATCAATACGCTGTATTCAAAGGCCACACTTTACGCAGTGACAAGTGCATGGATAATAACGGCGGCACATGCCGAACAGGTCTCCAAGCCGCTGTCAAAAGAAAAAGCTGAGCAGGCCCAAGTTAGGCCGACGCAGAATGAGGAAGCATTGGCTTTGCCGATAATAACCGTATATGGCGATGTCGCTTACGATGCCAATGATCCTTACGATAAGCATTACTCAGTACCCAATGCCACTACCGCGACCAAGACCGACAGTACTCTCATGGACACGCCGGTATCGATTCAGGTAGTTCCCAAAGCGCTCATCAACGATCAACAAGATATCGCCATCGAAGATGCTCTGCAGCGTAATGTCAGCGGCATGCAGCGCGAGGCCGTCAGCCTGAAGATTTACGATAGCTACATCGTCCGGGGTTTTAGTTCCGCCGACCAAATGTATCGCAACGGCTTCCGCCGTACGATGGGCGTTTACGACATGGCCAACATAGAGCAAATCGAAGTGTTGAAAGGTCCGGCCTCGGTGCTTTACGGACGTGTACAACCGGGCGGCATGGTCAATTACGTCACCAAAAAAGCGTTGGACACGCCGTATTACATGCTGCAACAGCAATTCGGCAGTTACGATCTTTATCGCACCAGCCTCGATGCTACCGGGCCACTCGATCACAATAAAACCGTGCTGTACCGCTTCAATGCCAGTTATCTGGATAGCGGTTCGTTTCGGAATTTCAATGATCGTGAAGATGTGTTTATCGCACCGCGCTTGACCTGGAGGCCAAATGACCGCTTCGAAGCCAACCTGGAAATGGAAAAGCGTCACGATAATTACATGGATGACACCGGCGTACCTGTATTCGGTAAACGTCCTGCACCGGTGGCTCGCAGTTTGTGGACGGGCGATCCGGCTTACCGCTCTGAATTGGACAATACCCTGCTGTCGGCAGACTGGCGCTTTAATTTCAATACCAATTGGGCTATTCAACACAAGTTTCAGTGGGATGAAACTGAAACTAATTTCAATCTGTTGTTCGTGAAAGAAATGCGCGATTACCGGACCGGAGTTCGCGGCGCCTTTTTAGGCGGCAATCATCAGCGTTCGTATGGCACCAGCCTGGATTTGACCGGCAACTTCGAGACCTTGAGGCTGAAGCATCAGCTATTAATTGGCGGAGACTATTTTTTCTTCAATCGTGAATCGCCGAGTAACAAAATACTGATGCCCTATAAAGGTGTTAGCGTGTTGTCGGATATTGATATTTATCAGCCTCAATACGGCACTATCGATACCGGCAAGATCGATAATCTCCGACCGAATTATTTCCTTCATGCGCGCGATGATTGGTACGGTGTGTATTTTCAGGATCAGATCACGCTGTGGGACGACCTGCATATCATGGGCGGCGGCCGTTACGACATGTCCGGTTACGGAAGCATTACCACATACAAGTCTTGGCAGGAGCAGCAGGACAAGTTTGCAATGTCTCATGAAAACCATTTCAGCCCGAGAGTTGGCGTGCTGTATCAACCTTGGCAATGGCTGTCGGTGTACGGCAATTATGTAGAATCATTCGGCAGCAATAACGGCAACAACGTCGTCACGGGCCGGAATTTTGCACCGCAATTGGGTGAGCAATACGAAATAGGCATTAAAAATGAGTTCTTCGATCAGAAACTGACTTCGAGTATCGCCTATTACCATTTAGTCAAAAGCAATCTGCTGGTCTACGATCAGAGCACCCCGGATCCTAATGATCAAATCGCACTGGGTATGGCACGTAGCCAGGGTATAGAGGTCGATATTAAGGGCCAGCTCAATGACGATATCAGTGTGCTGGCAACCTATGCCTATACCGATGCCCGCGTGACTGAGGGTAATATTGCTACCGAAGGCAAGCGCTTGCCTTCGGTGCCGGATCACCAAGCCAGCCTGTGGGGTGTCTATCAATTCGGCGAACATTTCAAGGCCGGTTTGGGCACGGTAATCGCCGGGCAGAAAGAGGGAGACGTTATCAACAGCTACCAACTGCCCGGCTATGCACGGATGGATGCGATGCTGGCCTATGTGCAGCCGCTGGGTAAAACTCGATTGACCGCGCAAATCAACGTCAACAACCTGCTGAACAAGAAGTATTTTTACGGATCAATGGAGTGGCTTCCCGATGCCCACTACGGCGCCCCAATTTCTGCAATGGGGTCGTTGAAGTTGGAGTATTAAATGCTGTCGGATTTGGCAAGCTATTCGATAGTACCTTATGCCTTATGACTATCACACCGGCTGCAACCGACGAACAATCAAGCACTAATTCTGTCTTTTTGAGCATGTTTAAATAAGCTGGCTTTCGGTAACCTAGCCCAAGTAATAGGTTTAATAGCGGTAAAGCCCGGAAAGCTTCATTTTAAATAACACCTATTTGCCAAGCTACCGGCACATCTTCACCAGTATTTTTCCAACCATGTCACTCGATTTGGGCTCCTCAAATCATCTCAGGTTTTAGTTAACGGCGCATTTAAGAAGAATGTAGACAAGCCGAAGTCTGGAACCAAGCCAATCCGTATTTTTATATGCCTTAGGAATATTTTTAATGAACCAAGCAATTTTAAAAAAAAGGTCTTTAACAGCTGCACTTTCAGCATTTTTAGTAACTAGCATTTTTTCGCAACCAACACAGGCGGCTTTAAGAATCTGGGACGGCAACGGCGATAACAGCAATTGGGGGTTTACATCACTAAGCGGCAATACTAACTGGACGGCTGATTCGTTGTCGCCGCTGCCAGTTAGCGGGGACAACCTGATGTTTGTGGGTTCGGCTAATTTGTTTACTAACAACGATTTGTCCGGTCTGTCGATTGCCGGAATTAACTATACCCCCGACTCCGGTGCATTCATGCTTGGAGGTAATGCCATTACGCACACCGGTAACATAGTGAATGGCAGCAGTTACACCCAAACCATCCTTATGCCTATTGTAATAGGTGTTGATCAACTTTGGACTGGTGGTCCGGGACTCAATGTTTTTAACGAAGTAACACTGGGGAATCATTCTCTGTCATTGCAGAGCAATGTCACTATTGATAGCCACAACGCCGCTTTTATTGTCGCAGCTACAGGAAACGCTGCTTTGACACTTGAGTCAGGAAGCAAATTAAAGAGCTTGCAAGGAATTATCGGTGACACCACTGGTAGTAATGGCAGTGTGACGGTTAAAGATGCGGGTTCGGAATGGATTAACGACACTAATTTGCTAGTTGGTAATGCCGGCAATGGGAGCTTGCTTATCGAAAACGGTGCCAAGGTTAGCGGCAAGTCCGGTTATATTGCATTACCTGGTGGTGCTGGCAGCGTTGCAGTAAGCGGCGTCAATTCTTTGTGGGCCAATAGCCAGGACTTATTCGTCGGAGACTACGGTATAGGTACGCTAAAGATTGGCAGCGGCGGCAAAGTTACCTCGGTGGATGCTTATATTGGCGCCAGAAATTGGATAAATACAGACGGTACCACCGTTTTCGGCAATGGCGTTGTTACTGTTGAGAATAACGGCTCGCAATTGATCAATAGCGGGCAATTTAACTTAGGGTTTTCAGGTAATGGAACGCTGAATATTTTAACCGGTGGATTTGTTCATAGCGCTTCTGCTGTATTAGGTGCGCAAATTCAGGGTGAAGGCACTGCAACAGTGTCTGATGCCTGGTCAAATTGGTTGATCGACACTGACCTTAAGATCGGCGATGCAGGTAAAGGAACGCTGAGCATTTTGGCTGGCGGCGTTGTTCATAGTGCAACCGGTGTATTGGGTGCTCAATCCGGTGGTGTCGGCAACGTGGCGATTAAGGGCGCGTTTTCTAATTGGATGATTGACAGCGGTCTTAAGATAGGCGATGCGGGCATCGGCACTTTGAATATTGAAACCGGCGGATTGCTGCAAAACACCATCGGGATTATTGGAAATCAAGCAGGCAGTAGCGGTTTTGTCACTGTAACTGATACCGGATCTAGGTGGATAAATGCAGCCTACTTGTCGATCGGCACTTCTGGCACAGGCGCATTAACTATCAACAACGGCGGTCAGGTATTCAATAGTTATGGCTACTTGGGAGCCTCGCCCGGCGGCAAAGGCACAGTAACTGTGACCGGAGCGAACTCGATATGGACGAACAATTATGATCTGACGGTCGGCCAAATCGGCAGCGGCACTCTCAATATCGAAAACGGCGGCAAGGTCAGTAATATCCAAGGCACTGTCGGCGATTTTGGTATAGGCATCCTGAACATCAAAACCGGCAGTTTATTGCAAGATAGCGTTGGTATTATCGGCAATCACGCGGGTAGCACAGGCAGTGTTACGGTATCTGATGCATTTTCAAAGTGGATTAATAGCGGTAATTTATCTGTTGGCGTTGCAGGCACGGGTTCATTAACTATCAACAACGGCGCTAATGTTTTCAACAGTGATGGTTATTTAGGCACCTTGGCCGGCGGCGAAGGTACAGCGACTGTGGCTCACGCAAACTCGTTATGGGTAAACAATGGAACACTGACGGTTGGACAAAACGGCAGCGGCATTCTGAATATCGAAAACGGCGGCAAGGTCGGTAATACCGTAGGTATGGTCGGCGACTTATTTTCCGGCACCGGCAATGTCACTGTTACAGGCATTGGATCGTTATGGGGTAACAGTAAAGATCTCACCATCGGTAATTCAGGCACCGGCGTTCTGCGTATCGAAGCCGGTGGTCAAGTCAGTGATAGGAGTGATTTGATTTTAAATGCCGCCGCAGTTTTGGGTAGCTCTGTTTTAAGCAACGGTAGCGCTATCGTGACAGGCACGGCTTCGCAGTGGACGAATAATGGCGGCTTGGTCATTGGCAAATACGGGACCGGTAATTTACGCGTTGAAAATGGCGGGACAGTGATAAACAACGTCGGAAGTTTAGGAGAGTTTGCCAGTGGCACAGGCAGTGCTAGCGTGTCAGGCAATAACTCACGCTGGATAAACAGCGCTAATCTGATAGTCGGGGAAAAAGGTTCAGGCCAATTGTCTATTTACGCCGGTGGCCAAGTCAGTAATCAGATTGGTGTTTTGGGCGGATTTGGAAAAGGTACAGCAACGGTGACCGGTACAGGTTCAGAATGGAATAACAGCAGTTATCTTGCGATTGGAGACAACGGAGACGGTGCATTAAGCATTGAGAATGGCGCTAAGGTAACGAATAGCATTGGATATTTAGGTCAGTCCGTTAATGGTATTGGCAGAGTTAAGGTGACGGGCGCAAACACGTCTTGGATAAACAGTAATAATCTCTATATTGGATTGGATCTAGCGACTATCGGTACGCTGAATGTCGAAAACGGCGGCCAAGTGCGCAATGTTGATGGGTATCTTGGCGGCACTGGCGCTGCTGGTACCTTTAGCACAAGCAGCGGAACCGCTATTGTCACTGGCGCCAATTCGCAGTGGCTGAACAGCGGCAACTTGACAGTCGGCCAGCATGGCATCGGTACACTTTTGGTGCAAAACCAGGGCCTGGTCAGTGTAGGCGGTGATGCCTTTGTGGATCAAGGAAACGGCAGCGGCACTGTAACGGTACAAAGCGGCGGCATTTTCGATGTAGCGGGTACATTAAACATCGGCGATCAAGGTAAAGTCATTCTCAACGGCGGCGAACTTGCCTATGGCGCACGCAATATTACTAGCGGCGGCGAATTCAACTGGTTAAGCGGTACCGTTACTCTCAACAACGCCTACCTGCTAGGCGCTGATAATTGGCTGAATGGCTTGACGCTAAATCCGGGCAAGGGCCTTAGGTCAAAACAAGCGCTGACAATAGGCGACTATGCGGGCATTACCCTCAATGGCGGACAACTGACGGCTGAAAGTCTGCATGTTGCTACCACCGGCAATCTCGATTGGCAACGTGGTCGATTGACGCTGGGTTCATTGCGCTTAGGCGATACCGATACCGGGTTTGGCGACTATCTGCAGCTGAATGCTAATAAAGCCTTGGCCGTAACAGACTTGAGCATCGGGTCCGCTGCTACATTGGATATTGGTGGCGGTGCAACGCCAACTGTGACACAAAATCTTAAAGTCGAGGGCGTCATGGCATTGGCTTCCGGACGATTGGCAGTTACCAATCAGGTATCTGTTGCGGCCGGAGGGGCCATCAGTCTGACTAATGCGGCTACTTCACGACTGGCAGCCGGCGGCGGTATCGTCAATAACGGAACAGTGGAAGGT
>JABFRC010000178.1 GCA_013141375.1 Methylococcaceae bacterium | reverse complement strand
GCAGGAAAATAACGAAAAATCAGTGTTGTTGCGCATCTCAGTTCAGGATCAAGGCATTGGGCTTACCCATGAGCAGCAAAGCGCCTTATTTCAAACATTTTCCCAGGCCGATGCCTCGATCTCACGAAAATATGGCGGCACTGGGTTAGGATTGGCAATCACCAAGCTCTTGGCTACCCAAATGGGGGGAAGTGTTGGCGTGCAGAGTGAATTAGGTGTCGGCAGCACCTTCTGGTTAACGGTGCGCTTAAACAAAGTTACTCAAAATACCTCGAACCGCTTGATTGAAGACAAGCTCGCCGTGCTTCCAAATGCGGAACAAACGCTGTTGAACAGTTATTCACATGTTCGTGTGTTGTTGGTGGAAGATAACGATATCAACCAAGAAGTGGCGATGGAGTTGTTGAGGACCATTGGTTTGGAAGTGGAAGCCGTCAGCAATGGACAGCAGGCGGTCGAAAAAGTCCGCGATAATGATTACGCATTGGTGCTGATGGATATACAAATGCCAGTCATGGATGGCTTTCAGGCCACCAAGCTAATTCGCCAACTTCCCGGTAAGTCCGAATTGCCTATCATTGCAATGACCGCCAATGTCTTTGATGCTGACCGACAACGTTGCTTTAATGTCGGTATGAACGATCACTTGGGTAAACCGGTAAACTCGAAAAAACTCTATGAAACCCTGTTGCGTTGGCTGCCGAAAAGGGACGTAATCAGCCCCTTGCCGATTCTCGATAACGTCAATACCTTAACGGAGGAATTGGCTGCCATTCCTGAATTGAATGTCGCGCAGGGGTTAAAAAGTGTCAATGGCAATGTCGACAAGCTTAAACAGCTATTACTTATGTTCAGTGGTGGTCATGTCGATGATCTCAACACATTACGCCTTCATTATCTGCGGAATGAAATGGATGATGCTAAACGCCTGGCGCATACCTTAAAAGGCCTGGCCGCGACCTTGGGTTTTCAGGAAGTGCATCAACAAGCTCAAGCGCTGGAATTTGCAATTAAGAAGGCGGCGCCAGAAGCTGAAATTCTGCAGTCTATTGATGGGCTTGCGGCGCTATTGATAAAGATATTGTCAGCCATCGAGCTTATATTGAACAAGCCAGTTGAATTGCCTTCCGCCAATGGCTTGGATTTAGAAAAGGCACAACGGGTGTTGCTGCAAATTGAAGCTTTATTGGGCAAAGACGACACCTTGGTCAATGTGCTTTGGCAGGAATCCGTGCCAATTATTCAGGCAACGTATGGTGAAACCGCTTGGCAATTGGGCAGGCAAATCGAGAATTACGAATACGAGAAGGCGCTGTTTACTTTGCGGTCGATGATTAACACATAACACAGGTATTTTTAAAGGGTAACTATGACAGTACAAAATCTAAGCGTTAAAGAATTAAACGCCAGACTTCAAGCGCAAGATGATGTGTTTTTGTTGGATGTGCGCGAACCGAGTGAATTTAATTATGCGAGTATTGCTGATAGCGTGTTGATTCCGCTCAATCAATTGCCTGGACGCGTTGCCGAGCTGGATAGCTCAAAAGAAATTGTAGTGATTTGCCATCATGGAATGCGCAGCATGCAAGCCGCGCAATATCTGGATCGATCAGGATTTACGCAGGTTTTTAATTTGCAAGGCGGCATAGACGCCTGGTCGCTGGAATGTGATAGCGCTGTGCGGCGATATTAAATTAGCCAGTTTGCCCGCTTTTCAAAACAGTAAATCGAAAGGCTCAATGATGACCGTATCACCTATTTGAGCGCCACGGCTTTCAGCGGGTAATACGATAAAGCAGTTGCTTCGGCTCAATGAGCTAAGAATGTGTGAGCCTTGTCGACCTGCTGAAGTCACCCGTAACTCGCCTTCTTCGTCTTGGCTGAATATTCCCCGAAGAAATTCCTGCCTGCCTGGTGATTTTTTAAGTGGGCTAGTGGCTGTAGCATGCAGGCGAAGCCGCTTAAGTTCTTTGGCACCGGATAGCTTTCGTAGTGCCGGCGCTACCAGTTGCTCATAAGTGACGGCGACGGCAACCGGGTTGCCTGGCAGGCCAAAAAATTGACAGCGACCAATGTTGCCAAACGCCAAAGGTTTGCCGGGTTTGATCGCGAGCTTCCAAAAACTCACCGTGCCGCAACGCGCCAAAATATCTTTAACAAAATCGGCATCGCCGACCGATGCACCGCCAGAGGTTATGATGACATCGAAGTTTTCTGCAGCCAATCGAATGCATTTTTCTAAGTGCTCCGGGTCGTCGGGGATGATGCCTAAATCTTTGACGGAGAAAGCAGGGTCAGATAATAGGTTATTTAGCGTGTAACGGTTGCTGTCATAAATGTTACCAGAGCTAAGCGTTTGGCCGAGTTCGGTCAATTCATCGCCCGTGGAAATAATCGCTATTCTGACTTTTCTTAACACGGAGGCGTTTTCAATGCCGGCGGCTGCCAGTAAGCCAAGGTCATAGGCCGAGAGTTTTTTACCCGCCTGACACAGTTGTTCTCCTTGCTTGATATCTTCCCCGGCTTCACGGACATTTTGTAAAGGGGGGGCATCAGCTGGAAAATGAATGAAAAGTCCTTCAACGGTGACGTGTTCTTGCATGATGACCGAATCACATTCCGGTGGGACGACCGCGCCGGTAAAGATGCGCACGCATTCACCCGGTTGTAGCTGCCCAACAAAGGGTTTTCCTGCCCAGGATGTGCCGGCCAATGTCAGCGTCAATGCGTTTTCTGCGCTCGAATATGCGTAACCATCCATTGCCGCATTGCGGTCATAAGGCAAGTTGATCGGCGAAAACAACGGCACGGCTAAAACTCTGCCCAGCGCTTCGGTTAAGGGAAGCGTTTCGGTGTCAGTGACTCTGGCAGTTTGCGTTGTGATGCTGTCTAGTGCTTCCTGTAGTGTCAGTAAGCGCTTTTTCTCTAGGCTGCAGGCGTCAATCATGGCTTATTTAAGAAATGTTGGATGATGAATGCGGTGATGTCGTCGGGTTGGTTAATGTCTAAATTCACCAAGTTTTTCGGCGTAACAAGACTGACATCGGAGGCAATGGCAATGATGTTCGGATCATTCGGGAATAGCAGTGGTTTATTTAATGACGGTCGATGTAATTCAATCTTGGGAATAGGCGCGCTACTGAAGCCTTCAACCAAAATGATATCAAGTTCATCGTTATCGAAAAACTTGAGTTGCTCCAGTAAATCGGGTTCCGAAGTGGCTGTTAATTCCGTAATGATGGCTCGGCGATATTTAGATACCAGCATGACCGGTGAGGCGCCAGCGGCTCTAAGACGGAAGCTGTCTTTGCCGGGTCGATCGACTTCAAAATCGTGATGACTGTGTTTGATTAAGCCAACGCGAATATTTTTGAGTGTTAATGCGGAAATGAGCTGGGCCAGCAAGGTTGTTTTGCCAGTGCCGCTGGGGGCAGCAAATCCCAGGATAGGAATTTCAGATCTAGGCATACCGATGACTTTTACCGTGTTGGCTGGTTTGAAAAAAACCAGCCAAGTGCTTGCGTTTATAGTATTTGCCGTTGGGCATCTGCAGGATAAATCGTATCAACATTAAGTTAAAAGACTTTATCGATTTTGCAGGCCTTTGTTTATTGGATTGTTAACCCTGTCGCTTTGGACGGGGTATTAGCGCCTGCCGCCTTTGCCGGCATTGGCGTCTTCAAATTTAACTTTTAAAGGTTTGCCGCAATACAGATTGCCGTCAAGACTGGCGATGGCCGCTCTGGCCTCATGGCCTTCCATGCCAACAAAACCGAAGCCACGGCATTTGCCGCTAAAAATGTCAGATACAAGTTGAATGGAGCGAACTTTGCCGTATTGAGAGAATAAAGCTTGCACAGTTTCTTCGGTGGCGTCGCTAGGTAAATTTCCTACAAAAAGTCGTTTCAAAAGACATATCCTAAAATTCAGTGGTGGGATGGTCGACGGGTTAAGTCGACACTGCGCCACTCCCACTGCTTTGGTGGGAGTGGAATTGGAGAAGTAGCGGTTAGACAGCCGTTACATTTGAGGCTTGGGGGCCTTTGGGGCCTGATTCTACTTCGTATTTTACCGATTGGCCTTCTGCCAATGTACGAAAACCACCATCACTGGCGATAGAAGAAAAATGCACAAATACGTCTGCACTGCCGTCAGTGGGCGAAATAAATCCAAAACCTTTGGACTCGTTAAACCACTTAACATTTCCTGTAGCCATGAGACACTCCTAATAATTTGATGAAAGATCGAATGCAAATCATGCACGGCAATTTTGAGGAGAAAAGCGGAAGGAATTTCTGAAAAAAGTGCTGAAATAAGATGCAAAAAGTGGAGAGATGTTTTGATTTGAGGAAAAAGCAAACTCACCATACTTGATATTATAAGGTTTTATGCGGTTTATAACCATCATAAAATTTTGTGGAAGGCAAGAGTTGCGATGTTAAGTTACTGCCAAACCCGCAGAGACTAATCATCATCCTGATCGTGACCATGTCTGAAGCCTCCATTTCCTCCGTAATTATTTGACGGATATTGCCCCTGCCCATATCTTGGGCGGCCGCCATTTTGATAAGGAGATCTTTGATATTGATAGGCAGGGCGATGATGATCTTCGTGATATCCTCCAGATCTTTGTTCATAGTAACCCCCGCCATAACCGTAAGCCGGGTAATTGGAATAATGATGTGGATAATAAGCGCACGCGTTGAGGATTATCGTTACACTGATTATCAGTAACTTCAAACACAATGACTTCATTTTGTAGCCTCTTTGCAATGTTGAGTGACGCTTTTAGTATGTAAGTGTGACGCTGAATATCGTCTGAATCAGCGCTAAAATGGACTTAATTTCAATTAAACTTTTCCCATATAAATTTATGAAGCACCCAGTGGTAGATGTACAAATAACGCCGGAGGGGCGTTTGGATGTTCTCTCTAAGCTTGAAGTCAATAATTTGCTGGATAACAGTCAAGGCGGGTTGTATCAGTTATTCCGCAACTGTTCATTAGCCGTCCTGAATTGTGGCAGCGATATGGATGACGGCAAAGAATTGTTAGATCGCTATCCGGATTTTGAGATTCGGGTCATTCAGGAGCAGCGGGGGATTAAACTTGATCTAAAAAGCGCCCCAGAGCATGCCTTTGTTGACGGAAGGATGATAAGAGGTATTAGCGAGCATTTGTTTGCCGTGCTGCGTGACATCATTTTTGTGAGTGATGAGATTCAAGGTAATCCAAAGTTCAACCTTAATAGCTCAGAAGGCATAAGCAACGCGGTCTTTCATATTCTTAGAAATGCCAACATTCTGCGGCCAATGACCAATCCCAATCTGGTAGTTTGCTGGGGTGGGCATTCAATCAACCGAGAAGAATATCAATACACCAAGCAGGTGGGCTATGAGCTGGGATTGCGTGGTTTGAATATTTGCACCGGCTGTGGGCCAGGCGCAATGAAAGGGCCCATGAAGGGAGCAACTATTGGTCATGCCAAACAGCGCATCAAAAACGGCCAATATTTGGGGATCACCGAACCGGGAATTATCGCTGCAGAATCGCCGAACCCAATTGTCAACGAATTGGTAATATTACCGGATATCGAAAAACGACTTGAAGCCTTTGTTCGTATGGGGCATGGTATTGTCGTTTTTCCTGGCGGTGCAGGTACGGCAGAGGAAATATTGTATTTACTTGGGATTTTGTTACATCCGGATAATAAAGCAATGCCATTTCCGTTGATATTCAGCGGACCTGAAAGTGCCCGCAATTATTTTAAAGAGATTGATCAATTCATCGCCGGAACTCTCGGAAAAGAAGCGCAGCAACGTTATCAAATCATCATCGAACAGCCTGCGCTGGTTGCCAGAGAAATACAGGCTGGTATCAGACAGGTCCGGGAGTTTCGTAAGGCCAATGGAGATGCCTATTATTTCAACTGGTTATTGACAGTCGAGCAAGGATTTCAACAGCCGTTTATTCCGACGCATGAAAACATGCGCGGACTTCAATTGCATCATAATCAGGAAGCTCATTCATTAGCGGCGAATTTACGGCGCGCTTTTTCAGGTATTGTTGCCGGCAATGTTAAAAACGATGGTATTCGGGCCATCGAGCAATATGGCTATTTTGAGATTCATGGCGATCAGACCATTATGCAGTTAATGGATAAGCTGCTGGGCTCATTTGTTGAGCAGCACCGTATGAAATTGCCAGGTAAGCAGTATTCCCCGTGTTATCGAATTATGAAGTGATAGTTAGAGATGGTGTGTGATCATTTCCAATTGCTGGTGTGATGAATTCAATTTGAGCTTTTCGCTTAAACCAGTTGATAATAAGAAAGTTAATTATTTGATGGATAGAGACAAATTATGAGTAACGTATTTAGTTTTACCGGAACAGTGGGGAGAGATGCTGAAGTTAGATACCTGCCTTCTGGACAAGCTGTTTTAAACGTAGCGGTTGCTAACAACATAGGATTTGGCGACAAGCAGCAAACGCTTTGGATTTCTGTGGCTTTATGGGGTAAGCGAGCAGAAGGACAATTGCAGAATTATTTAAAAAAAGGCCAACAAGTCTTTGTTTCCGGGGAATTAAGTCAGCGTGAATACAAAGCCAATGACGGCACAACTAAAACCAGTCTGGAGTTAAATGCCAATATTTTGGATTTGGTGGGTAAAAGAGGAGAATCTACGCAGACGGCATCGCAGCCTCAGCAATATTCGCAAACGCGTCCATCATCCGCTGCCCCACAGAGTTCAGGAGTGGACAATTTCGATACTCCTTATGATGACGATATTCCGTTTTGATAAAGCTTAAGTCTTATTGCCTCACTCAATAACTGGATACAAATATGAGCAAACTGCCTTGTTACAAAAAAAGAACTTTAGTTGTTTCGATCGTCTCCTTGCTTTTGCTATTGCAGGGATGTAACAAGGAAGAAGATGCTGAAGCGCATTTGCAGCGTGGTAAAGAGTATTTTGAAAAAGGGGAGTATGAAAAGGCTAAGCTGGAATTGAAGTCCTCAAATCAGAATGATCAGGAAAC
Source organism: Methylococcaceae bacterium (assembly GCA_013141375.1). GTDB lineage: Bacteria > Pseudomonadota > Gammaproteobacteria > Methylococcales > Methylomonadaceae > JABFRC01. The sequence continues at coordinate 337 of JABFRC010000178.1, read as the reverse complement.
GGCCGAAACTTATTACTATCTTGCCTTGTTGGATGAGAAAAATCAGCAATTCAGGGCAATGAAAGAAAACCTCTCCAGGACTATTGAGCTGGCACCTAATTTCACTGACGCTAGAATAAAATTAGGTAAGGTATTGTTGCTCTTTGGAGATTTTGACCAGGCATTAGAGCAAGCAGAATTTGTTCTAAAAGACGCGAATCAAAATCTCGATGCATTAACCCTTAAATCATCCATTCTAATTAGACAGAAGAAGACCGATCAGGCGTTAGCAATTGTCGAGAACATCTTGAAAGATCATCCTGTTCATACGGATGCCTTGTCGTTAAAAGCGTTAATT
>JABFRC010000017.1 GCA_013141375.1 Methylococcaceae bacterium | reverse complement strand
GTCGCTGGCGGGGATAAATTGCGCAACGAAGGCATCCTGATAGCTGTTGAAATCAAGTTTTTGTGGTTCGTTAATAATGTATGGGTTGGCTGAGCCCGGCATCTTGCGATTACCTGCTCCATTATCTACATAACCACGTACGCCTTCATCTGGATTTTCTGCGGGTTTAGCCGGAGTAAAAGTGCTTTGTCTTTCAGCAAAGGCGGTACCGGTTTGTTTTTTGCCGGTTGCAGCTGCAAAGGGTTGTTTGAGTCTATCCCATTGCTCGGTTTTGCGGATAATTGCCTGGTTATAGTCGTGTCCTTCGACAAATTTGAGATCAGTAGGCAATTTGGATGTTGCGTCATAAATCGTAGTGACGGGATCATAATTGGCACCGACATCACCATCGCTGAATAGGTTTTGACTGGTGGAGTTGATGGAGTCCTTAGCGATAGGGTCATTCGCGTTAGATGCCGCTGAGTAAGTTACTTCAACACCAGTATTAGTGACGATAGGTGGCTTGTGCTCTTTCTTTTGAATAACCTGAGCATTCAATGAGTTGTAGTTAATCATCGCGTTGTAGGGCAAATGAACCTGACTACCGCCCTGCATGCCCATTTCCTCAAATGGCAAAACCACATAAGCATCTTTATCATTAGTGCCATCGGCTTTAGGCATCGCAGCTGCTATGCCGGGTTTATCAAGTTCAGTTACTTTGCCTGGATTGGCTGTAGCCGGCGGAATGACCGAAACGATTACGTCATCAGAACATTGCGTGAGGCCATTCGTGTCAAGCGCATTTAGCGTGACTCTATATCTGCCGACCTGGTCAAACTTATGATTGACCAGATTGGTTTTTTGATCGGCAGAACCATCGCCGAGCTTCCATACGATAGTAGGAGTATTACCTTTTTTACCTTTGATGGTCGCGGCAAAGTCAACGGAGCTGCCAACAGTGATTTCAGTATCTTGTAAAGGTTTGCTAATCGCGCAAGCCACGGAGGTCGCACAAGAGGTCGAACCCGCTACAGGGAGTACAACTTTTGATTGCGTATTATCTTTGGCATTGACTGTTTCAACCCTGACTGAGCAAGGCACATAGTCACCGCCGGTGGTCGGTAAGTTAAACTTGAACTTTCCGGTGCTGTTGGTGTTGATGGTATAGAGCAACACTTGGTTGGCAGTGTCGTAGACAGAAACCTTGGAATTGGCAGTAATGGTCTTGTCGGTTTTGCCGGTAACGACCACAACATCTAATTTTTTGTCGTATTTGACGGAAGCGCTAACGGCAGCAGCCGATGCGCTGATCGGTGCTCCCGTTAACATAGCCGCCATGATCGGCGTAAGCGTCAGCAGTGCAAGCCTGCCGGGTCGCTTAGTCGACCTTAACTTATTTTGTGACATATATCTCTCCCGATATCGTTTTTTAAGAAGTTCTTCTCTAAATTTTTGGATTTAGAATAATCTTGTTAGCAAATATTATTCCAATAATATGCGAACTATCTCAAAGTTCTTGGAGGGATTGAATTGGTTTATTTATCAATCTCTTGGGGGTTGTTATGACTTTGGAGTGAGGATTGGCGAGAGCGGGACGGCTTGGTAGATTTGGCTTTTTAGTCGAGTATTTTTGCGGATTTCTTTTGTATATAGGTCATATCCCTTATTTTCATGCTTATGACACGATCTATAACTTACTGTTTTAATAGGGTATTGATTTTGCAAAAATGAAAAGTGTGTCATATCACGCACTTTTTTTAATAAAACAGGTCATATCACACACTTTTTACTGAGCAGTTTGTTTTTAGTCTGTACTCAGGCGGGTTTGTACGAATAAAAAGTTGAGGTACCTGACCATTTATGTCGGTAAATCAATATGTAAGAATTTAAATGCATGCATGCGGGGGAATTGGTATTTATATTGCATGTGCTTTATCTGTTTTTTCACAGGTTGATATAAATAATTAAATAATGAAAAGGGCGCATTTTTTTGTTGTGTTGATGGGGTTGTTTTTACTGGTGTCGTCACTGGCTGTGATGGCAGGTCAAAATGTGTTCGATCAACCTGTATTGCATCCGTCCATCCCGCTGGTGGATGAAGAGGGTCAGCATGTAGTCAACAGCAAAAAGCCCTACAGCACCAGGATGAGTTGTGGTAACGGCGAAGGTGGTGGTTGCCATGATATTGACAAGATCAGTCATGCCTATCATTTTGAAATGGGCAGGGATGAGGCGGCAGATGGTTACGGCAAAAAGCTGGGTCTGGATCAATTGGTGTCACCCGGTTTTTTCGGCGGTTATAACTGTGGTTATAACCCCGGACAATTGAATACACCTCAATGGCTGGCCAAAAAAGTGAATGCATCCGAAAATGAATTTTTGGATTATGGTGCGCCCGGCCTGATTAAAAATTGTGCGGAATGCCATAACGGTGGCGGGTTCGCTGAAAAAGACCGTGATGGCAATCAATACCAAAAGATGACGGCATCAGAAATTAAGCCATTGGATGGCGATTATTTTGACTGGCTGACTGGCGACAGCAGCAACAATCCCGGCAATGTTTTAAGTAAATGGAACTGGCAAAAAAGCGGTGTGATTGAGCCTGACTGTATGATTTGTCATGCTGATTTTGCCAAGTTTAAAAAGCCCGCAAATGAGTGGACAGATTTGCGTACCAAACAATTCATTAATAAGGGCTTGTTTCGATACGCCAATTCAGCCATTTTTGCGTTCCTGAATGTGTCTCCTTCAAGCGCTGATGGGAAGACTTTGTTGACTGTGCCGGGTGGCAATGATGCAGAGGGCCAGCCTGTATTGCAATGGAACGCTGCCGCTTTCGACAGTAATTTGAAGGTGCAAATTCCGATGTTGCGCTTTCCTGGTGACACCAATTGTATGCAATGCCATAAAACCAGCCACAACCGCCGCGGCTTTTATGGATTTGGTGAGGTATCAAAAGAAGAAAAAGCGCCTGATGGGACATTGATCGTCGATTACCAGGATGATGTGCATAAAGGCAAGCTCTGGAATGACCAAGGCCGTGCGCGTTATATGGAAAACTGCAACTCCTGCCATAGCAAACAATACTATAAAGACACCTTTCGCAACGTAGACCTTGATGCTGATCATAATTTCCTGATCGGTAATTCCGATGAAGATGTGCGTAAGGATCTTAATTTTCAGCCTGGTCCCTTGTCCTGCGAATATTGCCACAACGGTCCCAAGTTTGGTGGCGCGCCTAAACCTGCACTGCCATCAGGTCATGACAATATTCTGGATGCGCACCGTGAGTTATGGAAAACCAATGGTGACATGGTGGGCTATCCTGCAAACTCCTTAAATAAGGTAACGCAGGTCCATCTTGATGTGATCGCTTGCCAAACCTGCCATATCACCAAGTTGAAGGCTGACGGCAAAGACTTGAAGATTCGCTATCGCTATCGTGAAGCTGAAGACGGCAGTTTGAAAATGATGCCTTACAAACCGGCTAGTCGCTATTACTGGATGGACAAAATCAGCAAGCGCGTGATTACCCGTCAGGAGATTTTATCCGTTAACAAGGGTGTGGAAAGTGCTCCGCAGACTTACCAGGCAATTCTGGCATTAAAAGTGGCTTTCGATGATTTGCTGTTAAGCAAAAACTACGCAAAGCCTGATGTGCAGATGATCTGGACGGAGTCCAACGAGTATCTGATAAGTCATAATACCCGGCCTGCCGTGTCCGCCATGCCTTGTGAAGAATGTCATGCGCGCAAACAAAATGGTTCGGTAAGTTCACTTGTCGAACCGGATCGCATCTTAGGTAAGAAGAATGTCAGTGTGGTCTCGGAAATAACCGATACCACCGCTTATGCCCGCTTGGTGAAGGATGGTGTAGTTAAGCTTGATATGCCGTATTTTGAAGTGAGTAAAGACGGCAAGATTATCGAAAATGTCGATGAAGTGCTTTACGAAACCAAGATGGATCCTTTTACTTCGGTGCTTAAGCTCAATTCTAAAGATGTGGCGACTGGTGAGTTTAAGGAAGTTACCAAAGGTGAGGCCTTAGAGATAGTTGCCCAGGATGATGCGGCAATCTTTAGCGCTGCCAGCGCTAAATTGACACCCAAAGTGTTCTTGTTTAACAACCTCATTTCCGGGGATAAAGTCGGCAAGCTTGCAATCGCCTTGGACTTTACCAGTGCCAGTAAGACTATCGTTCCCAATTATCGTTTGGAAGTCGCTTTGAATGATTGGTTGACTTACAAGCTGACGCCTGCAGGTAAAAAACCCAAGAAAGCCAGCAACCTGATTGCTCAAGGGAGTGTTACCAGTCCGGTGTTCAATTTTCAATTGCAAGACCAGCAGCGACAATCGGTTGATTCTTTGGGCGCATCAAAATTATTGGTTAGGTTGCCTTATGCCGGACGAGCAAAAGACGCCGGCAAAGTCGAATTGTTCGAAACTCGCGTACTCAATGACAATCAACTCGCCCCGTTAACGGTAATGAAAGCCGAGTTTATTGGCGTTAAACCGGGAACGTCTGTTAACCCAGGTTATGTGCTCGTTAGTGTTGACAGGTTACCTGAACAGCTGGTTTTGGTTGATCTGAAAAAGGCCAAAAAGAAATGATGAACGGAGGATCGTGCGATGGCAATGCCTGATATCGACACTCAATCGGAGTCAATTGTGAAATTTAATTTATTTGATAAGGTTGGACCATGGCTGGCTGGCTCCGGAATGGCGTCAGGACAAGCGTTTCTGGCGACAGGTTGCTCGGTGCCGAAAATCGGTAAATGTGTAGGCTGCGGCAGCTGTGTTGTGGCTGTAGCAACCTTGGCTGGATGGGCAATTAAAAGCCGGAAAGATCGTAAGAAACTCTTAGAACAAGGGCTTGAGCCATTTGAAGTAAGAACGGATGACGGAATTCGTTAAGTATACCGAGGGTGGTTTTAGATGTTTAAACGTCTTTTCTCCACTCATCCTGTTGACTCTGTTAGGCGTTGAATCGACGACGGCATTGGCGGATACCTGGAAAGGCTCAATCAGAACCAAAGTTCAAACGGATAATCGTTACGATAAAGATGGCGATTACACCGGCGAGAGTTGGGGGCAGCTTTTTTACGATAATCCTGAGTTACAACTTAAAGCCAGAATCAGTTTGCTGGGCAGATTGAGCACTGATATTTATCGTAAAAAACAGCAGATTTACCAGAGCTATCTTGAAAAAGATTTTAAGTCCTTGCCATTGGTTGTCCGCGCCGGGCGTTTTGAAAAAAGCGATAACCTCGGACTTTATCTCCTGGATGGCGGGCAGGCGACTTATAGATTTAACGGGCGTCCGTTGACAGTCGAAGTTTATGCGGGCAGACCTTTACGAGTTGATCATGTGCGTTCGGTGTTCGGCAATTATGTGGCCGGTGCAGAAGCGATCATGTCGTTGACGCCTGAATGGACATTTGGCAAAGGCTGGGCGCATATCAACAATCTGGATTTGCGCGCCGGGTTTCAGACGGCACAACGGGATTTAACCGAGGTGACGGATGACGTTCTGGTGTCACAAGGTGTTGATATCAATGGCGACGTGATTGAACAACAGCAAGCCGGTTCAAGCCAGGTCTCGACCATCAGCACCTACCGTTTGAACGGCGCTGCGCGTTTGGCAGGACATTTGTTGGGGCGAGACAAACCTATGGAGACGTTTATCAAGGGCTCCTATGCGATGGATAAAAATCAGCTGGAAAATGCCTTTGTTGAAAGCTGGTGGGATGTGGTTAAAAACGTGCGCTTGCGCAGTTATTACGAAGCCTACCGTCCCAAACAACGCTTTGTGACCTTCCGCGATCGATTTTATTCGGCGTATGCCCTGGGTGAGCAAGAAGTTTGGCGAGGAAGTGTCGAGCAGCGCTGGAATGACAAATTGCGCTATTCAGTGGGAACGCAATACGCGAATCGTGACAAAGGTTATGCCGGTTTCGGATTTAATGGCGGGGTAAATTATGCCTTAGCGCCGAGCGTGAATTTATCGGGAACTTTGGATTACTTGGAGTTAAGTAGCGGTGAAAATGCCAAGAGTCTTTATATGTCTGGTGCTCACGCTTTAAATGCCAAGATCCATTATTCACTCAATCTGTCGCTGCGTGAAGAAAACAAGTCTCTTTATGGGCAGAATCTGGCAAAGGGTATTGAAACCGAATGGCAATACATGTTCCAGAATGATTTGGTCTTTGCATTCAAGGCCAGCTATATCGATAACAGCAAGATAAACAACGAGTATTTAGGAGCCTTGCAGCTGACTTATTATTTCGATCGCTTTCAGGCCAGTCAGCCATGATGAGGCTGGTCATGTTAATTTTGCTTTGGAGTGTATTTGCTCCGGGATTTGCTGAAACATCAACACTGAAAGACGTGACTGCTGTGCAGGAACACAAGCAACTACTGCCGGACCACGACGAAGATAAAAAATGGTGGAAGTTACGAGATAAGCGTTCGGATATTTATTATCCACATAACGCGCATCTGGAAGTGATGGAGCAGGAAGGCGACAGTTGTTTGTTGTGCCACAGCTTTACCAAGAGCGATGTTGCAGATGCCAAAAAATTGAAGCAAGTGACACTGATTGCCAATGAAGCACTCAAGCCGATTTGCCATAGCTGTCATGTTGAAGAAAAGCGGGCACCCTGGCGTTGTGATCTTTGCCATGACAACAAAGAAAAAATCTGGCCGGCCGATCATCGATCAGATTACAAAAATCATCATGGTGAGATTGCCCGGCAAAATGAAAAAAATTGCGAAACCTGCCATCTGGATATGAATTTTTGTACCGATTGTCACATGCGGCGGGATACCTCTGGTCAAGGTTATCACCCATTGGGTTACAGAACCTTGCATGGTTTGGAGTCCCGGATGGATCCGGCCCGATGTGGGCGTTGCCATAACGAGCTTTACTGCAGTGATTGCCATGCCGCTCAGTAATTGTTTAAAGATAAAGCTTGTTTTCTGGCTTTTGCTGTTGGTTTTGATGCCGCAGGTGCATGCCAGAGATGTGTCGATGGCGTCGGGTAATTTACTATTGACGCCCAGTCATGGTCAGGGTGAGGCCTGGGGGAAATCCAAGTGCAGCAGTTGTCACTTTATGTCGCGTCTGCACAATACAGTGCCGAAAATTAAGGTCATCGTTGAAAAAAAAGGTTTTTCAACCTGTACCGGCTGTCATGGCAGCAATGGCACCAAGGCGGCTCGGCAGTGTTTGGTTTGCCACAATGTTAACGATTTACCGGTAAACCCGATTCGAACCGGCAAACATCGGCACGATTTTAATTTGAAAAAAGATTTGCCCACAACGAGTGCGCAGTGTGAGGTGTGCCATGTCGGCTCAGATATGGATGGGACGTTTGAGATTAAGCAAGATTTGACGATGTTTAATGACAAGTTAGTTGGCAAGAGTGCGTATGTGGATGTGAATGACTTTTGCATTCGTTGTCATAATCGGGATCATCAGCAAAAGAAACATAAAATAAAAAATGCAGGGAAACGCGACCAGTCCATCGCTGCCGAAAATGACTTTCTTAAAATTGATAAACATGGCGTTACTGATGGCGCGGAAGTTGAAAGAGCGTTGTATCCGGGCCTGCGAGAGGGCTATCAGTACAAAAGTATTGTCGATTGCGTCGATTGTCACACGATGCATGGCACAAAAAATCCGGGATTGATTATTGATGATTCGAGAAAAGGCGTATTTCACCTGGATGCTCAATTTCGCAAAGAAGCCTACAAGGCTGAAATATTTGATGGTGTAAACACCAATGGAGAGTCTGTTCCTAAAAGTGACTACAGCCAATTATGCGTGTTATGCCACAGCATGAATGTGACTGATCAGGAAAGAAAGCTTTCCGGCGGTGCCCAGGATACTGGCAATGGTTTAAATGGTGTGCATTTCAATGACGGAGCGGATTGCGTGACCTGCCATAGTCATGGCGAACGGGTACAAAAAGGCTTATGAAGCTGGTTCTGTCACTATGGGTATTGCTGTTGATGCCATGGACTATCAGTCTCGCGGGAGAGGACGATTGGCAAAGGCAATCCTACAAACAGTCCAAACGCTTGCCGGATTTGCACCATGCCGTTGATGTAAAACTGTTGGAAGCTATGATGCCGCCTGAGGATTTTGTCTTGAAGACCGGACGATTGTTGCAATGCAAAACCTGTCATGGTCTGGAAAAAATGGATGAAATTCCTTATGACAAAGTGAATAAAGATGCGCCAGACTTTTTGCGTGGCGGGCCTTATCCGGATTTTGAAGCCTTTTGCTATCAGTGTCATAACAAAAAAGACAATGAGCGGCCGAATATCCACGTCATGTTGGAAAAAAATGGCGAGATAAAAAAGCAGAACTGCCTGTATTGTCATGAAGAAGTTAACGAGCAGCGGGAAAAGCCGCGCAAGCCAGCCGATTTAAAGCTGCGTCTGCCAATTGAAAATGTATGTCTGGGCTGTCATTTGAAAACACCGCATTTGAACGCGCCGGAGCATCAGGAAGCCAAACCCAAGGACGAGATGAAAAAGCACATGAAGGTCGAGGCAGAGAAACATGGCATCACCTTACCGCTGTCAAATGCCGGCAAAGTGATGTGCGTCAGTTGCCATTCGCCGCATCCGGACGGGGTGATTGACGGTAAGAAAAATCCTGCAGGCCGGCAGGTGCTGGGCGATGTCGAAAAGGGTGTCGAATATGTTAAGCATTCCTGGGATCAGGTTTATCAGGCTGACAAGCAGGAACGTTTAACCTTACTGGAGCAGACAACTAGAGAACGTGTTGAGCTGCCCTATAAACGCATCAAGTCTGAAGTGTTATTGAGATTGCCGGCCAAAAACGGCCAATTATGTTTGAGTTGTCATGAGTTTGACCGATGAACAATTTAATTTTAAAGCGTGTAAGCAAACCCGATAAATCCGCGAGGGCGATGATATGAAAATACTGAAAGCTTGGTATACAGAATGGCTTGAGCAACCTAAAGTGCAGCGGTTTCGCTACATCACCATTTTTATTTCCTGTGTTTTGTTTTTGGGTCCGTTGACGATTTTGCCTAAATTGGCAGGCAACAGTGATTTATGCGGTCGTCTTTGTATGCGCCGTTTTTACTTATATTTCCCAGGCATGACGGTTGAAGATTTTGCAACCCATGCCTCAGCCGCGATGATCGGTGTGATCGCCTTTGCCTTGATTCTGTTGACCACGTTGTTTTTTGGCAGGATCTGGTGCGGCTATCTTTGCCCAGTCGGCGGCTTTAGCGAACTGGTCAGTCGACTATTAAATGATCGCTGGAAGATTGAATACCGATGGCTTCCGCAATTTCAGATTCGCTACGGATATTTGGCGACGTATATGATCGTGTTACCGGCCATTGGCGTCAGCGCATGTACTTTATGTAATTTTATTACCGTGCCTCGCCTGGTTGAGTCGATGTCTGGCGGTGCCGGCGGCTTGGCGTTTATTTTTTCAGCCGTTGGCCTGGTGAATTTATCCTTGTTGTTATTACTGGGTTTTTTTGCCAGCAAGGGCAGGGCGTATTGCCAGTTTATGTGTCCGATCGGCGCGATTGACGGAATAGTCAACAGCTTGGGTTCTCGTTTTCGCAGTACGCACCGAATTCGGGTCGCCAAGGAGCGTTGCACCGGCTGCAATATTTGCGCACGTAACTGTATGTGCGGCGCGATAAAAATGGTCGATAAAATTGCCACGGTTCAGCAATCTTCCTGTATGGATTGCCATGAATGCGTTGATGTGTGCGACTGGAATGCGATTGAATGGACGACCGGCTCACGCAACAAAAACCCAAAACGCATCAAAAAAGGCACCGAGATATTCCCGGAACCGGATTGGCAGGTGATCACCTTCAAGCCCCGACTTGAGCCTACGATAAATCATCGTGAAATTCAGTGGGGCAGGGTTATTAACGGCGTGTTGGTAGTCGGCTTTACTTTGCTGGTTACCGCGAGCTTGGCGATTCACTAAGCATTTTTTAAAAATAAAAATACACAAAGGTTAGGGACTACTTGTTTTGATGCGGTCGATTACATTTTTTATGCTCGTGATGGCAGGGCTGCTTTTCGGCGGTGCTTACGCTGAAAAACGCCATCCTGATCCGGATGGCTGTTTTTCCTGCCATGGTTTGCCTGATTTGAAATACATCGACGATCAAGGTCAAATACGGTCGGCAACCATTCTGAAGGCTGATTACTATGGCTCTTTACACGGCTCGGTGCCTTGCAAGGATTGCCATCGAAAAATCACTGATTATCCTCACGAAGAAAAAGATGGCTTGGTGGATTGTGCTGAAAGCTGCCATGTTAAGGAGCCTTCAGACGGTAAAGCCTTTACGCATAAAGAGATTGCCAAAGAATTTCAAACGTCCGCTCATGGCAAGGGCTTGACCAAGGATTTTGCGGCGGGTAATCGAATCAAGGAAGATAAGGATTCAAGCTTGCCATCGTGCCGACGCTGTCATGTCAACGAACCCTATATTGCTGAAAGCCAGATGGCCGCTTTTAAAGAGGCCTTCGAACACAATGATGCCGAATGCGGCACTTGTCATGCAGGCGATGTCTGGCGGGAACAGTTCAGCGGCCATATTTTGCGCCGCTATATCGGTAATAGGATCAACAAGCCGACCTCCAATAAAATCTGCGCGGATTGCCATGGTGATATTGAAAGGATGTCTAAGGTTGAACAGGAAGATCCGGTTACTAAAGAAAAGAAACCTGTCAGTCCTGAGTTTGTTCATTCAAGCGAATCCTACGACAAAACCCTGCATGGTCGATTAATAAAAGATGGCAGCATGCATGGCGCATCCTGTATTGAATGCCATGCGCCGACCGGATTGCATCACGGCATTATGCGTGATGAAGATCAGCGATCTTCAGTGAACGAAGCTCACTTGGCAGATACCTGCGGGCAATCCGGTTGTCATAAAGGCTATGCCAAAGTGCTGGCCAATAATGGCTTTTTGACTACCAAAATGCACAGTGCATCTACGATTGCGGTTGGTCTTCAAGCCAAACTGTCCGAATTACAGAAGACGACGTCAAACTGGTATGTGGGCTCCGTTGTTTTTGGCGTGTTGGCATTGGTTTTTTTCTGCGGCAGTGTGTTTTGGTGGGTCGCTGGAGATCGCAGCAAACTGAGCAAAAACAATAATAACTCGGTGCTGGGTGCGGATAAGTTTCAGCGCATTATCATCGGGACGAAGCAGAACAAGGCCAGGGTCAAAGAAGGCCGGTGGGAGATTATTAAACGCAATATCAAAAATGGCTTAAGTCGTTTTGCGCCTAAAAAGAAGGAATCGGTACTGCCTGATGCAGCAACTTCGGCAGACCCAATAGATTATTCGGAGGATGATTCATGAGCTTGCGGGGTCTGTTAAAGCCATTACTTATTTGTGTCTGGTTTTCTGGATGTGTCAGCAATTTGATTTTGGCGCAGACACCACCAGTCAACCCAGTAGAAAAGATCTCACTTTATCAACAAAGGGCAGAGCAAGCAGTGCCTGATCAGGAAGCGCTGGCGCATTCTGAGAAAATGTTGCGCGAGCACAAGAACATCAAAATTTTGGACAAATTTGCAGTGCCGAATTTTCATAAACAGTCGGGTGAGCTGGAAACAGCTCCGAATACGTTTTGCCGCAATTGTCATAGCCCGTTACCGCATCGAAGTCAGCTGCGTACTCGTGGCTTTAATAATATGCATGTGCGTTTTATAGCCTGTGAAACCTGTCACTTTCGGCCCAAGGATGTGGAGTTTGACTATCAGTGGCTGGATTATGACAAGCAACAGTCGGTTAATGGCCAGGGCTTATTCAGAATTGGTCAGGAAATCGATAACGCCAAGCAAAGACCCGCTAACCCTAAAATTGCGCCTTTCAAGGATGGCCTGCCGGTGATTGCGTTTAAAGACCAAAGCTTTTCCAAAGAGATTGCCGATCAATGGGATAAGGCAGATACCAGCGCTAAAGTGCTGTTGCGTGCCAAGCTGCATCTTCCGCTGGAAAAGAAAGGACCTGAGTGCCAGGGGTGCCATGACGAACAAAAAAGCCTGCTAAATCTACAAGCTCTGGGGGCGACGGCTGAACAAAGTCAGGCAATGGCCAAGCATATAATTCCTCAATTTATCCGCCGTTACAAAAAGGATGATGAGCATATAACCATTCGCGAGATGCTGCGTTAATTGCTTATGTTTCGTTTCATCGTTATTTTTTTTCTGGTATGGACTTACCAAGCATTTGCGTTGAATGTCGCTGTCCAACGGCCGGTGCTGAGCAATCTTGAACAACCCGTTGCGGTTACCGTTAATGCTGTCGGGAAGCTGGGTGTGCTGGATGCAAAAGGCTTGCGACTTACCGATCCGGAAGGACAGTCCGCTTCGTCGGATTTTGGTGTGCCTGGCACGGCTCTGGATTTGTTTAATTATAAAGACCAATGGTTTGCAGCCGATCCGCTGGGTCGCAGACTGATACGACTGAATAATGTCGGTAAAATAGAGCAAGTCATTGACGTGACCAACACGGCCGAAAGCAAATCGCCGCCGGAACCGGTGGCGATAGCCGTGTATCAGGAAGTGATTTACTGGGCGGATCGCGCCAATCATCGAATCTGTCGCTTTGACCTTGCCAAACAGGCGGCATTGGATTGTTTCGGTAAGCGCGGCGAGGTTGATGGTGAGTTTCAATATCCCTACCAAATGGCATTTGATCGCGATGGCTATTTACATGTCGTTGACATCCTTAATGCCAGGCTTCAAGTGTTCGATAAACTGGGGCGATTTGTTTACCAGATTGGTCATTTTGGTTCCGGCCCGGCAGATTTGTTTAGGCCCAACGGTATTGCCATCGATAGTCAGCATGACCTGGTTTTTGTCAGTGACAGCTATTTCGGCACCATTAAAATGTTTCGTGCCGGTGAAGCCTTGGGTGAATTGACCGGCATTGATGGTCAGCCGGTAAAATTCAAATCCCCGACCGGATTGGCATGGCACAAAGATAAACTGTTTATTGCCGAGACATTTGCCAACCGGGTCATGGCTTTAAGTATTAATGGCCTTGATAATGTACCTGCCGTTACCGGTCATGAAACCAGCGCTGAGCCGTCGCAAAAAAATTGCCAACTGTGTCATTTATCCTGGGCTAAAGAGGGTAATGCGCCGGATGACCACAAAGTATTACCCGAAGCCTCTTTTTTGATGTGTTACAGCTGTCATAACGGTGCAGTGCTGGATTCGCGTTTACGCATCGGTAAAAACGGCCAGCACGCCAGTGTTTATGATAAGGATGAGCTAAAGGAAAAGCGTCATCAGCAATACCGAGCCAGTTTTGGCAAAGATGCGCGTAAAGATAAATTGCCGGATATTTTTCCACGCACTGATAAAAAAGAGCTGCCCTGTACCAGTTGCCACACACCACATACGAAGGGTGAGGGTAATGAAACCTTATACGAAGGCCATAAAAATGCTTGGTTAAGGACGCCCAATAAAGGCGGGGATATGTGTGAGCGTTGTCATGAGTCAAAAATTAAACAGGCGCGCGAGTTGGATCCTAAAAATCGCGGCCTCAATCACCCGCTGGCAATTAAATTAGCCGTGCCTCCCAAGCCGGATGCTTTGGGTTTTGCGCGAGATAAAAACTTGCATGATGGCTTGCCGAAAGATCTCGCCGACAAAGGTGGCGTGCTTGGGCATGAGCAAACTTTGGTTTGTCAGTCCTGCCATCAAGTGCATGGCGGTCATGATAATCGTGAACTGACAGCCCTGGAAAATGATAAAGGCGAACTTTGTATGGCCTGTCATGAACGGCAGGCCTCTAAAAATAAGGAAGATGCGCGGCGTAAAGGCGTGCATCCGGTCAATATCAAGCCTGATAAACCGATGAAGAAGGATGATAAGGACGTAAGCTTTGTCAGTTGTCAGTCTTGCCATAGCGTGCATGATGGCAAACTTGGCACGGCCTTGCTGGAAAAAGGCATTAAGGATGCAGAAGCACTTTGCCATACCTGCCATGATCGCCAGGATGCAAAGGACAAAGACGATGCCTTTAAAAAAGGCGTGCATCCGGTCAATATGAAAATGGATGATGAAGTGGAAATCGATGGTAAAAAGACGCGGGAAATCGGTTGTTTGACTTGCCATGCCGTCCATAGCGGCAAAGCGAACACACCTGCACTTGTCGAAGAACATCAAGATGGTCAATTGTGTTCACATTGCCATGCCGGTAAACAGGCGATAGTCGGTAGCGACCATGATTTGCGCATCACGGCGAAAGACAAACTCAATCGTTTTAAAGAAAAGCCCAGTGCCGGCGTGTGCAGCACTTGTCACACTTTGCACAGAGGGGAAAACAAAGTACCGCACATGTATTCCGCTTTAGCCGTTGCTGCGGACGCGAAAGACAAAGAGCTACAGCATAGCGAGCTTAAAGAAGATCAGTTATGTATTAATTGTCATCAAAAAAACGGTATTGCCGAAAAGAAAGTGGTCAAGGCCTTTACACACCCACATAAAGATGTCGTGCTTCGCTCCGATAAAAAAATAATGCCCTTGCTGGATAAAAAGGAGAAAGCCGAAGAGTTTGGCGAAATCGCTTGTATTACCTGTCATGATCCCCATTTTTGGAATGCCGACAAACTGGCCCAATCAAAACAGCAACCCAAGTCAGTGACTGCAGTGGGGAATAAGGAAAACGTGGAAGGTACGGCATTAAACAGTTTTCTGCGCACGAAAGGCATCAAAGGCACATTTTGTGTTGATTGCCATGGATTAGAAGCGCAAACCAAATTCAAGTATTACCATGATCCCAAATTGGTGAGAAGTATTGGCGTGGATTATTTAAAGTGAGCGTAGACAAACCGGCTCCCAAGCTACTATTGGCTTTGCCTTTAGTCTTATTTACTGTTTTGGGATTGCTGTATTTTTACGGGCTAACTAACGACCCGAATAAATCTGCTTCCCGGCTGATCAATAAACCAGTCCCGGCGTTCAGGCTACCTTCATTATTCAGCCCTGATATTGTTTTAGAGTCGTCATCGATTAATGGCCCGGCAATTATCAATGTGTGGGCGTCTTGGTGTGGTCCATGCCGGGAAGAGCATGCCGAGTTAAAGCGCATCGCTGAAGAAGTGGGCGTGAAAATATACGGTGTTAATTATCAAGACGATGCCGCTGTTGCCCGTACCTGGCTTCAGCAAAATGGAGATCCTTTTACCTGGGTAATGTTTGATGGTGCAGCAGCGACCGGTTTGCCGCTGGATGTTTTTAGCTTGCCGCAAACCTATTTAGTCGATGCACAAGGCATCATTCGTGCCCGGCACATCGGTGCGCTAACTCGACCTGTTTGGAATGATATGAAAAAGCAAATACAACATGTCAGTCAATAATGCTGTCAAATTAATGAAGTACAAATATAACCTTAACCAACCGCCATGGAAAATATGAAAGCCTTGAAAAACAAACAAAATCAGATGTTGATGCCACTTAGTTTATTTGCTGCCTTATTAGCAGGAGGCTGTGCAACAACCAGTGAGCCAGAATCATCTACGCTCGCAAATCGTCAGATTCCTGCGTCAATCAATCTCAAGCCGGAACAGGTGCTGGCAACGGTAAATGGGCATGCCATTGCAAAATCCGCGATCCCCCCTCATCAACAGGCGCCGAATCAGCCGACTGAAGAGCAATTGCTGGATGAAGTGGTTGCTCGCGAATTAATCTGGCAGGATTTCTTGACGAAAGACACCAGCAAAGATGCGTTGACCCAAGAGCAACTGAACAATGTATTGAGAGCTGCGTATTCACAAGTCGCTGCCGATCATTACATGAGATCGTTGACTATTACTGACGATGAATTACGTAAAAGCTACGAACAGAAAAAGCCCAATTTAGTGTCAAAGCAATTCAAGCTAAGGCACATCTTGCTTGATGATGAGGCCTCAGCAAAAGCCACGCTGACCAGACTGGCTAAGGGAGAAAAATTTGGCGCACTGGTAACTAAATTGTCTCAGGATGAGGGCAGCAAAGGTAAAGGTGGTGACTTGGGTTGGGTTGATCCAAGAACCCTGGGCCCGGCTTTCGATCATGCACTAGCCAATATGAACAAGGGCGATGTGGCTTCGCAACCAATACAGACCCAATATGGCTGGCATGTGATTTTACTGGAAGATTCCCGAATTCAGGATGCGCCAGCTTTTGAAGAGATTAAGGGTAAATTGTCTGCCAATTTGCGTCTGGAGAAATTTCAGGACTATATAAAAACCTTGAAGAGTAAGGCCAAAATCTCTAAAGGTGGTGGTAATAAGGCGTTACAAGCGGTTGAAAAATAATCGTAATAGAAGGCGGTTTATAAGCATTCTCAAAGGGCCCGTTTTACCTTAATTCGTCATAACGGACCCTTTGTTTAAATATGTTAGAATGAAATTTTACACGCAATATAAATACCATTCCCGAGCCCACGTTCCTTAATTCTCTGATTTTTTCTGTATTACTATGAACACACCTTTGTTTTTTGAAGCCCGTCAGCTAGCTTGCATCAGGGATGATCGGGTATTGTTCAGTGGTCTCGACTTTGAGGTCAATGGCGGCCAGGTTTTACTGATCGAAGGTCCAAACGGCAGCGGCAAAACCTCATTACTGCGGATTCTGACCGGACTTAGAAATCCGGATGACGGAGAGTTATTTTGGTGTGGATCCGCCGTTAGCGAACTGGAAGCGGCTTTTTACCAAGATGTGGCCTATGTGGGGCACATGAATGGCATGAAAGACGATCTGAGTGTGGAAGAGAATCTTAAATTTGCCCAGGCGCTGGCTATTGCAGCCTTGGGTATTGATGATAGTTTGCGCAAAGTGGGGCTCGACGGCTATCAAACAACGTCGATCAGGTTTTTATCGGCTGGTCAGCGAAGGAGGCTGGCACTTGCTAGGTTGTTATGTACCCGAAAACACCTGTGGATACTTGATGAGCCCTTTACTTCTCTGGATAAAGCCAGTATCAAAATGTTTGAAAATTATATTGAGGATCATGTCGCTGAAGGTGGGATTGTGATAATGACATCACATCACGACACCGGACTACCCAGTAAAATAGTAAAGAAAATCGAATTACAGTCATGACCTCACATTCTTTGTTTAGCGCTTTTTTATCTGTCGTTCGCCGCGATTTGTTATTGGCTTACCGGCATCGTTCCGAACTGGTTAACCCACTGGCTTTTTTTGTCATGGTCGTATCTATGTTTCCATTGGCTGTGGGAGCAGATGTTGAATTGTTAAGACGTATCGCCCCCGGCGTGATTTGGGTTGCCGCCTTGCTGGCTTCGTTGTTATCGATGGATGCCATATTTCGCTCGGATTTTGAAGACGGCAGCTTAGAGTTGATGGTGATGACACCGCATCCGCTTTCTGTATTAGTGCTGGCCAAGGTGGTTGCGCACTGGCTGTTATCCGGTATGCCCTTGTTGTTAATTACACCCTTATTGGCTCTGATGTTTGATATTGATGTCGATGTAATTTGGGTGCTGTTATTGACCTTGTTGTTAGGCACCCCTGTATTAAGTTTGATCGGCGCAATTGCCGTTGCGTTAACGGTAGGATTAAGAAAAGGCGGCGTATTGCTGGCAATTCTGGTGTTACCGTTGTATGTCCCTGTATTGATTTTTGCCAGTGCTGCTGTTGATTCGGCGGCATCCGGATTACCAATTTCAGGTCAGCTGTACATGATGAGCGCCATTTTATTTTTGGCCATCACATTAACCCCTTGGCCGACAGCGGCTGCATTAAAAATGAGTTTAGGTTAATTATTATGATGAAATTTCTACATAAGTTTTCTTCCCCGCCGTATTTTTATTCTATCAGTGGACGAATGCTACCTTGGTTAACGGCATTATTTTTGGTGCTGTTGGCTTATGGACTCTATGGCGGCTTGGTAACCGCTCCGGCTGATTATCAACAAGGCGATAGCTTCCGTATTATTTATGTCCATGTGCCTGCCGCGTGGATGTCCATGTTTATTTACATGGTCATGGCGGTCAGTGGCGGTATTGGTTTGATTTGGCGTATCAAATTGGCGGAAATCGTTTCGATTAGCAGTGCGCCGATCGGTGCCAGCTTCACATTGTTAGCGTTAGTTACCGGTTCGCTTTGGGGTAAGCCCATGTGGGGAACGTGGTGGGTTTGGGATGCACGTCTTACTTCCGAATTGATTTTGTTCTTCTTATATTTAGGTGTAATCGGCTTGTATAACGCGATTGAAGATAACCGTACCGCATCCAGAGCCGTAGCCATATTGGCCTTGGTAGGAGTAGTCAATATCCCCATTATTCATTATTCAGTTGAATGGTGGAGCAGCCTGCACCAGGGGCCTACGGTCACCAAATTTGCTAAACCTTCCATTCATATCGATATGTTGATTCCACTATTGGTCATGGCGGTCGCATTCAAGATTTATTACGCAATTGCGCTGTTGCTACGTTGTAGAAATGAGTTGGTTCAGCGTGAACAAGGCAGTCGTTGGTTAGATGAGGTATTGGAGAAAGTATGAGCGAATTTTTACACATGGGCGGTTACGCCCTTTATGTTTGGTCATCTTACGGAATAGCATTTTTAATAATGCTGTTCGGTATATTCAAGCCTTTAATTTTGCATAAACAGCAACTGCGTGAATTAAAGCTTAAGCGTCAACGGGAGAAACGATGATGAGTAGTGCATTTAAAATGAAACCAATACGCAGGGCGCGCTTGTCATTAATCTTGCTGATGGTTGCCGGTGTTTCAGTCGCGGCCTGGTTCGGCTTGCGCTCATTCAATGAGAATTTGATGTTTTTCTTTT
The DNA here is from genome assembly GCA_013141375.1 of Methylococcaceae bacterium. GTDB lineage: Bacteria > Pseudomonadota > Gammaproteobacteria > Methylococcales > Methylomonadaceae > JABFRC01. Next base: position 18,383 of record JABFRC010000017.1, on the reverse strand, counting down.
CCACATCCGATGTGGTTGAAGGCAAAGCGCCAAAAGACCATTTGTTCAGATTAGGCGGCATGGTAGTAAAAGGTACGGTTCAACGCCCTGGTGAAGGACTTACCGTTAAATTTATCCTGACAGACATGGCTAAAGAGGTGCCGGTGGAATACACAGGCATTTTGCCGGACTTGTTCCGCGAGGGGCAGGGCATCATTGCCAATGGCAAATTGACCGAAAACGGTGTGTTTGTGGCTCAGGAAGTTCTTGCCAAGCATGACGAAAACTATATGCCGCCAGAAGTGGCCGGCAGTATGAAAACGGCACAAAATAAGGAGAGTGCTAAATGATTTTGCCGGAAATAGGACTTTTTTCTTTAATCATCGCGTTATGCATGTCGCTGGTTTTGGCCATCGTGCCGCAAATTGGCGTACATAAGGGCATTGCCAAATGGATCGCCGTCGCCAAACCGGTTGCGATTGGTCAGTTGGCATTTGTGTTGCTGTCTTATTTGTGTCTGACTTATGCGTTTATTACGCATGATTTTTCTATCGAATATGTCGCTCTAAATTCCAACACCCATCTGCCATTCATTTATCGAATCGCCGCAGTGTGGGGCTCGCATGAAGGCTCGTTGTTGTTGTGGGTGTTGATTTTGTCAATTTGGACAACAGCGGTAGCAATATTCAGCAAAGCTTTACCCATTGAATTAAGTGCCCGAGTCTTGGCAGTGATGGGCGCTGTTGCTGTCGGTTTCATGTTGTTCATTGTTTTTACTTCGAACCCTTTTTTACGGGTGTTTCCAATACCCGCTGAAGGTAAGGATTTAAATCCGTTGTTGCAAGATCCGGGTATGGCGATACATCCGCCCATGCTCTACATGGGCTATGTTGGATTTTCTGTGGCCTTTGCCTTTTCTATTGCCGCATTGTTGAATGGCAAACTCGATGCTGCCTGGGTGCGTTGGACGCGTCCCTGGACAGCAATGGCCTGGACGTTCTTAACGACCGGCATCGTGTTGGGCAGCTGGTGGGCCTATTACGAATTAGGCTGGGGTGGCTGGTGGTTCTGGGATCCAGTTGAAAATGCCTCATTTATGCCTTGGTTGGTGGGCACCGCATTGATACATTCATTGGCGGTTACCGAAAAGCGCGGCATGTTCAAAAACTGGACCATTTTGCTTTCAGTCTTTGCGTTCTCATTAAGTTTATTAGGTACATTCTTGGTGCGTTCCGGCGTATTGACCTCTGTGCATGCTTTTGCCAGCGATCCAACTCGCGGTATTTTTATATTGGTATTCCTGGGTGTAGTTGTCGGCGGATCATTAACGCTGTTTGCTTGGCGCGGTCCGAAGATTCACACCGATGGGCATTTCGAAATCGTCTCTCGCGAATCGTTAATTCTGGTCAATAACGTTTTATTGGTTTCAACGGCTGCGACCATCTTATTGGGTACCCTGTATCCGCTAGTGATTGATGCACTGGGATTAGGCAAAATTTCCGTAGGCCCTCCGTATTTCAATAGTGTATTCATTCCTTTAACAGCACCGCTGGCATGTTTTGTTAGCGTTGGCATGTTGGCGCGCTGGCGTCAGGATAATGTAACCCGATTTGCATCATTACTCTGGCTCCCATTGCTTGTGAGTATTACCGCTGGTCTGGTGTTGTCTTTATTACAAGAATTCTTTTCCTGGGGTGCGCTGATTGGTTTGACGCTTGCAGTTTGGACGGGGCTGACTTCATGGACCACGATTCTGGCTCGCATAAAAGATAAAACCGACAAACTGGCGGCCTTAGCTGAAGTGCCATTGAGTATTTGGGCTATGTCAGTAGCGCATTTCGGCATTGCTGTCTTCATTGTCGGCATTACCTTAACGTCTATTTACACCTTGGAAAAAGATATTCGTTTATCACCTGGTCAGTCGATGCAATTGGCTGGTTATGACTTTGTGTTTCACGGGGTAAACAAAGTTGCCGGTGCTAATTATGATGCCAGTGAAGGACATGTGTCTGTAACTAAAAATGGTGCATCAATTGCTGAATTGCATCCGCAAAAACGAATATACCGTGCCTCAGGCATGCCGATGACTGAAGCCGGTATTGATGCAACGGTCACACGCGACTTGTTCGTCGCCTTGGGCGAACCATTAGATAATTCTGGAGACTGGGCCTTAAGGGTTTACTTTAAACCATTCGTGCGCTGGATTTGGGTGGGCGGTTTGTTTATGGCCATGGGTGGATTGTTGGCGGTTGCCGATAAACGCTATCGCAAAGACAGAAAGCAACAGGTGGCGTGATGCGTTATTTATTACCCTTAGGAATATTTATTGTTTTGGTGATTTTTTTAGGTATCGGCCTAAAACTTGATCCTCATGAAGTGCCGTCGCCATTGATTGGCAAGCCTGCTCCTCAATTTAACTTGCCGCAATTGCATGCTCCAGAGAAGAGTTTTTCTCCCGAACAAATGAAAGGAAAGGTTTGGCTGTTAAATGTGTGGGCATCCTGGTGCGTGTCTTGTCGGCAAGAGCATGTGTACTTGACTGAGTTTGCTCGCACCGGTGTCGTTGAAGTAGTCGGGCTTGATTACAAAGATGAACCCCAGGATGGCAAAAAATGGCTGAGTCAATTGGGTAATCCGTATGTATTGAGCATTACCGATTTAGAAGGTACAGCGGGTCTGGATTGGGGAGTTTATGGCGTGCCTGAAACCTTTGTTATAGACAAAAAAGGCTTGATTCGTCACAAACAAACTGGTCCTGTGGATCCGGTGATACTGGAAACAGTCATTCTTCCTATTGTACAAACATTAAATGGCGAGGCAGGCTAATGAAGAAGATCGTAATGTTTTTATTGGTACTATTTTGCCAAATCGCTTTAGCGGAAATTAAGGTTTACGATTTCAAAGATCCTGTTCTTGAACTGCGTTATCAAGCCTTGACTGAGGAGTTGCGCTGTTTGGTTTGTCAAAATCAGAATATCGCCGATTCTCATGCCGAACTTGCGCAAGATTTGCGCAGTAAGGTGTATGAAAAGCTCATGGTCGGTGAAACCGATGACCAGATCATCTCTTATATGACCAATCGATATGGCGATTTCGTGCTGTATAGACCACCATTGAAAAGCAAAACCATGATTTTGTGGCTGGCACCCGTGCTGACAGTGTTGCTGGGTGGTTTGGGTTTTTGGGTGGTTTTAAGACGGCGAAATCAGGTTCAAGAGCAATTAACCGAAATAGATCGGCAGCATATCAACGACTTATTAGATAGGAAGAGCGAGTAATGTTTCAATTCTGGATTTTTGCGGCCCTGCTGCTGTTGGTTGCGCTGTGTGTCATTTTGATTCCGCTGTGGACGGCGCGAAGCCTGCCTAAAAGTAACGAGGATCGTACCAATGTATTGTTAGCGCAAAAGAAATTGCGCGAATTGGACGATGACTTAGCTGCCGGCAATCTGACTCAAGAGCAATATGCATTGGCAAAAGAAGAGCTGGAAGTCAGTCTGTATCATGATCTTCAGGCCGATGTGTTGCTAAGTGTTGATGAAAACAAAGGCCGCTGGCTGGCTATTCCTTTGGTTCTTTTTGTACCCTTAATCGCTTTGGCACTCTATAGCATTATTGGCGATAAAAGAGCATTTGATAGTAACGCCCAAACGCAAGTACAAAATACCCAGGCTGATCCAGGTAAAGCGGCAGAGATATCTACTATGGTAGACAAGCTGGCTAAGCGTCTGGAAAAAGAACCCAATGATGCCAAAGGCTGGAAAATGCTGGGCCACTCTTATAAGGTGTTGCAGCGTTATCCGGAGGCCGTAGCGGCCTTGCGAAAAGCCTATGCTCTGCTGGGCGATGAAGCCGATGTATTGTTGGAACTGGCTGATGCCATCGCGATGGAAAAGGGCGGCTCATTAAAGGGTGAGGCAACTGAATTGGTTACCAAAGCCATTAAATTGGCTCCTGATAATGAGATGGCTTTGTGGTTGTTTGGTATGGCTAAGGCCGGTGAGGGCAATTATGCTGAAGCACTAAATGCCTGGACTAAGTTGCAGGCGCACTATCAGCCAGGTGAACAAGCCTACCAGGAAGCCCAACAATTGATTGATTTGGCTAATGAAAGGTCTGGCAAAGCACCAGTTGCGGCTCAACAAGGTCAAAAGCCAGTCGATGCGTCAAAGCCAGAGCCTCAGAAAAATGCTAAAGTCTCAGGTAGCGTCACGGTTAAAGTCGAGTTGAGCGAAGCGTTTAAAGCTAAAGTGAAGCCTGATGACTATGTTTTTATTTATGCTCAAGCAATCACTGGCCCCAAGGCGCCATTAGCCGTTGTTAAGCATCAAGTCAAAGAGCTGCCTATTCAAGTGATTCTGGATGACAGCATGGCAATGATTCCAAGTATGACAGTATCGTCCGTGGAAAATATTAAAGTGACGGCCAGAGTGAGTGCTGCCGGAACCGCAACGCCGGAACCCGGTGAGCCGATTGGCAGTATTGAACTCAAAGGCGCGGACAGAGTAGGTGTTAAAAGCATCGTGATTGCCGACACCGTCAAATAATTGATTGTTAGTCCCATCCCCACCGGTTACGATCTATTATCGATAGCTCGTAACCGGAATATTCAACTATGACCCCGCCTAATTTGATTAGTCATCTTGATCAGCTGATTTTTGATAATCGCTTTGTTCGTGAATTACCGGCTGATCCTGAATCTGTAAATTCTCGTAGACAGGTGTTTGGCTCCTGTTATTCCAAAGTAAGTCCCACCCCTGTTTCCGGCCCCAAGCTAGTGGCTTTTTCTAAAGAAGTCGCTGCATTATTGGACTTGTCGGTTGAGGTTTGTGAATCCGATGAGTTTATAAATACCTTTGTCGGTAACCGTTTAGTTGCGGGAATGGAGCCCTATGCCATGTGTTATGGCGGCCATCAGTTTGGTCAATGGGCCGGTCAATTAGGTGATGGCCGGGCAATCAATTTAGGCGAAGTTGTCAATCAACAAGGCCAGCGATGGGCCTTGCAACTTAAAGGTGCGGGGCTGACACCTTACTCAAGAACCGCGGATGGATTAGCGGTCTTGCGTTCATCAATTCGAGAGTTTTTATGCAGTGAAGCCATGCATCATCTTGGCGTGCCAACAACCCGAGCGTTGAGCCTTATCACTACCGGCGAGTGGGTCAAGCGAGATATGTTTTATGATGGCAATCCCAAGTATGAGCCTGGTGCTGTGGTTTGCCGGGTTGCCCCTTCGTTTACCCGCTTTGGTAATTTTCAAATATTTGCAGCACGCGGCGATGTCGATAACTTAAAAAAATTGGTCGATTACACGATCCGGACTGACTTTCCGCATTTAGGCGCGCCATCGCCGAGTGTTTATGTGGCCTGGTTTGAAGAAGTGTGCCGCCGTACTGCACAGATGATTGTGCACTGGCAGCGGGTGGGCTTTGTGCATGGTGTAATGAATACCGACAATATGTCGATTCTTGGGCTTACCATTGATTACGGCCCCTATGGCTGGCTTGAAAATTACGATCCCGGTTGGACACCCAACACTACCGATGCGGGTGGCAAGCGCTATCGTTTCGGTAATCAGCCGCAAATTGCATTCTGGAATTTAGGTCAGCTTGCCAATGCCATCTACCCGCTGATTGGTAATATTGAATCTTTACAGCAGGCCATCGACAGTTATGGTGAAGCCTTTGCGCAAGGCTGGCAAACGATGATGGCGGAAAAGCTTGGGTTTGAGGTCTTCGATACCGGTAGTGATGATCAGTTAATTGAGGAGTTGCAAAAACTCTTGCAGGATGTTGAAACGGATATGTCCATTTTCTACCGTCGTCTGGCGCTGGTTGAAATGAATACGGAGCTTGCCGACGAATTGCTTATGACGCCATTAATCGAGGCGTTTTATGTCCCGGAGCAGCTCACTGTAGCCTATAAAACTCGATTTTGCCGCTGGCTTAGGGGCTATATAAAACGCACTCAGCGCAATGTTGTCTCAGGTGCTGAACGTCGCCGGCGTATGAACGCGGTTAATCCAAAATATGTACTGCGCAATTATTTAGCTCAGTTGGCGATAGACCAGGCAGAGCAGGGTGATTATCAGCTGGTTGGCGAGTTATTGGAATTGCTGCGCACCCCCTACGATGAGCAGCCGGATAAAGAAAAATTTGCCGAAAAACGCCCGGATTGGGCGCGGCAACGGGCGGGTTGTTCAATGCTATCTTGTAGTTCTTAGTTTTTTTGCGCTAGCCTTTGCCGCGAGTGCGCGTCAGAGTTTTATCCTTGGCTGTTTCCTGAGCCGTGATACGGTTCTCGATAAAAGAAATAATGATTTCTGCAATGTCTTTGCCGCTGGCTTGCTCAATGCCTTTAAGGCCGGGTGATGAGTTGACTTCCATGATTACCGGACCGTGATTGGAGCGCAGCATATCAACGCCACAGACATTCAAACCCATGATTTTTGCGGCGCGGACCGCCGTTGAGCGCTCTTCGGGCGTTAAGCGGATCAAGCTTGCCGAGCCGCCTCGGTGTAAGTTAGACCGAAATTCGCCCTCTGCGCCTTGTCTTTTCATGGCCGCAACGACTTTGTCGCCCACCACAAAGCATCGAATATCGCTACCACCCGCTTCTTTAATGAATTCTTGCACCATGATATTAGCTTTTAAGCCCATAAATGCCTGAATAACACTTTCTGCTGCATTATGGGTTTCTGCCAGCACCACTCCAATGCCCTGAGTACCTTCGAGTAGTTTGATCACCAGCGGAGCTCCGCCTACCTGAGCAATTAAATCTTCAATATCATCCGGATTTTTAGCGAAACCGGTGACCGGCAAGCCTATGCCCTTTCTGGCAAGCAATTGCGTTGAACGTAATTTATCCCGAGATCGTGAGATGGCCACCGATTCATTGAGAGGAAACACATTCATCATTTCAAATTGTCTAAGCACTGCTGTGCCGTAAAAGGTGACTGACGCTCCTATTCGGGGAATGACGGCATCAAATCCAGTTAAGTCTTCACCTCGATAGTGAATGGACGGATTATGTGAAGTGATGTTCATGTAACACCGCAACACATCCAGAACTCGGACTTCATGGCCCCTTGCTTCAGCGGCTTCAACCAGGCGTTGGGTTGAATAAAGCTTGGGATTGCGGGAAAGTACAGCAATTTTCATTAAACGTGCTCGATGAATAATAAGAGGTGACTATTTTGACATGAAATAAGCCCATCCGGCGTAGATGTAATCATTTCGTAACATTAGGTCGGATGATTTGGTCTGCTCAGCGGCTTTGTATCTTAGGTTGCCAAGGATATAGCAACCTAAGATAACCCAAGAAGGATATTAACGCGGATAGTAGTTAGGCTGTTGTGGATAGCCTTGTTGCGGGTAGTTTGGCTGCTGAGGATAGCCCTGTTGCGGGTAAGTGGGTTGCTGAGGATAGCCTTGTTGAGGGTAATTTGGCTGTTGTGGATAGCCTTGTTGCGGGTAGTTTGGCTGCTGAGGATAGCCCTGTTGCGGGTAATTGGGTTGCTGAGGATAACCCTGTTGCGGAGAATTGGGCTGTTGTGGCACTCCCTGAGGGTTGCCGGCATTTTGATTGGCAGTAATCGCTAATTCCACGCGACGATTTTGTGAGCGATTAGTCTCGTCAGTATTAGGAAACTTCGGAGATTTTTCGCCTAAACCTTGTTGAGTCAAACGAGCATAATTTACACCGTGCTGTCCAAGATAACCGGCAACGCTGGCGGCACGGCTTTCCGATAGTTTTTGATTATGGCTGTCAGAACCCAAGTCATCAGTATGACCAGTAATAGTAATGGTCGATTCCGGGTATTGATTTAAGACCTTGGCTACTGAGTCCAGAGCAGTCCGAGCTTGTGGCGTCAATTCGGCGGAATCAAGGCCAAAAGTGATGCTGCTGGGCATGGTTAAATTAAGGGTGTTTTCAGCAGTTCTCTGTACTTCAATGCCAGTACCTTGCAGCGATTGCTGCATTTCTTGTTCTTGATGATCCATGTAAGCACCCACTGCTGCGCCGACTACACCGCCTGCTAGTGCTCCAAATCCGGCGTTTTTATAATCGTTACCGCCAAATAATGTGCCAGCACCAGCACCAACAACGGCACCAATTCCAGCGCCTTTAGCGGTATTTCCTATAGTTGACTGACCTGTGTAGGGATCGGTTACGCAGCCATACAAAAGAATCGAGCAGATACTTAGAGGTAGTAGTTTTTTCATAATGAATAGTCCTAAATACATAAAGGGAAATGTGGCGATGGAGTAATAAAACAGTTAGTTTTAAAAAATTAGTCGGGCTAAATTAAAATACCCGAAATGCCGGAAGTTGGATTTCAGATGGATTCCGTTCCACTCATCATATACCGACCCAGACTCGGCTGAAATCGATTTGTTTTTGTCTGGCAAAAAATCTGGATTTAGTCACATCCCTTTGCAGTTTGATTCTGTAATCTGGTCACTGGCAGTTAAAGTTACTTGTTAATTTCCTGACACATATACGAGATAGGAAAATGCCAGCTGAGTTGGCGCAATTTCAAAAATTTTTACTATCTGGATTCTTACCTTTAAATATTTAGTTAAACACGGACACTTTTCATGACAACACAATCAAAAATGATATTGACCTCAGTATGGCGAAAATGGCTGGTTGAAAATTTACAACAGGGTTGCACCCAAGCTGCTCTAGTTGAAGCAATGATGCAAAATAATTTTTCGTATTCATCTGCGGTGGCATATATAGCAGAAGTGGCTGCAGCACATGCGATAAATATAGCTAGTGACAAGCCTGTCGCATCGGGCAACTTTATTTATGAGGGCAGCCGTATAGCTCAAGGCAATACGATTCAATTAACTGATCAAAAGGTCAATGTGTCGTTGCGTGTCGATCAACCTGACATCGTGGTAGTTGATAATTTTTTGACCACTGAAGAATGTGAAACACTGATTGCGTTATCAAAGGTTAAGTTGGAACGGTCTGAGGTTATTGACCCGGTCACAGGCGAGTCGGTGATAATTCACGAAAGATCCAGTGAAGGATGTTATTTTCAACGTGAAGAAGATGAGTTCATTAAAAAACTGGATACAAGAATTTCAGAATTAATGAACTGGCCTGTAGAAAATGGTGAAGGCATACAAATTTTGCATTATTCACTTGGCGGCGAATATCGTCCGCACTTTGATTATTTTCCAGTTGAACAAACGGGCAGCACGCAGCACATAGCAACAGGCGGACAGAGGGTTGCGACATTGGTTATGTATCTCAATAACGTCGAATCGGGCGGTGAAACCATATTTCCGGAGGTCGGACTAAAGGTGGTTCCGCGTCAAGGATCCGCGGTCTATTTTTCTTACTGTAACTCGCTTGGTCAGATTGATCCTGCGACCTTGCATGGTGGAGAACCCATTATTACCGGTGATAAATGGATCGCAACCAAGTGGATGAGGCAAAATAGCTATTAAATTTTCATTTAACGGTTCAAATAATAAAGGGTCATGAAGAAATTATTGAATAAAAGTTTTGTTACCAATCTGGTGTCGGTGTTAATCATCATTGTTGGTTATGTTTGTCCATACCAGCAGGAACTGGTTAAATCCATCGGTTTTTTTGCACTGTCAGGTGCGATTACCAACTGGCTGGCGATCTACATGTTGTTTGAAAAAGTACCCTTGCTCTATGGCTCGGGTGTCATTCCCAATCGTTTTCAGGAGTTTAAGCACTCTATCAAGCAGCTGATGATGCAGCAGTTTTTTACCGTGGCAAATATTGAACAATTCATTGAAACCGAAGAACAGCAGGGCAGTAAGGTGCTGGATTTGGAGCCATTATTGCACGCGGTGGATTATGAGCGGATTTATCAAGGCTTGGTATCGTCAATCATGAACTCTTCTTTCGGCGGTATGCTGTTGATGATGGGCGGTGAAGAAGCGTTGTTGCCCTTAAAAGAACCCTTTACTGAAAAAATGCGTCATACCTTGTATGAAATGGTCGAGTCTGATCGCTTCAAGGCCGCACTGCAACAAGGCTTGGATGCCAATAAAATCAGTGAAGATATTGTCAGTAAAATTGAAATCGTTATTGATAAACGTTTGAGTGAGTTGACCCCGCAAATGGTGAAAGAGATGGTGCAGTTGATTATCAGCGAGCATTTAGGCTGGTTGGTGGTTTGGGGCGGTATCTTCGGCGGCCTGATGGGTGCGCTGTTTGTGTTTGCCTGATGGTTGCTGTCAATCTGGCGTTTGATGAGTTTGGCAACGAGAACGCTCCGCCGCTTCTGATTTTGCATGGTTTTTTTGCGTCATCGCGAAATTGGCGACAGATAGCTGAAAAGCTATCGGCTAATTTCCATGTGTATGTGTTGGATATGCGCAACCACGGTGTTTCTGCGCATCACCCGGTGATGGATTATCCTGCGATGGCTGAGGATGTTCGGCAATTTATACGCAGGCTTGGCTTGGAAAAGGTCAGTCTGCTCGGCCATAGCATGGGGGGTAAAGTCGCTATGTGCTTAGCACTTGAATCCCCTGACTTGATCGCTAAATTGGTAGTGGTTGATATCGCTCCGGTGAGTTATCAACATAGTTTTGATGACTTAATTCTGGCGCTTAAAGCGCTTCCATTAACTCAACTCAGCAATCGAAAACAGGCGGAAGTTTGGCTTGCCGAATCAATACCTGAGTTGAGTTACCGGCAGTTTTTGCTACAGAATTTGATTTTGAATGACGGTGAATATAGCTGGCGCATCAATCTGGATATTTTTTTTCGCACAGCCGCCAATATCATTGCCTTTCCAGAGCAACATGGCGTTTCTCCTTTTGCTGGTGATGCTTTGTTTATTGCCGGGGGCGATTCGAATTACTTTCAGCCGGGTAATGCAGACGTGTTATTTCCAGGCGCTGAAATCACTATCATTCCGGATGCAGGGCATTGGGTGCATGTCCAAAATCCAGAAGCATTTATTGCCGCAGTTGAAGCATTCTGTTTTAAATAAAGCTAAAAAAAAGCCCGCAATGGCCGATAGCAGAGGTAACCTCTGATTATTGGCAAAAGACAATGAAAACACCGATTATCGCTCTTCTATTGCTTTGTTGCAGTGGGCACAGTTGGGCAGATTACTATCAAGCGCCACTGCAAGAAGCCAACTGGGAAGTCACTCGTACCCAATCAGCTTGTTTCTTAAGGCAAGCTATTGACACCTACGGCGTTGCCGAGTTTGTGCAGAGTGTGGGTGGGCCGTTACGCTTTTCCTTGCAAGAGCAGAGGCATAAATCGATGGTGGTAAAGGCGAGTTTAAGGGTAATGTCGGCACCATGGATACATGAGGCTGCCAATGCCGTTGATCAACAAGTCTATCTGGATTCCTCAACTGACATAGGCGGCTATACACGCTTATCGTCCTATGCACAGGTTGCGGAAACGATGATCGATGCCTTACTACAAGGCCAATTCCCCACATTTATTTATTACAGACAAGCTAAACCTTTCAACATGGAAGAAACCCGAGTTGCGGTGTCGGCCATTCATTTTAAGGAGCGTTACAATGACTTTGCCGACTGCAGAAATACTCTTCACTCGGTTGTCGCTGATATCAAGGATGTTGATACTCGTGCCAAGAAAAAGGTAAGCGCCAGAAAAAAACAAGTTCAATCCAAACCCACCTCATCCGCTGCAAATGCGAGCGAAACTAATAGCAAATCTTCACCTAAAAAAGGCTAACCACCATTTCGTTCTCAGAAGTTAATTTTAAGTCTTCACATCCACTGCAGGATGCGCTCAATTTCAAGATAATGAAATGGCGACTGACTATGACGTGTTATTTGGGTTTGTTTGTCAATTTGCTTGTAGCACCATTGCCACGGCTGCTGCTCGCGTCGACACACCCAATTTCTCGAAAATATGTTCCAGATGCTTGTTAACCGTCCTGGGGCTGGTGCTGAGGATAATGCCGATTTCCTTATTGGTTTTACCGCGAGCAATCCACATCAATATTTCCGCCTCACGGAAGGTTAGTTTCAAGCTTTCACGCAAGCTTTCAGGATTCCAGGGCAGGGTTTCACGTTGCAACAGCAATAAATATTCACCGGGTTGCTGGCATGGACTAATCCGGGCGCTATAGCCGGGCGCAAGTTCGAATGCTTCGGATTCAGTATCAGTGTGGCCCGCCCCTTGGCGCCAATGCTGAAACCAAGCCAGAATAATTTGCGGCAAAAATTCATCTATATGACTTTCGGCTGACAAACCTTGCTGACCATTAAAATCCTTAAGCCAGTGCGCCGCTGCCGACGTTAACCAGACAATCCCTCCGTTTTCATTGACCGTTACTGCCGCAAAATCGCCATGATCCAATAAGCGTTCTGCGCGCTGCAAATTTCTAATTTGGGCCAGATGGACTTCAATTCGCGCTAACACTTCAGCCGGACGAATGGGTTTTACGATGTAATCCAGCGCGCCTTCCCCAAAACCACGTAATAAATCATCCAGCTCGCTCAAGCCGGTCATGAAGATCACCGGAATCGATGCGGTGACCGGGTTGGCTTTCAGGCGACTACAGGTTTCAAACCCGTCTATGCCTAGCATCATCACATCCAGCAAAATAATGTCCGGCTTAATGTACTGAATTTGTTCAATTGCCGAGCAGCCGTCAGTGGCGACTAATACCCGGTATTCGGCTTCAGAGAGGGTGTCCGATAACAATGCCAGGTTTCCCGGGGTGTCATCGACGATTAACACGGTGCCTTTACTTGACGGGGTTTCACTCATGACGACTCCTGTTTGCTTATGTTAAGCAGTTTCCTGATTTCTGCGATTTTAAACTGATTAGACAACGTGATGATTTTGGCAAAATAGGCGGCGTATTGCGACTCGGTGTCACTGAGTTGTTCCAACAGCTTTTTTAAGCCCAAAATATCCCCGATTTTCACCAGTTCAATGCAAGGCTGTAATAGGGATGCCGGTGGTATTTCGATGGCATCAGACAGGGTTTCAGGTTTCGAATTAGCGTCCAGTTGATACTGCCAGGTCAGCGATAAATATATTTGCAGCTTCGTCATCAGATCAGCTACACGTATCGGCTTGGCCAGAAAATCGTTGCAGCCCGCTTTCAAGGCTGCGAGTCGGTCGCTGGGGTAGGCATTGGCACTTAATATCACTACCGGCATGCTCCAGTTTTGTTGTCGCAATTGCAGGGCCGTTTCAATACCGTCGATGCCGGTCATCGAAATATCCAGCAAAATCAGGTCGGGGAGATTTTCGCTTACTTTCAATAAGCACTCTTCACCCGAACACGCCTCGCTCAAATAAAAACCCAATGGCTCCAGCATTGCCAGCAACAATTCGCGATGTTCACGTTGATCATCAACAATCAAAATTTTACGTCGTTGCCCTTGGTAACCGATGATATTGCCCAGCGGCACTTGCTCGGTTTCGTTACTGAGACTGGGCAAGAGTAAGCGCAGCACAAACGTAGAACCTTCCCCCGGCTGACTTTGTACCGTCAACTCTCCGCCCATCATTTCGGTCAGCACTTTACTGATAGTCAAGCCTAAGCCGCTACCGGCAATGGCATCGCCGGTGGGGTGGTGAATCCGGGTAAAGGGTTGAAAAATATTTTGCAGTTGTTCTTCATTGATGCCGCTGCCGGTATCGATTACCTGAAAATTGGCAACGCCGCCACTGTAGGCAATGCGTAAGGTAATCTCGCCACTGGCCGTAAACTTGATCGCATTACTCAGCAAATTGATCAGGATCTGACCTACCCGTTTTTCATCACCGCGCACCCGTTGCGGCAGGGTATTGGTAAACTGGCAAACAAAGCGCAAGCCCTTGTCTTCGGCCTGTGATTGATATATCTGCACCAAATGTTCAATAAAGCTTGGGAAGTGGATAGGTTCCATCACCAGTTCGAACTTGCGGGCTTCGATGCGGGCAATATCCAGAATATCTTCTATCAATGAACCCAAATGTTCGCCACTGCGTTTAAGGGTTTCTACCGCTTGTCTGCGGTGCTCGGGAATAGCCGGGTCCTGATGCAGGATGTGGGCATAGCCGATGATACTGTTCAGCGGCGAGCGGATTTCATGACTCATGTTGCTAAGAAATCGACTTTTGGCCAGATTGGCGCTGTCAGCCATTTTCATCGCCTGCTGAAGTTTCTGGTCTGTTTTTTTATGTTCCTCGATTTCCTGTAACAGGAGCTGAGTCTGTTTGGCGGTTTCTTCATGGGCCACCCGTCGACTTTCAGCGTTTAAAATCAGCCACCAGGTACATAAGCCAATAAACACCAATAGCGAGGCATAAATTTTAAAAAAGTTGTTGAGTAACAGATTAAACGCGCTGACATCGCGCTGAACACTCAATAAATCCTGGTAATAAATGATGCTGACAAAAATGCCTGACAACACCGACAGGAACATGAACATCAATGCAAACCTTAATATGCGCAGCCGGGCATTGATGCCCATTCTTTCCGGTAAAAAACGGCTGGCCAGCGACTCCAGGTAATCATCAAAACGAAAGCCCGTTTTGCAAACATCGAGACAACGGGCATCCAGCGTACAGCAAAGAGAACAGATACTGCCTGCATAGGCCGGGCAATAGGCGATGTCTTCATGCTCGAATTCGTTTTCACAAATGGAACATTTATTATGCGATTGGTGATTATTCTCCTCGCGATCACGGGCGAGATAATGTCGTCCGGCAGTAAAATAAGCGATGCCAGGCACCAATACAAAGGCTAAGCCCAGTGCGATAAATGCCGAAAATGCCTTGGGGTATTCACCAAACAAGCCGACATAAGCCATGATCGATACAACAGAGGCACAGGCCGTGGCAATAATCCCGACCGGGTTCAAGTCCGGCAAATACGCGCGTTTGAATTCGATGATTTTAGGACTCAAGCCCAGCGGTTTGTTAATCATCAATTCGGCGGCCACCGCGCTGATCCAGGCGATCGACATGTTTGAAAACAGCCCCAGCACTTTTTCCAGGGCACCGAACACACCGAACTCCATTAACAATAAGGCGATCAACACATTAAACAGCAACCACACCACCCGTCCCGGATGGCTGTGTGTCAGTCTGGAAAAAAAATTGGACCAGGCCAACGAGCCCGCATAAGCGTTAGTGACGTTAATTTTAATCTGGCTGAGGATGACAAACAGCGTCGTGGCCGCTAACGCCAACTCGGGATTTTCAAACAATTCGTTATAAGCCACCAGATACATTTGAGTGGGTTCGTGAGCGTGTTCAGGACTGATGCCGTGACGGATGGCTAAATGCGCCAGCAATGCGCCGCCCAACTGCCTGGCCACACCGAACACAATCCAGCCGGGGCCTGCAACCAGCATCGCAGACCACCATCGCCATTTGTTGGCTGCCGTTTTATCAGGCATAAAGCGCAAAAAGTCGACTTGTTCGCCAATCTGCGCCACCATCGAAAATGCCACGGTGGTGGCCGTCCCGAATAACAGCCAATTAAAGCCCTGGCCGCTACCGGCAATCCAGAAATAGCTTTTCAGGGTTAGCAGCGCTTCCGGCTCCTGCAGTGATACAGCAACATAAGGCGCAATCAATAAAAGCAACCAGAGGGGTTGCGTCCATAACTGCATACGGCTGATGGTGGTGATGCCGAAAGTCACCAGCGGAATTACGATCACTGCACTGACGATATGGGCAATGGACAACGGAATATGGAAATACAACTCGATAGCCAGAGACATGATCGAGGCCTCCAGCGCAAAAAGCGTGAAGGTAAATGACGCGTAAATCAGTGATGTGATCGTCGAACCGATGTAGCCAAACCCGGCACTGCGGGTCAGTAAATCAATGTCGATATGATAACGGGCCGCGTAATAACTGATCGGCAGACTGGTGATAAATATCACCACGCCGACAATCAGAATCGCCCAAAAGGCATTGGTAAAACCGTAATTGATCGACAAAAAACCGCCAATGGCTTCCAGTACCAGAAATGACGTCGAACCAAACGCGGTATTGGCTACTTCAAACTCCGACCATTTGCGAAAACTGCGCGGCGCATAGCGAAGCGCATAGTCTTCCATGGTCTCATTGGCGACCAGCGCGTTATAGTCGCGGCGGATTTTGGCAATATTTTGATGGATGGTTTTCATTGTTTTTAATGTGTCGCTAGCGCGACGATTGTTTTAGATGTCGGTTCTCGGACCGACAGCCGAGTGACTTTTCTTTGCGTGGCCAAAGAAAAGTCACCAAAAGAAAGGCCACCCGAATTCCGCCTGTATCCTGCGCTTCTCACTTTTGCCGAGGGTTTTCAGAAGGGGCTTCCCAGCCCCTCTGAAAACGAGCGGCCTCCCTGCCGCTCCCCTACGGGCTGATCTCGCCAAAAGCTCCGATGCTCGGGGCGGAATAACGGGAATTAAACCATCCCCAAACTCAAACAATAAGCTAAAAAATGTAGGGTGGGCACATGCTTTTTGTGACCACGCAGGAAAACTAATTTGCTTTGCCATTTTTATAGCATTACAGAATGAACATGGCATATCTGGGTTTAAAAACGTCAAAGGGTTTTTAAGCCCGTAGGATGCGCTTCACTACGTTCAGCACATCCTACAGCACTCATAATCTAGCTTGCATAATCATTTAACTGGATTTCGTCAAGTGACGGGATTACTCCCGTTATTCCGCCCCGAGCATCGGAGCTTTTGGCGAGATCAGCCCGTTAGGGGAGCGGCAGGGAGGCCGCTCGTTTTCAGAGGGGCTGGGAAGCCCCTTCTGAAAACCCTCGGCAAAAGCGAGAAGCGCAGGATAAAGGCGGAATGCGGGTCGCCTTTTCTTTGGATACTTTCTTTTGGCGAAGCAAAAGAAAGTATCTCGGCCGTCGGTCCGAGAACCGATTTCTAAATAACCCGTCGCGACAGCGACACAAAAACATCACCGCCGTTCATGCCCAAACTGAAATATCATCGGCGTCCCCTGATTATGAATAATAATCTCTTTCTTTGGCTCATCCGCAACAGCATCCGGCGGAGCAACTCCATGGGCATCGACCTTAGCCGGAACCTCTCGAACCTCTACCCGTACTTCCGGCATCCAGCCCGGTTTAAACGAGGTACTTTCAGATTTTTTATCTGCCGCCACCGGCAATTTCAGATCATCCAGCAATGTAAAGCATGCGGTGCTTAGATGATCAACCAGTTTATCCACACGCTTGTTCTGGCTCGAATCGCTGGATAATTCGTGCACGCTAAACGTCGTATGGTGTTCCGCAAAAACGGTTGAACCATCGGTACTGATTAATTGACAGCTGATAGGCAGTACATCGGCTTTTTGAAAACCAGAGGCGCGTGGATCCGAGTTTCCACTGGTAAAAGAAAATCCCACGGGTGTCGCTTGATTGGCTATTGCTCCTAGCGTGGCTTTTAGCGAATGCGAATAAGCCAATCCTGAGACGCTGACGGGATAGTGCCATTCGGACAGGTTTTTACTGACGCGTTCAAGTATTTGTTGAAGTGGCAGGGGAAAACCAAATTGGTCCAGATGTTCATCGGCAAGTTCAAATTTTATCTGTGTGATGGACGTTTTATCGACCGTGACAGTCGGCTTTTCACTTGCAAGCACGGGCAAGGCAAGCGTTGTAACAAAGCCCAGCAGAGCGAAATGGGCAATATTTTTTTTCAGTTCAATCAGGCTCACGGTGTTCTCCTATGGTGTGGCTTCACTCTACGTAAGCCATCGTTTTACTGCCATACGTCAAATGACTGATGAGTCATCTGACGGATTGTGCGAATGCGCTGCAAATTTAACAATCTCCTCGCCAGCTTTTGGCGGCATCGCTTCGGCGAGTGCATTCACATTGTTATGAACAAGGGGACTTTAGATGAATAGTTATATTGAACAGGCAGTAAGCGGACGCAATGTCAGGCTGCTCTGCACTGCAGTATTGACTGCACTGGCTGCAGGCCAGGCGTCCAATTCCTATGCCGGAGCGACTTTCAAAATCGACGACACTAAGTGGGTTAGTGTCGGCGCCGGATTGCGCTCCAGTTTTAGGGCGCAAGAGGAAGCAGCAGGTAATCCAGGTGCTCAAAAGTGGAACAATGATTTTGCTCTGGACAACATTCGTTTGTATTTAAACGGTCAAATTCACAAATATCTTAAAGTTGAATTCAACACCGATTGCCAGACATGCAGCAACGGTGGCGAAGTCAGGGTGCTGGATGCTATCGGCAAATTTGAAATTGATCCTATGTACAACTTGTGGGTTGGGCGGATGTTGGTGCCTGCTGAACGCCGCGAAATGAACGGTCCATTTTACAGTGCTATTTACAATATATTTTCAGCCGGTACACCGTTTGAATCTGCCGATTACAATTTGACCATCAAATCCGACGGCACCTCGGCTGGCTCGTTTGGACGTGATGACGGTGC
>JABFRC010000331.1 GCA_013141375.1 Methylococcaceae bacterium | reverse complement strand
GTATATACCAGGGGTGTAATCCGATTTTACTATGGCGCCCAGTGCAAACTTTATTGCTTTTTCGGTTTCATTGACTGTGAAAAATGACAAGGAGCCGAGCAAGATTAAGCCAGCAATGCTGACGAGTATTTTATTCTGTAACATTAGCGTCCCCTTGCGTCACGGCCACGTTGTGAATTCCGCAAAACCACTTGAGGTTGTTGCGGTTGAGCCTGCACATCAGCAGCTGGTTGAGCTATTTGCTCTGTGCTATTTTGCGGTGATGACTGTGTAGGTGCCGCAGCCTGTTGCTGAACTAACTTATCCAAAGGCAAATAAAGCATATTGTTGCTGCCTTTGACATCAACCAGAACAGTGTTTGTTTGTGCTAATACAGTTTCCATGGTTTCCAGGTAAAGCCGTTTTCTGGTAACGTCCGGCGCTTTTTCGTATTCAGAAAGAAGTTTGGAAAAACGGCTGCTTTCACCTTCTGCCTGAGCGATAACTTGTTCTTTATAACCTTCAGCTTCTTGAATTTTTCTTGCTGCTGCTCCGCGGGCTTTTGGAACTACGTCATTAGAATAGGCTTCGGCTTCGTTGATTAAGCGTTGTTCGTCTTCGCGCGCTTTGATCGCATCCTCAAAAGCGTTTTGCACTTGTTCAGGAGGCTGGGCGTCTTGAAGATTGACGCTGGTGATCTGTACGCCTGTTTGGTAGTTATCCATCACATCTTGGATTTCTTTTTTAATTTGCGTAACGACTTCGCTACGACCTTCAGTCAGGACAAAGTCCATCGTGCTGCTGCCAACCACGCCGCGTTGAACGCTTTCGGTGACTTGTTTTAATGTGGCGGCCGGGTTGACGACATTAAAAATGAACTGTTTCGCGTCTTTAACCTGGTATTGCACCGCTAAGCGGACGTCCACAATGTTTTCATCCTTTGTCAGCATCAAGGCTTCTTTGGGCACTGAACCTGCGGCTTCGCTGCCGCTGGAACGGTAACCCACTTCAATAAAGCGTTGCTGCTTGACGTTGACAATATCAACGCGCTCAATTGGCGCAGGAAGATGCCAATTCAAGCCTGATTGAGTGGTGGCGATGTATTTGCCAAAACGGGTTTCTACGCCATGATTTCCTTCATCTACGATGTAAAAACCGCTGGCGCCCCATAACAAAACTGCGCCCGCACTTATTAAACCGATTGTTCTGGGAGATAGAGGATTGCCGGAATCTTGATTGCCATTGTTACTGCCACCAAAAAAACCACCTAGTTTTTCTTGTAATGATCTTATTGCTTCGTCCAAGTCGGGTGGGCCTTTTTGGTCTCCACCACTACTCCAAGGATCTTTTTTGTCGCCATCAGGCTCGTTCCAGGACATACCTTTACTCCACTCCGGGGTTGCTTAACATTTAATCATCCATCTTCTTTAGGATGCGTTTACTCGTTGACTCAGCGAACTGTCATCATTCAATGTCAAGCTTCTGAATAGTCAGATAAATCAGTATCTATACTTAATTACTGGAATTATCCTAAAAAAACAGGCCCAACACAAACCGCTATAGAACTTGCTCGGTATGAACTGATTTCAGTAAGCCTAAGTGTTTAGTATCAATTTCAATGACAAGGTCATTGGCACCGAGGTCATCAATATGCTCGGCTATTATTTTTGCGCAAGTGAATAATTTGGCGCGTATGTCGCCCTGGTCCGGGCGCAGCAAACAGCGCAATTTTACTTTGCTGGTAGAAAAAATTTCAGCGAGTACGTCTAAAAGTAATTCCACACCATCGCCTGTTGCCGCAGAAAGCCATACGCGAATAGGCTTGCCAGATGCATCACGGTCAACTCTGGGGCTTATGTCTTCAAGTAAGTCGATTTTATTAAATACTTCAAGTTGCCTGATTTCGTTGGCTTTAATATCAGTAAGCACTTGATTGACCTGATTGATGGTCTCATCACGATCTTCAGCGTTTGCATCAATAACATGTAAAAGCAAATCGGCTTCGCTGGCTTCTTGCAAAGTAGATTTAAAGGCTGCCACCAGTTCGTGGGGTAAATGGCGAATAAATCCTACCGTATCAGCAAGAATGATTTCGCTGTTATTCGGCAGCTGACATTGTCTTAAGGTCGGATCCAAGGTTGCAAACAATTGGTCCGCAACGTAAATGTCAGCACCTGTCAGGGTGTTGAATAAGGTAGATTTTCCGGCATTGGTGTAGCCAACCAAAGAAACGGCGGGGACTTCCGCCTTTCTTCGTTTGCTGCGGCCTTGATGACGCTGTTTGTCAACTTTATCCAGTCGTTGTTGAATTTGCTTGATTCTTAACGCCAGCAAACGTCTGTCAGTTTCTAACTGAGTTTCGCCAGGGCCACGCATACCAATGCCGCCTTTTTGTCTTTCCAAATGAGTCCAGCCCCGAACCAGACGGGTTGACAGATGTTTTAGCTGGGCCAATTCCACTTGAAGTTTACCTTCAAAGGTTTGTGCTCGCTGGGCGAAAATATCAAGAATCAAACCATTTCGATCAACCACGCGAACGCCTAAAGCCGTTTCAAGATTTCTTTCTTGGCTGGGTGTAAGTGGGTGGTTAAAAAGAACGATGTCGGCCTCATAGGTTTCTATGGCAAGTTTGAGTTCTTCAAGTTTGCCTGTGCCGACAAAATATTTGGAGTCAGGACTTTTTCGACTGCCTGTAACAACATGAACCGGAATAGTTCCAGCTGATTTTGCTAGTTCTTGTAGTTCAAAAAGATCTTCCTGGCCGGTATAAAAGGTCAGGTGAACAAGTACGGCTCGCTCACCTGAATCTGGACGATCAAACAACTAGGTACACCATGAATTTATGCAATGTATTGTGGAAGTAGGGATTATTCTTCAATGATTGGCGCATCGGAATCTTGAGTCATTCGAACTGCTTTGCCAGGCACGATGGTCGAAATGGCATGTTTATAGACCATTTGGCTGACTGTGTTCTTCAGCATGATCACATACTGATCAAACGAGTCGACCTTGCCCTGCAGTTTAATGCCGTTAACAAGAAATATTGACACAGGCGTGTGTTCCTTTCTGAGTGCATTAAGAAAGTTATCCTGTAAATTTTGGCCTTTTGACATCCTATTTCTCCTTATTATTTTTAGAACCGTTTATTAAGATAACTTCTTTTAGAAAGCAATACAAACCCTACCAGCGGAAAAAGCAAATCAAGCCCCAAATTTTAAGTTCCGGGAACTAGTGGATGGATAAGGCTAAAAGTTGGAAGTCGTGACTAATCTAACCGGTATATTTTATTTTTTTTGCTGAAGATTTGTTGTAGACAGTGCCTACTACATTTACATCTTTCAGTAATGAAGCTGCGTTCTTCAGATCGTCTGTTGTGGTGGTGCCTTCTTGGGTGACTAATAATGCGCAATCGACATAAGGTGAAAAGCTTAAGGTATCAACTTGCGTCAATAATGGCGGCATGTCAAAAATGATTATTCTGGAGGGGTAGCGGCTTTTTACCTCATTCACGAAATTAATCATCCTTGGTGACCTGAGCATTTCTGTCGAATTAATTAACGGCTTGCCTGCGGGCAGTATGACTAAGCGTGGAATGCTTGGGTTTATCATAAGTTCGCTCAACGGTGTGTTATTAAGCAGGTAGTCGCCCAAGCCTGTCGATGCTTTCAAGCCTAATAAAGTATGAACGGAAGGGTTTTGAAAGTTGGCATCGACCAGAAGAACGGTTCTATCCAGTTCCATTGCCATGCTGATAGCCAGATTGACTGCGGTCAAACTATTGCCGCTGTCATCGGTTGGGCTGGTGACTGCCAGGGTCTTCCAGCTATGCTCATCCATGATGTGCAGGGTTCGAGTCCTGAGCATTTTATAGGATTCCAGCCAGTTGTTATGAGTTAGTGCCGAAACTATGCGATTCTTTCGCAACAAATCAAAGTTTGGAGTTTGTATGCGGGTATCGGTGTAGGCAAAGTCTTCGGTATCGGCAATTTGAGCTGCCAGCACGGGCTTATGTTTATGTGATTCGTTGTCTGTAATATTTTGATTTTGTGTCATTGAATTTAGTCCCGGTGATGGTTAGTTGAAGCCCAGTAGTCGTAGTAATTTGTACCAAAAAACATCTAATGGCATGACAATAAAGTTAAAACCTACGACGGCAATCACAAACGCACCGGCCAGACTAAATAAAAACAGGGTTTGTTTGCGTTTTCGAGTTTCAAACTCGTCTTTACTTTCCAGGTAAGGAATCACCGCAAGTGGTGATTGGCCTAATATCGAAATAAGGGCTTTTTCGCTGTAGATCGATGAATCCAGCATTTCAACCACTGCAATGCTGCCTACACCTGCCGCAACAGCAAAGACAAAACCCAGAAATAATATGGCGACGCGATTTGGGCTGACCGGTTTTTCAGGTTCCAGGGCTGGGTCAATCAAGGCAAAGCGTTCGCCTTTATGCTCCATTTCCAGTTGTTGGGAAATTTGCGCTTCCATTTCTCTGGCACTGACTTCCCTGTATCTGAGGTTGGTGTTATCCAAATCCTGGATCAAATCCATATACTCTTTTTCAACCAAAGGCGCTTGGCGCAGACTTTCGCGTAATGATGCGATTTTGCTCTTGGTTTGATTGCGTATGTAATCAAGTGATTTGAAGTCTGCCAACAGAGACTCAAGCTGGGTTTTCAAGGTGATATAGGCCGGATTATCAGCTTCTACGCCACTTTTAATGCTGTCACTGTTCTTGGCTTGCACCATGGTTTGCTGCAATATTTCAATTTGCTTTTGCAGTTTCAAAACATCAGGGTGCTTGTCAGAGTATTGTTTTTTTAAGCCGGCTAAGTCGGCTTTTTTCTTAGTTAATTCAGCATTTAAGTCATTTATATTTGAGTTTGTGCCAATTTCCTTTTCAAGCGATTCGATTTCGCGTTTGATTTTTATGACATCTGGATGTGCGGCGGAATAGCTGGCTTGCGCGGAGGGATATTGTGACTTAAGCAGTTTTAGCCTGTCCTTCATATCCATGACGCGAGCGCCGTCTGATCCCATTGCCATCGCATTGGGGTCAATTTGGGCTAATTGCCCCTCAAGATAGAAGCGGCGTTCTTGTAGTGAGCGCTCCTGGCTGTCTAAGCTGATTAATTGATTTGATAGGGAAGTCAGTTCCTGCTGGTTGAGTTGGCTGATTTGGGGTAGCTGGTCGAGGTTTTTTTCTTTAAAAGCCGCCAGTTCGGTTTGGATTTGCTGGATTTTATCTTTTAATCGTCGCGCTTCTTCGCTCAGGAATAGCGTGGTGCTTTCGGCAGACTCGGTACGATTCTTGATGTTTTCATTTAGAAACAGTGTGGTCAATTCGTTGGCTACTTTTTGCGCTACAGCAGCGGACGCATAGTCAAAGGAGAGCGTAAAAGCGATGGTGGCTTTGGTGGGTTGGCCGTTACGCGGATCAATCACATCCGCATTGATCGTTTCCACCTTAATGCTTGAACGCATTTTCTCCAGAATCACTTCTTGAGTCTTGTTTTTTCTATCGTCGGCATATAAATCAAATTTGCCTATTATTTCCATTAAATTAGAGCGGGTCATAATGCGTTGGCTAATCATCTGAATGCGCTGGTCGGCAAACGTGGTGACAGTCGACTTTACAAGCTCAGGTGGAATTTCCTGCTCTTCAATCAGGATTGTTGAAGTTGATTTATAAACCGGTGGGAGTAAAACGGCCAAAAGTATGCTCAAAACAGCAATAACTGCAGCAGGAATCAACAAATAGTTGATGCGTCGTTTGAGGATATTTAAATAATCTTTGATATCTAAGGTCTGATTTTCCACGCTATTTCACCTGGCGATTTATTTGGGGTTGATAATTGAATTGGAGTTGCACAACATTGCCCAGAGATGGTTCAGGGCTACTCTGGTATTCTTGTTGTCTAAAGCGATACGATAATCCTAGGTTGATTTCAGGTGTCCATTTCCAGTTGATGGAAGGACTGATGGAATAGTTAGTTCGATTGAATTGGCTGTTTGTTTGGCCGGTAATTTCGCTGCTTGAATAGCTGGCATTGATAGCCGCCGTCCAGCGTTCGTTAAGAGAAATTGAGTTGCTGAATGCTATTTCGGACCGGGTTTGTAGTCCCTGAGAAGTCGGTGTTTGATTTTGCGAGCCAATCAGGGAAACCGATCCCCGCTCAAATGTTTTTTGGATCGAGGCGCGATAAACCTGGCCGAAATTATTACTTTTTACAACAGCGTAACGCTGCTGGAGCGTAAGTTGATTTAGTTCGTTATCAAAATAAACCGGCTGTCCTGTTGAGGTAAAACCTATAAATGGAAGTTGAGGGAGGGTCGTTTCAATTTGTGAGTAGTTCAAACCCGCTGAGATATAGGTAGTAATTTGCTTATCAAAAGTATGCTGCCAACCCGCTTGTGCTACATGATTAAAAGTGCGTTGATTTTGGACGGGTGTCTTATATAAGGAACTTGAGAGGCTAAAATTTAAACGATCAAGTTCGGAATAGATATAGTTGTACGTGCCTGTTGCCTGATGGTAATCGTAATCTGAAAGAAAAAAAATGTTCTGGTTTTTTTCGTAGGTCGCTTTGTCATAAGAATAATCTAATGCGACAGAGCTTAATTCGTCCAGACTGTAGGAAACCGTGGGGGCAATGCTCAGCTGTTTTCTCATCACTTGAGTGAATAGCAAGCCGCTACCCGATTCTTCTGTATTCAGAGAGGACTGGCTGTTATAAGAGCCATTGGCCCCCCATTGTAAGCGTTCGTTATGTTGGTGCTGGTAGTTAATGCCAAATAACTGTTCGTCAATATCAAGCTCAGACTGGTTGTTGTAAAGCAGCTGATTCCAAGTGAAATTGGAATTTAATTGTCCGTTCTCATGGCGAAGACCAAAATTTATACCTGGTGAAAGCGTTGATATCCAGTTGTTTTGGAATGGTCTCCGGCGCATGTACAAGTTGGTGTCATAGCGCTGGTTTGAAGAAAACTTTGGCTCAAAAAAATACTCAACGGCCTGGCAATCAAACGTTGCCGCCAAAAGTAGACACAAAGGGAGGGTATGACCTAGCCTGGACATGGATATTATTAAATTAACGAACCGTTACCGTGTCACCAGGCTCTAGGATGATATTTTGCTCGAGATTGTCCCCGTCCAGTACGTCGTCGTAATCAAAAGGGAATAACTTGATATCTGCGCCGACCCGGCGTTGAACAAAAATGGAGCTTTCCTTGGCGAATACTGTCAAGCCGCCGGCCTGGCTTAATGCTTGTAATACATCAATTCTGCGGTTTGCCACAATCGGCCCTGGTCTGTTGACTTTGCCGATCACGAAATAGATGTTGCCATCATTTTTAATTAAGGAAACATTCACTGCCGGGTCTGCGATATAGCTGTTTAATTTTTCGGCAATAATCTGTTTTAGTTCCGTCACGGTTTT
>JABFRC010000143.1 GCA_013141375.1 Methylococcaceae bacterium | reverse complement strand
TGAGTTTTTCCCAGTGGTAACTGGCCACAGGGCCTTCTTTATCAGAACTGCCGCTACCATCAAGAGAGACCAGCTCGCCTTCGTTTATTGCCGCAATTTTCGCAATGACGGCTTTAGGCTTTTTATTGGCTGCTTCAACGCCAGGTGCAGCAAGCAATAAGCAAGACATCACGATAGGCCAGAACAGGTTTAAATAACGGGTTTTGGTCGTCACCAACGAATAAAACCCAACTTGAAATTTTGG
Source organism: Methylococcaceae bacterium (assembly GCA_013141375.1). GTDB lineage: Bacteria > Pseudomonadota > Gammaproteobacteria > Methylococcales > Methylomonadaceae > JABFRC01. Next base: position 7,181 of record JABFRC010000143.1, on the reverse strand, counting down.
ACTTAAAAACATGACACATTCCTTCCGGTTGGTTTTTAAATTACTTCAGTTGCAATTGCAGACCGCCGGTCGCAGTGTCGTCGGCAACGGGAACAATTGCTGCGCTGGTTGTGGTTGTGCCGACACAGTTATGAGTTAGGGCAACCACCGGATTAGCCGGATCGAACGGCACGCTGGCTTTAAAGCCGCGAGGGTCTTTAGTGGTTGCAAAGATGCCGCTAAAACCGAAGGTCAGTTGGGTGTTGACGGTTTTGGCCAAAGAAGGACTGCCCATGTCTTCTGCAAATACCTTAAGGAGTGCCTTTTTAGTAGACCATTGCGGGTCAGAAGGTTTGTCCGTAGGATAAAGTACAGTGCCCTCAGCCCAAAACGGATAATTACCGGCGGCAACGTTTTCAATCGTGGGTGCTGAGCCATCAATTTTTATATAACGCCAGGGTTTGCCACCCGTACCAGCAGCGCTTGCACCTGAATCACGATCGCCACCTGTTATGGCAATGCCCCATACTTTAGTGAGGGTTGGGTTCAAGGTCGATATATTGGTGCCGCTTTGCCAGTCGATTAACAAAAAATCAGTCGCGCCCAAACTGGTCGGGGACTTAACAATCGGCGCAGCAGTTTTGTCTTCAGAATTTGCGGTATTGGCGGCTGGCGGATAAGAACGAGCAGTACCTGGGTAACCCAAAAATCGGGCATAGGCAACAGCGCCCGAGGTTGCACCTTTATTGCGGCGACCAACACCAACTGGGGTAATGCCATCTTGGTTCAGCGGCGGTGCTGAAACACCCGCAGCGGCTAAAATGCTGGGATCGGTCAATGGAACCGCGGTGCCAGTCAGTTTGTCTACGATTTTGATTTGTTCCCAGTTAGCGACTTTCCCAGCCAGAATGGATGCCAGGAAATTGCGGTTTAAGCTGGGCATGGCGGCATCAGAATAAGCGCCGATAGTGATGTCGGATGGCAGAGTGCCGGACTTTTGTTGAGCGGCTTGCAGCACGCGATACAAATCTTCGGTAACTTCAACCCCGTAGACATAACCACCTGTGCCAATCACAGTAAAATTCTCCGGCATTTTGCTCAGATCTTGCGGCCAGTCAGGCTCAAAGTCACCGCTGATAAGCTCTTTGACTTGTTCTGGATAGTTTTCAGTTGCGGGTTTTAACAAGGTAACAGGATCAAGTGCCAAAAAGCCGGCATCTGAAACGACTTTGCCCAAATAAGTGGCAGCATTAGTTCCGCTAAGGGATTTCTTCCATCTTTTGCCGGTGGCGCCGTCGGCATCCCAGGCAGTGGCGGGTAAGCTTTCAATTTTTAAGTGTTCCAACAGCAAACCGTTGCCGTCATTGGCAACCAGCGGCACAACGCCGTAACCGCCTGAGCCGTAGGTGCGTTTTTCCAAAATGATTTTTTTACCGGCAAGTGGTGAGCCCAGGTTGGCTTTGCCGGTGAAATAAAACGACTGCCAGCGACCTCCAATCGTGCCGGTTGAGGCGACATCACTGAAGACATCGACGGAGTTGGCATCTGCCAGCGTATTCGTCACTATTTTTTCAAATGCCTTATCAAGTGCCGGGCCGCCGGAGGTGTAAATAACTAGATCAGGCGCTCCATCTGTCCAGGGCGTTAAAGCAAAGCCAGCTTGGCTACCTGATATTAGGCTGACGGCGACAGCGAGTTTTTTTAATGCATTCATACTTTTTAAGCCTCTTAGATTTTAAGAAAGGCTTGAGTTTAAATCATTATGTATTAAAGGTAATAACGTTTATTTGGAAATTCATTATTACTCGACAGGAGACAGTCGAAGCTGGAATTAAGGGGAAATAATGCAACTTTACAAAATCACATTTTGATCTTTCTGCTGCTAGGGAAACGCAAGGAATGGGTAGTGCGTCTATACATGCCAGCCTTTACCGAAATATCTAATATCACATTTGCAATGGTTCATTTGCACCAAACCACCCATCATGAATGGTTTATTTCAACCATCCAAATGCCCATATTTATCGAAGAAAATCCCCATTTAATTGATAAATAATGATTTCTTAAAATTGGCCTAATACGTGCGAGTTATTTTCAAAAGTAAAAAAATCTATAAGCACTCTTGGGGCTCCAATGAAATTTATTACAAAACTGACTTCTGAAGAGAAAGAAACTCTATTAGAAGCCTATTTGAACCACCCATTGGCCCGCGTCCGACAACGGGCCCATGCTGTGCTATTAAACGATCGAAAGTATTTGATCAGCGAAATACACAAGCTGTTTGAAGTCAGACATCAAACCGTCAGTGCCTGGCTCAAAGCTTGGGAAGCCTACGGTTTCATGGGCTTGTATGACAATCCTCGAAGTGGACGGCCGACTATTTTGACTGAGGACGACAAACACAACCTCTTATCGTACTGGGAGGAAAATTCGCAGAAAACCAAACTGGCGGTTGCTCGCTTACAGGCAGAAACCGGCAAAGAAGCCAGCATGCATACCTTTAGGCGGATATTAAGAAAAATGGCAAAAAATGAATTAAGCAATAGCGTGTAAAAGCCCATATTACAAAACTAATGAGCCAACGCTCGAAAACGGTTGTGCTCGGCCATCAATTTGATTACCGGATCGTTTTCCTTATCACCCAGATCGGCGAAATCTGTATGGCGAAAATCGGCCGTTTGTTGATACGACCATGGCGATTGCGCCAAGGGATAAATAGCAAGCAATCGGGTCTCAACCTTGTGGCCGTGGTCGATGAATTTGATGCTTGCAGGTATTTGTTCGTGCTCAAGCCAACACAGTTCCAGCCCGAGTTCATTATCAAGACTTTGGTAACGCTGAGCGGAACGGCCAAAAACAATTTCTGGTTCATCGGCCACTAGATTTGCCAACATGGATGGATTAACCAACGTCGCCAGTGCCGACCAGTCCAATTCCACACCGATGGCGCTTAAATCCCCCGGAAAATAATCAAGGGCTTGGCGTTGGGCATGAAAAACCTGTTCGTAGCTTATCTGGTCATTGGCAGATTTTTTCCAGATCTCACCTGTGTGATCTTCCAAATTTTTGGTTTCAATGTAATTTGATGCCCGCCAAAACCGCCAACGATAGCGTTGAACGGTTTGATCGCCTTGCCCTTCTGTTGCAGTAACCAGAGTTTCAAATTCTGCCGCAAGCGCGGGCAATTGATCCAAGCCGTGAATCTGCAATGGTGGTTTAGATTGATGCGCACAAGCACTCAGCCATGCAATCCAAAACAGCAGCACACATTTTGCCATCGAAGCACTCAATTACAGACCTGGGCTGAACTTTAAGGCTTTAGCCATCACCTGATAGATATAGCTTTCCTCCTGAATGCCATGGAACAAATGCGCTTGCGGACCGATTGCAAAAATCGCCACATCTTCAGCGCCATGGGTTTCATTCGATAATGGTACGGCGGCTTCCTGCAAAAAATCAGGGTGCGCGGTATCAACCGCCGTCAAATCCGGCCGAGCCGAGCCACGATAACCGGGGCCATTGGCATAACCCAAGGTGGCATAAGGCAATCCGTTCTTGTCTTTGGCAAAGTCCGACTCACCCGGTTGTTTCACCAAGCCCAAAATAGGATTGCCGCGTTGCGGATAGCCGGCGATGGTAAAGGTATGACTGTGATCCGCAGTCACTAAAATTAGCGTATCTTTAGAGTTGATTTTCTCCAGCGCTTTACGCACGGCATTGGATAACTCAACCGTTTCCGCCAAGGCACGATAAGCATTGCCGGCATGATGTGCATGATCAATCCGCCCGGCTTCGACCATCAAAAAATAGCCCTTTTTATTTTTTGACAGAATATCGATGGCTTTAGCTGTCATTTCCGTTAATGACGGCTCACCACCCGTATCCTTGACACGATCATGTTCGTATTCCATATGCGAGCGTTCAAAAAGCGCCAACAGATGTTCAGTTTGCTTTGGATCAACGGCATCAAAACCGACTTTGTTAAAGACATAGACAGATTTTGGGTATTTAGCCAGCCATTGCTTGGTCAAATCCAGGCCGTCTTTGCGTCCGCCTTTGCTGTCAACATCTTCGGGATCAGCAATCGTGTTCGGCAAGAACATGCTGCGACCGCCTCCCATTGCGACTTCAAGGCCATTGCCGATATTGAATTCGATCAGCTGTCTGGCAATGTCTTTGACCGTCGCTCCGGCCGGAATTTGTGCATCCGATTCCCAGTCTCGTTCGGAGGTATGGGCATAGCAAGCGGCCGGCGTGGCATGGGTCAGTCTTGCCGTCGAGACAACGCCGGTAGATAAGCCGTGTTCTTCGGCTTGCTCCAGCAGGGTTTTGACCCTATTGGCGTTGACAACGTCGGCATTTTTTTCTTCACGAGGCAGTTTCGCACTGACCGATAGTTCGCCGTCATTGGTTTTAACGCCGGAAATAATCGCCGACATCGTCGGTGCTGAATCCGGCGTTTGCTGGTTGGCACTATAGGTTTTTGACAAGGCCAAATAAGGCAATTGCTCAAAGCTGAGAGAATTTTCTTCTCCTCCACGGTTATTGGCTTTGGACTGGCCTTCAAAAATTCGCGCCGCCGTTATGGTTGAAATCCCCATGCCGTCGCCGACAAATAAAATTACGTTTTTGGCCGTAGTATTAATCGGTTTTAACTGCTCTGCCGCTTTGATACTTTTCTTACCCGAATTCATCCAGAATTCGGGGGTTTCTATGGTCTCGACAGCGCTGACGGGGCTCACCAGCCAAAACAAGCAGGCAAAACCTAGCGCTTTAAATTGATTGTTATTCATATTGAGTTCCGTTGATAAAGATGGGGTAACTACTCGCCGAAAATTTCGATGCAAGCATGGCGACGCCTACAATCCCATCATTAACTGACTGCCATGTTTTTTCAGCCATTGCCGGTGTTGTTGAAACTCCGGCAAATGCTCAGCCACCAGCGCCCAAAAATGCTGGGAATGATTTTTTTGCTGGATATGACATAGCTCATGAACCACCACATATTCCAATACTTCCAATGGCGCCATCACGAGCAGCCAATTGATATTGATGTCGTTGTGTATACCGCAACTACCCCAACGGCTCTTTTGGGTTTTAATCTTGATGGACTGCGGCACCAGTTGTTTCTTGGGGGCATGACGACTGACCAGCTGTTGCACATGGACTTTGGCTTGTTTTTTCATCCATTTCTCAAGCGTTAACTTGATCGCATCACTGTGCTGTTCGCTCGCCAAGCTTTCTGGAAGATGCGCGACAAACCCATCAGTAAATTCTAGTTTTGGTTTTTTTAATTTAGATGGTTTGGTGATCAGCGGGAAGACTTGTCCTTGATAAGGAATATTCGCACCATGACCATAGTTGACCGGTGCCTTAACAATTTCATGGTGATTTCTTGCCTGCAGCTTCGCCAGAGTATCCACAACCCAATATTGCTTGGCGTGAATAAATTGCACAATTTTTCGTTCCGGCACTTTCGGCGGGGCGACCACTTCAACATCACCCGGTCTTACGACTATTCGCACACGGGTTGCACGCAGGCTGCGGCGAATTTGATAGGTAAACGGCAAGGTTGTCATTAAGAAATGCGGATTATGGTTGATTGATCATGTGCGTCGCCAAATTTTGTAACGACTCGGCAATCGCTTCTCGAAACTCAGGGTCGATTGGCATTTCATTTAAGGCTCTATTCATGCACAACATCCACTGGTCTCTTTCCATTGGCCCGATGGCAAATGGAAAATGCCGTTGCCGTAAGCGTGGATGGCCAAACTCTTCAATAAACAAGTTAGGCCCGCCTAACCAGCCGGATAAAAACTTGAACAATTTACTGCGGGCATTTGCCAGACTGGGCGCATGAATCGCCCGAAGCTCGACGGCTTCAGGCATGCTATCCATAAAAAAATAAAACTTGTCGACCAGCGTCAATATTGCGGATTCACCGCCCATCAGTTGATAAGGCGTTATTTTGCTATCTGTCATAAGGAGGATTGTACTAAGTAGTTAAAGAGAACTTCATGTCATTGTTGAAATAACTTAACAAAATCCGGCAATCTCTTGTACCATTAAAAGTGGGAATATTCTTTTTCCATTCCATTCATTTATAAAGGAGTCCATAAAATCATGAGACTAAATACTGCAATATCGCGACCAGAAGAAAGCATTCTGGCCACCAACAAGTTGTTAAGAAACACTTACATGCTGTTGTCGATGACTTTGTTGTTCAGTGCTTTAACAGCAGGCGCCTCGATGGCACTTAATCTACCGCATCCCGGCATGATTATCACTATGGTGGGTTATTTCGGTTTGTTATTTTTAACCACCAAATTCAGCAACAGTGCATTAGGTTTGGTGTTTGTATTTGCCTTAACCGGATTCATGGGCTTAACCCTGGGGCCGATTCTAAACATGTACATACACAATTTCAGCAATGGCACTGAACTGGTAATGACTGCGTTAGGCGGCACAGGAGCGATATTCTTAGGACTATCCGCTTATGCCTTAACCACCCGGAAAGACTTCAGCTTCATGGGCGGCTTTTTGATGGTGGGTGTATTGGTAGCCTTTTTGGCCGGTATTGGCGCTGTTGTTTTCGCCATCCCTGCCTTGTCATTAGCCGTATCAGCCATGTTCATTTTGCTGATGTCCGGCATGATTTTATACCAAACCAGCGACATGATTCACGGCGGCGAAACCAACTACATTTTGGCAACCGTTTCGTTGTATGTGTCTATCTACAACTTATTCCTGAGTTTGTTGCAAATACTGGGTGTGTTTAGCGGCGACGATTAAGCTTATTTAGGCTGGATCCAAAATAATTAAGGGTGCGTTCCGATGTGGAACGCACCCTTTTTTTATGCGATTGAAAGTATCCAACCTATTACTCATCAGTTATATTCTCCCCAGGCGTGCTGCCTATAATGCTTGCTGATAACAATCCAGATTGAAAACCTCATGAGTCATAAAATTCAAAATTCATTTAGTGCCACGATGCGATTGAAATACCCGCTTCTGCTTTCTCGATTACTTATGAGCCTGCCAGTATTGATTGCTCTAACCCTTGCGCCGGCCCTAATTCAAGCCGAGACGGCGGAAAGTTTTATCATCAAGGCCGCAGCTAAAGGCCAAGGCAAAGTGAAACCTGCCGGCAAAGTGAGTGTTTCCAAAGGTCAGAGTGCTGATTTTGCGTTTCAGCCTACGAG
>JABFRC010000171.1 GCA_013141375.1 Methylococcaceae bacterium | reverse complement strand
GCCTGACATCCCATTTAAAAAGAGGTTCAATAATCTCAGTCATAAATATATGAAAATAAAGTTTGCATGATAAATAACTGTTGATATAAAGTTTACACCAAGTGAAAAGCGTTACCGATACTTTTCAATGCTTGACGAAGATCAAACTACAATCACACCACTTGGCGGCGGATGATAGAAGCAAGGCTGTCATGTGTAGCAAAAGCTAGAAGCGATTCCAGATAACTTTTATAAATCAATATCAATGATAAAAAGCCAATCATACATAGCTCATGTCCGCAAAGCAGATAATGCACAGCAAACAGTCGCAGCCCATTTACAGGAAGTGGCTGAGATTGCCAAAACGTTAGCAGCCAAAATTAATGTGCCTGAGGCGGGAGAGTTAATAGGACTGTTGCACGATTTTGGTAAATACAGCGCATCTTTTCAAAACTACATTCAATCCGGTACCGGATTACTCAATGACATGGATGCAGATTACGTTGATGCCATCGCTCAGAAGGGCAAAGTAGATCACTCAACAGCAGGTGCGCAGTTGATTTGGGAAATGCTGGCTAAATACGGCAAAAATGGCGAAGGCAAATTATGTGGACAGATACTGGCACTGTGCATCGCCTCACACCACAGTGGCCTGATTGATTGCCTGACATCCGAAGGAATCAATGGCTTCAAAAAGCGCATAGATAAAGAAGACGACAGGTCGCATCTGGCCGAATGCAAGCAAAATGCAGACGAGCATATTCTGGAGCAAGCCAAACGTTTGGCCGACAAGCCATTGATGTTAGCCATGCTCAGGCAGCTAAGCCTGCTCACAAAAAATGATCAGCATGGGCAAACCCTATCTGAAACTATCAAATGTTTTTACGTCGGCTTTTGGACCCGGTTTTTATTTAGTTGCCTGATTGATGCAGACCGTATCAATAGTGCTGATTTTGAAAGACCCGGCAATGCGTCTTATCGAAATAAAGCCGTGGCATGGGATTTGGCCATTCAGCGTATAGAGTTGTTTTTAACCGAACAGCAAGTTCACGACACACCCATCAACACCATACGCCGGGCGATTTCCGATACCTGTAAAAATCGGGCGCAGGATGCTCAAGGTATTTACACACTGACCGTGCCGACGGGCGGTGGAAAAACTTATGCCAGTCTTCGTTACGCCCTGCATCACGCCAACACCCACGGCTTAGAACGGATTATCTACGTTATTCCGTACACCTCCATCATTGAGCAAAACGCCGAAGCCATCCGAAAGGCAGTTGAGCAGGAGGGTGATCAATTTCCCTGGGTACTTGAGCACCACTCGAATTTAGAGCCGGAAAATCAAACTTGGCATAGCAAGCTGGCGGCTGAAAATTGGGATGCGCCGATTGTGTTGACCACGATGGTACAGTTTTTAGAAACACTGTTTAGCGGCGGTACGCGCGGTGTGCGCCGCCTGCATCAACTCGCTAACAGCGTCATCATTTTTGATGAAATTCAAACCTTACCCATTAACTGCACGCATCTATTTTGTAACGCTCTTAACTTTTTAAGTGCACATACCAAAACCACAGCGGTGCTATGTACAGCTACCCAGCCGTTGCTCGATCAATTGAAGACACCAGAAAAAGGCCAATTGCTGATCCACAAGGAAAATCACCTAATGCCTGATGTCAGAGAATTATTCGACCAATTAAAACGTGTTGAAATCAGCAATAAAACCAAATCGGAAGGCTGGTCTGAAGAAGAAATAGCGGAATTGGCATTGTCCGAATTCAAAGTGAAAGGCAATTGTTTGGTTATCGTAAACACCAAAGCATGGGCGCAAGCCTTGTATGTCAGATGCTCTGATTCCGTTGATAGGAATAGCTTGTTTCATTTAAGTACCAACCAATGTTCAGCGCACCGCAATGAACTTTTTCACAGAATGCGGGCAAGGTTAGCGGCTAAACTACCGGTTCTTTGCTTTAGCACGCAATTAATAGAAGCCGGTGTCGATATTGATTTTGCCAGTGTGATTCGTTTTCTCGCCGGATTGGATTCGATAGCTCAAGCAGCGGGGCGCTGTAATAGAAATGGCCGCTTGGATACCGCTACTGTGCATGTCGTAAATCCGGCAAAGGAAACCATTGATCAATTGATTGATATAAAAGAAGGACAGAAACAAGCCCAAAGAGTATTCGGTGAGATTATTAATAAATCCTTGTTAGATCCTGAAGTCATGGAACTGTATTTCAAATACTATTTCTATAATCGCGCCGATGAAATGACCTACAGGTTGAATGAAAAACAAATAGGTAGAACAGATACGCTACTTAATTTGTTAAGTGAAAATAATCTAAATATAGGACGTAATGCGCCACTACACCTGAAGCAATCATTTATGACAGCAGGCAATGCTTTTAAAGCCATCGATGCACCGACACAATCCGTGATTGTGCCTTACCAGCAAGGCAAACAACTCATCACCGAACTTTGTGGCATTGCCAAAGAGTTTGATGCCGCCAGCTACTACAGCTGTTTAAAGCAAGCGCAAAAATTTAGCGTTAATGTATTTCCGAACGTGTGGAAAAAATTACGGGAACAAAACGCAGTCTACGAAATTCAACCGGGAGAAGGTGTGTATTGCCTGGATGAACGCTATTACAGCGAAGCATTTGGCTTGTCTGCTGAAGCCGTTGGCAAAGCCGAAGTGACTGTTTTATAGGGGTAAAAAATGATTTCGTACTTAATGCAAGATAATAAACGAGGCTTAATCGTTCGCCCTGAGTTCGTCGAAGGGTGGACGGTTAAAGCCGTTCATGGTTCGACAAGCTCACCACGAACGACTTAATCCTAAGTTGTCGCACATTATCGAAAACCTTGAAAAATCGTAGCAAAAGGAGCACAAGTGAAAAACAGCATTAGTTTTCGATTATGGGGCAAGTATGCGTTATTTACCGACCCCATCACCAAAGTGGGCGGTGAAAAATGTTCATATCAGCTGCCGACTTATGAGGCCATCAAAGGTGTACTCAAATCCATCTATTGGAAGCCGACGCTGATTTGGCATGTTGATAAAGTCAGAGTCATAAAGCCGCTACGCACCCAAACCAAAGGCACTAAGCCTTTAGTCTGGGGCGGTGGCAACAGTCTCGCCATTTATACGTTTTTGCGTGATGTCGAATACCAAGTGCAGGCGCATTTTGAATGGAATGAACACCGCCCAGAGCTGGCAGCCGACCGGATAGATGGCAAGCATTTCAGCATCCTGAAACGTACCTTAGAAAAAGGCGGCAGGCAGGATATTTTTTTAGGTACACGCGATTGTCAGGCCTATGTCGAACCTTGCGAGTTTGGTGAGGGTGAAGGCGCTTATGACAACCTGGACGAATTAGCCTTTGGCCTGATGTTCCATAGTTTTGCCTACCCGGACGAAACCGGAATTGATGAGCTGCATAGCCAGTTTTGGCAAGCAACGCTTAAAGAGGGGATTTTGAAATTTCCCCGTCCGGATGAATGCGAGGTGCGCCGCTTTGTTCGGCCTATGAGTAGAAAAGAATTCGGTATCGGTGAAAATCTGTTGGCCGTTGAAGATGAAGAGGCGCAATTATGAGCTGGATGGAAAAGCTATATCAAACTTACGAACAAGGAATTGGATTAGATACATCAAAACCTTGGCCAATATCCCATTTTGTTAAAACGGCGCATATTGAGGTGGTTATCGATGACAATGGAAATATAAAAAAAGACAGGATTACCCTGTTATCTGGCGAGGATTCATTAACGCTTATACCTGCAACAGAGGCTTCTGCTGGGCGAGCAGGGGCAAAAATCGCACCTCATCCGCTTTGCGATGAATTAGGCTATTGCGCTTCTGATTTTCCAGAGGCAATACAAGCCAGAAATGACGCATATTTAAACCAACTTAAAGAATGGTGCTTGTCAGAATATGCACATCCCAAAATTCTAGCCATTTCCAAGTATCTGGAAAAACGAAGTTTATGGAGCGACTTGAACCAAGCAATAGTATTTCCAATAACGTTTTCAAATAGAAGCGGCCAAAAAACAAAAATTAATGCTGAAAAGGCTTTTGTACGATGGAAAGTTGAAGAACCAGGTAATCCATGTTCTGGCACATGGGAAGATAATGATTTAATCGAGAAATGGGTTGAGTTTGATAAATTGAAAAACTCAAAATCCGGGCTTTGTTTTATAACTGGTGAAGAAGTTCGCTTAATCGAAAATCATTCCAGATTTATTAGAAACGCAAGTGATGGTGCCAAGCTAATTTCATCAAACGACGGCGGTGGTTATACCTATCGCGGTAAATTTTTAGAGAACTCTGAAGCCTGTAGCATCGGTTTTGACGTTTCACAAAAAGCGCACAATGCTCTTCGCTGGTTGATCTTTCGTCAAGGCTTTAAAAGCGGTGATAAAGAACCACAAGTTTTTGTATCCTGGGCTGTATCAGGTAAAGCAATACCTGAACCTTTGCGTGACACATGGGCACTGTTTGATAGCGACGAATATGATCTTGATGAAGTAGATGAAGACTTAGAGTTAGAACAACATGTCCAAGATTACACCCATGATTTAGGACAGTCATTTGCCCTAAAACTTAAAAAATACATGGCTGGATATGCAGCAAAATTAAGTCCGAATGAGCAAATCGTTATCATGGGTATTGATTCCGCAACTCCTGGTCGCATGGGAATTATTTATTACCGCGAACTATTTAGTCATGATTTTCTCAACTGTATTGAAACCTGGCATAGCCATTTTGCTTGGCAACAAAACTACGGGTGGGACAGCAAAGCAGGCAAAAAAATTGAATTTGTGGGAGTCCCCTCACCAAAAGATATAAGCGCAGTAGCATATGGGCATCGCGATGAAAAAGGCACTTTGCAACTTGATGATAAATTGCAGAAAGCAACAGTAGCGCGATTACTGCCGTGCATTGTCGATGGTTTACCGATTCCTCGGGATTTAGTGGAATCAACTTTTCGCAGAGCCTGCAATAGAATCGGCATGAAAAAAAGAAGCTATAACGGACGGTCATTTGAAGATGACTGGGAAAAAACGCTAGGCATTGCCTGTGCGCTCTATAAAGGCTATCACCAACGACACCCGAATTTAACTCAACGAAGAGAATATGCTATGGCACTAGAAGAAAACTACCCTGCACGCGATTACCTGTTCGGTCGGCTGTTAGCCATCGCCGAACGTATAGAAGACGTGGCGTTAAGCGTCAGCGGAGAAAATCGTCCCACAACTGCTGCACGCTTAATGCAACGCTTTGCTGATCGCCCTTTTGAAACTTGGCGCACGATTGAATTAGCGTTACAGCCGTATATGCAGCGTTTACGAGTGTCACGTGCCGGATTTCTAACCAATCAATTGAAAGAGTTGGACGCCATCCAAGCCATGTTTAAACACGAAGACTTCACTAGCAAAGCGGCATTATCTGGTGAGTTTTTATTGGGCTATCACTGCCAACGCCAAAAATTTAAAACTAAATCCGAAACCACCGACGAAACATCACAAGGAGACTCAGAATGAGTGCATTAAGCCACAAAATTGATTTTGCGATTATCTTCAGCGTTAAACATGCTAACCCCAATGGCGATCCACTCAACGGCAATCGTCCGCGCACGGATTATGACGGTTTTGGTGAAGTTACCGATGTTTGTTTAAAACGTAAACTTCGGGATCGTTTGCAAACGGCGGGCCATCCGATTTTTGTGCAATCTGACGAGAAAAAGACCGATGGTATGGTCAGCCTTAAAGCAAGAGCGGAATCAGACGACTATGGACTGGGCAAAAACGCTTTTAAGCCAAGTAAGGACAACACAAAAGACGATATTGCTAAAAAGGTATGTGAAAAATGGCTGGATGTCCGTTCTTTTGGTCAAGTTTTTGCATTTGGTAAAGAAGCTGATGCCGCTGGTGTTTCGATTGCCATTAGAGGCCCGGTGACCATTCAATCGGCCTTTAGTATTGAGCCGGTCAGTATTACCAGTACCCAGATTACCAAAAGCGTGAACAGTGAAGGTGACGGCACTAAAAAAGGTTCCGATACCATGGGTATGAAACACCGTGTGGACAGCGCTATTTATGTGGCTTACGGCGCGATGGCCCCACAACTGGCCGATAAAACCGGTTTTAGTGATGACGATGCCGAGGTCATTAAAGCCATTTTGCCCAAGTTATTTGAAGGCGATGCATCGTCTGCCAGACCCGAAGGTTCAATGGCGGTTAGTAAAGTTATTTGGTGGCAGCACAACTCTAAAGCCGGGCAATATTCGTCAGCTAAAGTACATGTTTTACTATCGGAATTGATAGATGCTTGGAAAGAAGATAACAATGAGGATAAAAATTTATTAAACCAAATAGATAATTTGAAGCCTGATTCTGAAAGCTCTAAAAAATTAGAAATTGGCGATTTGAAGCCTGAAATTATTGATGGATTTTAATGTTGGGTTTATTGTGCAAAGTCGTAGGTTGGGTTAGCGATAGCGTAACCCAACAATTGCCTATCAAGTAATTAAGGTGAGTAACATGCAAACGATTACCTTTACAACCGATGATAATGTCAGCCAGTTATTACAGGACATTGCCAAAGAGAATAATAAACCGACCGGTGAAATTATTGCTGAATCGTTACGTTATTATGCAGAAATGCTACAAAGAAAAAAGCTGCGTCAGCAAATCAAATACGCCTCTAACTTAGTGGCTAACCAAAGCTTGGAAATCAATCAATCCTTAGCAGCGAGTAATGCAGATGGGCTTTAAGCGGGGTGATGTGCATTTAGTTAATTTCAATCCCTCAAAAGGTACCGAAGCGGGAAAAATACGCCCGGCACTTATAGTGCAATGCAATGATTTAAACGATGTAGGCCACCCCAGCACCCTTGTTTTACCGCTGACTACTCAGGTTCATGCAAATGCTCAGCCCTTGCGCTTCAACCTTGCCGCGCGTGAAGCGCTAAACAAATCATCCGATGTCATGATTGACCAAGCCCGCGCGATAGATAATCGGCGCATCACCTCAGAGCCTTTAACGTCGCTTTCTGAAGGGGAAATGGAGACGATTGAGCGGTATATGAAAATTATTTTGGGTTTTGAGCAATGAATCCATCAATAGTACCCAATCGCGATAAACCCAAAAAATTCATATGAAATATCTGCTGGATATTCCGATAATCAATCCTTGGCATGATTAGGCAAACGGCATTAGAGCCCATCTACCTATCCCGCCTGCAGCATTATCTCTATTGCCCGCGTCAATTTGCCTTAATTGAACTGGAAAATATCTGGGCTGAAAACCAATTTACGGCGGAAGGTCAGGTATTGCATCAGCGGGTCAATCAGGCCGATCAGCAAAAACGCGGTGATGTGCGGACTGTGTGGGCGTCGCGTCTGGCGAATACAGAACTGGGCATTGAAGGTGTTGCTGATGTGGTGGAATATCA
>JABFRC010000129.1 GCA_013141375.1 Methylococcaceae bacterium | reverse complement strand
TTGAAACTCAACCCGAAGCTAGGGTCGACTCGCCCGTGCCAACAATTGAAGCCGCTAAGTCGGAAATTGTAGAGGTGGTTGAGGTTGAGGTTGAGGTTGAGGCAGTGATTGAAGATGCGCCACAACCACAGGTTAAATCTGGAGACGCTGAAAAAATCGTAGAAATTCCTGTTGATATTGAAGAGGAAGACAAGTTTGGCGTCGCTAAAGTTGCTCTGGATGACAAAAAAATCAAACAGGACAAGCCACTAAAGACCAAGGAACAAGACGAAGCCAAGAAAAAACAGCTGGAAAAAGAGCAGCGTTTGGAAGAGTCAATTAAACGGAATGCCGAAAAAGTTAGGCAGCAAGCTGCCGCCAAAGAAGAAACTTTGCATAGAAAAAAGCAGGAAGATACGGGGCGCTTTGTGGGTAAAGACAACAAAAAACCAAAAAAGAAAGGTAAAAAAGTTGAACGGGTTGCTACTGTTTCTGATGGCAAACATCAATTTGAAATGCCGGTTGCACCTGTAATTAAAGAGGTTGCAATTCCTGAATCCATTATTGTTTCTGATTTGGCGCAAAAAATGAGCGTTAAAGCGGCAATAGTGATTAAGCATTTGATGAAGCTTGGCATTATGGCAACCATCAATCAAAGCATTGACCAGGAAACCGCGGTAATTCTCGTTGAAGAAATGGGCCATAAAGCCATTATTCAGAGCGAAGATGATCTCGAACGCGAAATGCTGGCAGAAGCTTTGGGCGAAGATGAGCGTAAGATTTTGCCGAGAGCGCCGATTGTGACCATCATGGGCCACGTTGACCATGGTAAAACCTCATTGCTGGATTATATTCGTAAAACCCGTGTTGCTGCCGGTGAGGCGGGCGGTATTACCCAGCATATCGGTGCGTATCAAGTAGTTACCGATCATGGCTCGGTAACCTTCCTGGATACTCCAGGTCACGCTGCGTTTACTGCAATGAGAGCGCGTGGCGCTGACGTCACAGACGTTGTAATTGTCGTGGTTGCTGCCGACGATGGCGTAATGCCGCAAACCAGAGAAGCTGTTGAGCATGCGAAAGCCGCCAATGTGCCGATTATTGTGGCAATGAACAAAATCGATAAACCGGATGCTAATCCTGACAAAGTCATGCAAGAGCTGGCCAACATCAACGTGCTTCCTGAAGAATGGGGCGGTGATGTGCAGTTCCTCAAGATCTCCGCCAAAACCGGCGAAGGCATTGATGATTTAATCGAAGCCTTGATTGTTCAAACTGAAATTCTTGAACTGAAAGCGCCGGTTGAAGGTGCTGCCTCGGGCGTGGTCATTGAATCACGATTGGATAAAGGTCGTGGTGCCGTAGCAACCGTTCTGGTTCAAAAAGGCACGCTGGAAAATGGTCAAATGGTCTTGTGTGGTCATGAATTTGGCCGCATCCGCGCCATGTTCAATGAAAACGGTAAACCTATTAAAGAAGCGGGGCCTTGTGTACCGGTTGAAATTTTAGGTTTGTCAGGCACTCCGAATGCTGGTGATGACTTCTTAGTTGTACAAAACGAACGCGTCGCCAAAGATTTGGCAAAACATCGTGAAGATCGCAAGAAATTAACCAAGCAAGCGGCGCAACAAGCCACTAAGCTGGATGAAGTCTTCTCTAAAATGACTACCGGTGAACTTGCCAGTGTCAATTTGGTAATCAAGACCGACGTGCAAGGTAGTTTGGAAGCATTGCGTGGATCCTTGGTTGCCTTGTCTAACGACGAAGTTGAAGTCAAAGTCATATTTGGCGGAGTCGGCGGTATCAACGAAGGTGATGTCAATCTTGCGCTGGCTGCTGGTGCTATCTTGATCGGCTTTAATGTAAGAGCAGATGCCACTTCACGTCGCTTGATTGAAGAAAGAGATGTCGATTTGCATTACTACAGTGTTATTTATGATGCGATTGATGAAGTTAAGAAATCCATCAGCGGCTTATTGGCACCAGAAATCAGAGAACATATTGTCGGTCTTGCTGAAGTGCGTGATGTGTTCCGATCACCTAAATTTGGTGCGATTGCCGGCTGTATGGTCGTCGATGGCTTTGTCAAAAGAAATCTGCCGATTCGCGTATTGCGTGAAAACGTCGTTATCTATGAAGGACAATTGGAATCATTGCGTCGATTTAAAGATGACGCGGCCGAAGTCAAAATGGGCATGGAATGCGGTATCGGTGTGAAGAATTACAACGATGTTCAGCCGGGCGACCAAATCGAAGTTTTCGAACGCACAGAAATTAAACGAGTACTTTAATTTATGGCAAACGAATTTGGTCGTAATGCCCGTGTTTCCTCGGAAATGCAAAAAGAACTGTCACTGATTTTACAGCGTGAAATCAGTGATCCGGGATTAGGCTTCATCACCATCAACGAGGTTGTGGTTACTAAAGACCTTGCTGTTGCCAAAGTCTATGTGACCGTCTTGAATGTTGATGTTGCCGGTAAGCGTGCCAATGTAAAACGCTTGAATGAATTAGCTCCCGTCATTCGACATGCGCTGGCTAAAAGAATGCGCCTGCGGCACATTTCTGAGTTGCGTTTTTACTACGATGATTCATTTGATACCGGCATGCGCGTTGCTGAATTGCTCAGTGGTCTTAATAAAAGCACCGAGGAATAAGCGGCGATGAGTAAACGCAAATCCGGGCGCAATGTCCACGGTATTTTACTGTTGGACAAACGCTTGGGAGTTTCCTCAAACAAGGCATTGCAAGAAGTCAGACGCCTTTTTAACGCCAATAAAGCCGGGCATACCGGTAGCCTTGATCCACTGGCGACCGGCTTATTACCTTTGTGTTTTGGTGAGGCCACTAAAGTATCGGCATTGATGCTCGATGACGATAAGCGCTATGAAGTATTGATTCAACTTGGTGTAATGACGGATACCGGTGATGCTGAGGGGATTGTCATCGAAACCAAACCGGTTCCAACTTTATCTGAGCAACAGCTCCTGGATTGCCTGCTGCAGTTTACCGGCCCCATTGATCAAGTGCCGCCGATGTATTCCGCGCTCAAGCTCAATGGCAAAAAGCTGTATGAACTGGCTCGAGAGGGCATTACTGTTGAGCGAAAAGCCAGGAAAATCACCATATTCGAATTGATATTATTGGATTTTGGTGCAGATTGGTTGCGTCTGGATGTGTTTTGTTCAAAAGGCACTTACATCAGATCACTAGCCGAAGATATTGGTCACAACCTGGGCTGCGGCGGTACCGTTAAAGAACTACGTAGAACGCGTTCGGGGCAGTTTTGTATTCAGCAAGCTTGGTGTATCGAACAATTGGCGGCAATGGATCCGATCAACCTCAATGCTTGTCTTATTAATGTTGATAAGCCCTTGGAGTTTATGCCCGCGGTGCAAGTGTCGGAGCATCAAGCCGATTGTATCGGTTTTGGGCAGTCAATTATTGTTAACGAACAACCTCAAGTTAGCGTCCGTATCTATCATGGCTCTGCATTTTTGGGCTTGGGAGAAATCCTAATGGATGGTAAACTAGCGCCGAAAAAGTTATTTAATATGAATAACTAGGCCCACATTGAAAGGCGCAATGATTTTATGCTGCGCCTTTTCTTTTAGGTCTTTTTTCCTGTTTCTACACCCTATCGTGGAAACAGTACTTAAGCATCGCCTTAAGGCGATGTGTTTTTAATTTAATCTTAAAATAGGGATTATCAATGCCTTTTACAGCAGAACAAAAAAAATCAGTGGTTGAAACGTACCGCTTGTCAGAAACAGATACTGGTTCACCAGAAGTCCAAGTGGCTTTGTTGACTGCACACATCGTGCATTTAACACCGCACTTTGCAGAGCATAAAAAAGACAACCACTCACGTCGTGGCTTGCTGCGCATGGTTAACCAACGTCGTAAATTGCTTGATTATTTGAAGAGAAAAGATAGCGCGCGCTATCAATCTCTGATTGAAAGATTAGGCTTACGCAAATAAGAAAGCTTTAAGAAACGGCACGTTATCGTGCCGTTTCTGCGTTAACACTTCATGGATGAACTCATTTTCAAACCACTTTGTATACAAAGGAACCTTATAGTGAATCCTATCAGGAAAGAATTTCAGTACGGCGATAGAAAAGTTACCTTAGAAACCGGCGAGATTGCCCGTCAGGCAGATGGCGCAGTTATCATAGATGTCGAAGGCACCTCTTTACTGGTGACCGTAGTTGGTAAAAAAGAAGCTGCAGGCGGTGACTTTTTTCCTTTAACAGTCAACTACCAAGAAAAAGCTTATGCGGCAGGCAAAATCCCCGGCGGATTCTTCAAAAGAGAAGGTCGTCCGAGCGAAAAGGAAACATTAACTTCTCGTCTGATTGATCGGCCAATTCGTCCATTATTTCCAGAAGGTTACACTAACGAAGTCCAAATTATTGCGACTGTTATTTCGTTAAATCCTGATGTTGATCCGGAAATTCCAGCGCTATTAGGTGCTTCTGCCGCTTTGGCAGTATCAGGATTACCGTTTAACGGTCCGATCGGCGCAGCTTGCGTTGGTTATAAAGATGGCGAATATTTATTAAACCCGTCACCTGCCGCATTAAAAGAATCCCAATTGACACTGGTTGTGGCTGGAACAGCGCAGGCAGTTCTGATGGTTGAGTCTGAAGCGGCTGGCTTATCTGAAGAAGTCATGCTGGGTGCAGTTTTATTTGGCCATGAACAACTTAACATAGCAATCAACGCTATTAACGAATTCGCAAATGCCGCGGGTGCCGGCGCAGTCGAATGGATTGCTCCGGAAGCTAATGTTGAATTGGTTAACTTAGTAGCGGCCGAGGTAGAAGCAGGTATTAAGGATTCTTACCAAATTGCCGAAAAACTGGTTAGACAAGAACAACTTAAAGGCATTAGAAACGCCGTTGTTGAAAAACTGGTTGCTAATGGCGATTACGAAGAAAAAGCAATCCGTAACATCATTGAACATCTGGAATACAAAATAGTCCGTAACGCTATTTTGGATGGAAAACGTATTGATGGTCGTGCAGTCGATTCAGTCAGACCCATCAGCATTCGTACCGGCGTATTGCCAAGAACCCATGGTTCTGCTTTGTTTACACGCGGCGAAACGCAAGCCTTGGTCGTTGCCACTTTGGGTACGCAACGTGATGCTCAAATCATTGACGCATTGGCCGGTGAGTACAAAGAGCCATTCATGCTGCACTACAATTTTCCTCCGTACAGTGTTGGTGAAACCGGCTTTGTTGGTTCGCCAAAACGTCGTGAAATTGGTCATGGTCGTTTGGCCAAACGTGGCGTTGCTGCCGTGTTGCCTAACATGGAAGAATTTCCTTATACCATTCGCGTTGTTTCTGAAATTACCGAATCTAACGGCTCCAGCTCAATGGCGTCTGTTTGCGGAAGCAGCTTGGCGTTAATGGATGCCGGCGTACCTATTTCTACACCTGTTGCCGGTATCGCTATGGGTTTGATCAAGGAAGGCGACAGATTCACTGTATTGTCTGACATCATGGGTGATGAAGATCACTTGGGCGACATGGATTTCAAGGTTGCCGGATCATCAGAAGGCATTACTGCTCTGCAAATGGACATCAAAATTGATGGCATCACTGCTGAAATCATGAAAGCTGCATTGGCACAAGCCAAAATCGGCCGCTTGCATATCCTCGGTGAAATGAACAAAGCGCTGGCAGCAACTCGTGATGAAATGTCTGACTTCGCTCCACGTATCATTACTTTCAAAATTGATCCAAGCAAAATCCGTGAAGTGATTGGCAAAGGCGGCGCAACCATTCGCAGCATTACCGAACAAACCGGCGCTAGCGTTGATTTAACGGATGACGGTGTGGTTAAAGTGGCTTCTGTTGATAAAGCGGCGGGTGAAGAAGCGCGACGTTTGATCGAAGAAATTACTGCAGAAGTTGAAGTCGGTAAGATTTACGAAGGCAAAGTTGTCAGATTGATGGACTTTGGTGCATTCGTTACCATTCTGCCAGGCAAAGATGGCTTAGTGCATATTTCTCAGATTTCTGACGAACATGTGGACAAAGTTAGCGACAAAGTCAACGAAGGTGATGTTGTTAGAGTTAAGGTTCTTGAAATCGACCGTCAAGGTCGAGTCAGACTGAGTATGAAAGACATTGATGCTGAATAAGCGTTAGAATCAATGTAAATCTTATTTAGCTCGTATTAAAAAGGCCGTGATTATTAATAATCACGGCCTTTTTTGTTTATATAAGCCCAGTCGATTTTATTAATTTAGGTGGCCTTTCATTTACTAATGGTGTCATGCCTAATAGCTGGTAGCAGGCTAAAAAAAACCCGCTATAAAAGCGGGTTTTGAAGTGTACTCAATTAGTCAATGGGTTATTTAACCGTAACAACTTTAGTTACTGATTTACCGTGAAAGGAAGCATCGATTGAGCTAGCTAACGAATCTTGTGACTGCGCTATAGAAAGCTGCCAGTTGCCATAGACGTCAACCTTTGCTGTTCCCAATTGTGCATGAGTGCTTGCATCTGAAATGACAACTGATTCAGCCAATATCAGTGCTTTGCGTTCGGAAATAGTGCTGGTTTTTTCCCAGATGACTTGTCCAGAAATTTCAAGTTTATCTTTCTTTTCGACATACCTTGCATTCACAATTGCATTGCTTTTTACAATTACATCAACAGGAAGTATCTGCGGAATAGCCGGTGGAAGAACCGTTACTGAAATTGTTTTGGTTACAGAGCCGGATTTTTTGCCATAACTGCTGTTTGCGACTGCTTTCAAGACAATGGTTTCATTCAAATCTTCATCTGCAATAGTAGGGGTCCAGGTGATAACCGCTTTCGGCAATTGCAGTTCAGAGTCAAAAATATTCTCAATTACAGCGCCTTCAGGAAGATGAATGGCCACGAAGGTAATGATTGCATGTTTAGAATCTGATGCTGTTACTGCGATTTTCAACTGTTCACCAGCATGCACGGAAACTTGTTTAGGTGCATAAAACGTGATGGTGGATTTATTACGCTGTTGTGTGTATTTACCATTGTCATCATCATTTTCGTGTTCAGAATCTGAATGTTTAGATTTTTTATCATCTTTATCATGTTCATCACGATCGTCATGGTCAGAATGATGTGGGGCGTGCGTTGGTTTCGGTGTAGGTATCGACGTCGGTGTTGGAGTAGCGGTTGGTTTTGGCGTAGGAGTCGTAGTTGGTAACGGAGTCGGTGTAGCGGTTGGTTTTGGCGTAGGAGTCGTAGTTGGTATCGGAGTCGGTGTAGCGGTTGGTACTGGTCTTGGTGTTGGAGTAGCCGTTGGTACTGGTGTTGGAGTAGCAGTTGGTCTTGGTGTTGGAGTAGCCGTTGGTACTGGTGTTGGAGTAGCCGTTGGTACTGGTGTTGGCGTCGCTGTTGGTACCGGTGTTGGAGTAGCTGTTGGTACTGGTGTCGGAGTAGCCGTTGGTAC
>JABFRC010000060.1 GCA_013141375.1 Methylococcaceae bacterium | reverse complement strand
TGGTCGGTGGGAAAAACGCGTTGCCATGATCCCAGACTTCTTCCGTCAGCTCTTTTAAGGCCGGTGCGAAACTGTGGATAGGATTGCTTGCAAGTTCCGGGTAAGCCACGTGGCCCTGGATGCCGTTGATAGTGAGCTTGGCGCACAAAGAACCGCGTCTGCCGACTCGTATCACATCACCGATCTTTTTATCGCTGGACGGCTCGCCTACCAGGCACCAATCGATTTTTTCATTGCGCTGCTCCAGCACCTCCACCACTTTGACTACGCCATTAGTGGCTATGCCTTCTTCATCGCTGGTCAGCATAATGGCGATGGAGCCTTGATGGTCAGGGTGCTTGGCAAGAAAACGTTCAAGCGCGGTGATAAAAGCAGCGATGCCGCCTTTCATATCGGCAGTGCCGCGGCCGTAAAGCTTGCCGTCACGGATGGTGGGTTCAAAAGGCGGTGATTGCCATTTTTCCTGCGGGCCAGTCGGAACAACATCGGTATGACCCAGAAAGACGAATAAAGGTTTCGCGGTACCGCGTTTTAGCAAGATGTTTTGGGTATCGTTGAAATTTAAGCGTTCTGCTTTGAAGTCCAGTGGGCTTAAGCGATCTGCAAGTAAGTCCTGGCAACCCGCATCGTCCGGCGTGACTGAGGCGCGGCGAATAAGCGCTTCAGTCAATTTTAGTGTTTCGCTCATAGTATGTTGTGTTAGCTATCGACTTCAGTCAGAGGGTTGGGATAACACCCCTCTTTAAAACCTATTAGCAGTTGTTTGCCGGTATCTAATATCGGGCGTTTGATTAGGGTAGGGGTGGTCAGCATCAGCTCCAAGGCTTTCTCCGCATCAAGATCGGCTTGCTGTTCGGCATTGAGTTGCCGCCAGCTGGTACTGCTGCGGTTAAGCAGTGTGTTCCAGCCAAGTTGGTCGGCAAAGTGTTCAAGCAGTTCGGGACTTAGCCCATCGCTTCGGTAATCATGAAAGCGATAGGCGATGCCGTTATCATCCAGCCACTTGCGGGCCTTTTTGACGGTGTCGCAGTTTTTTATGCCGTAAAGCGTGATCATGGATTTTATAGCTGGCTGTCGAGCAATTCTTCGATAGGAGGCAGTAATTTATCTGCTTTGCAGCGATTTT
Organism: Methylococcaceae bacterium; assembly: GCA_013141375.1. GTDB lineage: Bacteria > Pseudomonadota > Gammaproteobacteria > Methylococcales > Methylomonadaceae > JABFRC01. The sequence goes on along the minus strand of JABFRC010000060.1, from coordinate 6,365 downwards.
TGTAAAGATCGACAAATTCCATAAAGGCTTGCTCAAGATCGTCCAGCATTTCTTCTTCGTTCTCGCGCTCATCGGCAGGCACATCGTCAGAATCCAGATACTCGCGTTGTAAAGCCACTTCACTGTTAAGAGCCAGTGTGGCGTAGATGAGGGCATTGTTGGTTAGTTTATCGCTCATGATGGTCTCTATTATGTAGTGGGAAGTTAATTAGCCAGTTGTTGGGCTTGGTTTTGTAAAAAGTTAGTGACATCGTCATTGTTGACTTGATAGTAAATATCTTCAACTGAAACGGTAACATTTAATGAAGCAAAAGTAATGGTATCGCCCAGATAGTAGTAAGCAGATTGCCAGTGATTTTGCCTCCTGAACACCTGGATTTCGCAAAAATTTTGCTCGATTAAGACATATTCTTCCAGCGATGGTATTTGTTGATAGGCTGAAAGTTTATGGGTTTTATCGAAGCGGCGAGTGCTATCGGACAAGACTTCAACGATGATTAGCGGCGAGGTTTTGTAATAGTCGTTGGCGTTATCTTCCTGGCAAACGACCATGACATCCGGGTAGAAGAAGCTGCCCTCAACATTAACTTTCATGTCCGACATAAAGGTTTTGCACGGCTTAGTTTTAAGCTGGATTTTAAATTCAGAAAACAGATTTCCTGAAAGTAAATTGTGATTTTCACTGGCGCCGGCCATTGCAAAGACTTCGCCGTCAATATACTCATGCTTGTATTCGGCAAGCACTTCACCGTGTAAATAGTCTTCTACGCTGATTTTGTCATGGGCATATTTCAGGCTCATCGTTGTCTCCTGGTTAGGTGCCAATAAATTAAAACAATCCGCTGATTTTGCCGTCGTCATCAATATCGATACGTTCAGCCGCCGGTACTTTGGGCAAGCCGGGCATGGTCATCATGTCACCGGCAATCGCGACAATAAAGCCCGCACCATTGGCCAAGCGCACATCGCTGATTTCAACCGTGTGCCCGGAAGGCGCCCCTTTTGTCGCTGGGTTGGTTGAGAACGACATTTGCGTTTTTGCCACACAAATCGGGAACTTGCCATAATCAACATCCCAGGCTTTGAGCTGCGCTTTGACTTTTGGGCTGGCGGTAATGGAGCCTGCTCCATACAGCTTGGTAGCGATGGCTTCGATTTTATCCCAAAGTGGCAGGTTTTCATCGTAGACATAACTAAAGCCAGGCTCGCGATGATCGACGATGTCGGTAATGGCAATTGCCAACGCTTCTGCGCCTTTGCCGCCTTCTGCCCAATGTTTGGAGACTACGCATTTTGCGCCCAGGGATTCACATTTTGCCTGCAGCAAGGCAATTTCGGCATCAGTATCAAAGGTAAAGTGATTGATACACACCACGCAAGGCAGGCCGTATTGGTTGTTGATGTTGCTCAGGTGGCGTTCCAGGTTTTCAAAACCCTTTTCCAGTGCGGCCAGGTTTTCCTGGTTGAGTTCTTCTTTAACCACGCCGCCATGGAATTTAAGCGCGCGAACCGTTGCGACCAATACGACGGCTGAAGGTTTCAGGCCTGCCATGCGGCATTTAATGTCGATGAATTTTTCAGCACCCAGATCAGCCCCAAAACCGGCTTCGGTCACTACGTAATCGGCCAGTTTTAATGCCGTCTGCGTCGCCGTTACGGTGTTACAGCCATGGGCAATATTGGCAAACGGGCCGCCATGAATAATGGCGATGTTGTTTTCCAGGGTTTGTACTAAATTAGGTTTGATCGCATCTTTTAATAATGCCGCCATTGCGCCCTGGGCATTCAAGTCGCGGGCATACACCGGCGTGACTTTGTCGGATTTATAGCCAATCACGATGCGGCCCAGGCGTTCTTTCAGGTCAGCACGACTGGTGGCAAGGCATAAAATCGCCATCACTTCCGATGCCACGACGATGTCATAACCGTCTTCACGCAGATAGCCGTTTGCCGGGCCGCCCATGCCGACCACGATGTTACGCAGTGCGCGGTCGTTCATATCGACCACGCGTTTCCACTGGATGCGACGTGGGTCGATGTCCAAGGCGTTGCCGTGATTGATGTGGTTGTCGATGAGTGCCGACAACAGATTGTGCGCAACACCGATAGCATGAAAATCGCCGGTAAAATGCAGGTTAATGTCTTCCATTGGCACCACTTGCGAATAACCGCCGCCTGCCGCGCCGCCTTTAACACCGAAGCATGGGCCTAAGGAAGGTTCGCGCAGGCACATGATGGTTTTTTTGCCGATGCGGTTTAGGGCATCGCCCAAACCGACAGTCGTGGTGGTCTTGCCTTCACCCGCTGGCGTCGGGCTGATCGCCGTCACCAGAATCAGCTTGCCGTCTTTTTTACCGGTCAGGCTGTTGACGTATTCCAGCGATAACTTGGCTTTGTAATGACCGTAAGGATCCAAATGCTCGGCATCAATACCGAATTGTTCCTTAACCAGCCCGATAATGGGCTTCATGTGAGCTTGTTGGGCAATTTCTATGTCTGACATGGCTTTATCTTAAGAAGTTGATGTTAATTGTCTTAGGTTGGGCTGAGGCACGAAGCCCAATACTTTTAATATCTATTTATCAGTTGTCCAAGAAGTCATAACATCACCCAGATCAGTAACTTGCCCAGCAAGCTCTAAAGGTGGTGAGCGTCTTTTTATCTTGGCTTCTAGTTGATTACTGGTAGTGGATGTTAAAGTTTGTTTTGTAGTTTTTTCCAACATGAAATCAATAAAATTAATCACTTGTTGCTGCATAGGTTCAGGAAGTGCGCTAATTTTTGCGGCTAATTCTTCAATAGAATGTGTCATCGTTGAGCTCCCTGTTCAAATCTTGTGGCGCGTTCGATTAAGTATGTTGTTTAGGCAGAGGCACGAAGTTCAACATCTTTTTCGAGTAAGAATACTAAATTGCCTGCTTGGGCCAAAACCTTATAGGCTTCGGTAAGTTCGTTGATGTAGTCGCTTGCTTGTTTATCACCTTTGAAAGCCTTAAGTACTTCTGCATGATCTTTGCTCTCCTCTCGTTCAGCAGCAAATATCATTGCTTCTCGACTGGCATAGTCATGTATGAAACTATTACGTTTTAGTCTGATAGCGGCAATTTTTTCCAATAAACCCTGTAATTCACTTAAACGTTGTTGTGACAGTTCACTGGAGAGTCGGCGAGTGATCGATTCATGAAAAGCTTTAATGTAAACATATTGTTTATGTACAGTTTGCTTACTTTTATCCAGTTCTTTGGGGCATTTCTTTTTAAGTTTTTTATTAAGATTCTTTTCAGGTTCACATAAAACAAACTCAATAAAAAAAGTTCGTAGCCTGTCAGAAGCCATTCCTAAAAAACTCCAAGACTGTATGACATTTTGCCAAAATAAATCAGTTCCTGAAGGGGGAAAGAAATCAGTTAGATCAGAAAAGCTAAGTTTGCCATAAACTGCGGATGTTCCTATGGAAAGAGCAGCTAGTTTCATTATTGAAGTAAATTCGAAACCACTCTCGCACACGGCTGCTCTTTTCTCTTCTGTAGGATAAAGAGTTATGGTGGTTTGAGGGACCATTGGAGAATTTTCAGTATGTGCTAATAGTGCGTAGCCTCTTTTCGACGTGAAGTGCTCGTACCCCTCATAACCAGCTCGGGCAGTAAACTCATCTTCCCAGATTTCATCATCACAAACAAAATTTACGCCGAGTCGCTCTCGCTCTCGTGTAATGAGTTGGTTCATGCCCAAGTTCAAGTTGCCGCTTTTTGTCATAGTTAATTCCTATGCAAACCTGTCTATGTAAATTAGTAACTTAACTATAAACCGGAAACCGCTTACAAAGCGCACTTACCTTCTCACGCACTTGAGCAATCACAGTCTCATCTTCCAAGTTTTCCATTACATCACACATCCAATTGGCCACATCGGTCACTTCGGCTTCTTTGAAACCGCGAGTGGTTGGTGCCGGTGTACCGACGCGAATACCGCTGGTGACGAAAGGTGATTGCGGGTCGTTGGGCACGGCGTTCTTGTTGACGGTGATGTGGGCTTTGCCTAAAGCGGCATCGGCGGCTTTGCCGGTGATGCCTTTGGCGATTAACGACACCAGCATTAAATGGTCGTCGGTGCCACCTGACACGACATCAAAGCCACGGGCGATAAACACCTTGGCCATGGCTCTGGCGTTGTCGATCACTTGTTGTTGATAAACGCGGAACTCGGGTTGCATGGCTTCTTTGAAGGCCACGGCTTTGGCGGCGATGACATGCATCAACGGGCCGCCTTGGATGCCTGGAAAAATGTTGGAGTCGATTTTCTTTTCCAGATCAGGGTTGCTTTTGCACAAAATCAGGCCGCCGCGAGGGCCGCGTAAGGATTTGTGCGTGGTGCTGGTGACGACGTCGGCAAATGGAACCGGGTTAGGGTAAAGGCCTGCCGCGACCAAACCTGCAACGTGTGCCATGTCGACAACAAAGTAAGCGCCTACTTTATCGGCGATGTCTCTAAAGCGCTGCCAGTCCCAAATACGCGAGTACGCAGAAAATCCTGCGACGATGACTTTAGGTTTGTGTTCCAGCGCCAAGGCTTCCACTTGGTCATAATCGATTTCGCCGGTTTCAGGATGCAAACCGTATTGCACTGCTTTATAGATTTTGCCGGAAAAATTGGGCTTGGCGCCATGGGTCAAATGGCCGCCGTCAGCCAGGCTTAAACCTAAAATGGTGTCGCCTGGTTGCATCATTGCCATGAATACCGCCATGTTGGCTTGCGAGCCGGAATGCGGTTGCACGTTGGCATAATCGGCACCGAACAAAGCTTTGGCGCGGTCGATGGCAAGTTGTTCGACGACATCGACATGTTCGCAGCCGCCGTAGTAACGTTTGCCGGGGTAGCCTTCGGCGTATTTGTTGGTTAATTGCGTGCCTTGCGCTTCCATTACGCGCGGGCTGGCGTAGTTTTCAGAAGCAATCAATTCGATGTGATCTTCCTGACGTTGGTGCTCGGCTTCAATGGCGGCACTCAGTTCATCGTCAAAGCCTTTGATGGTCATGGATTTTTTGAACATGTTAAATCTCCTTAGGGACTAATTTTTATTGTTAATTGGTTGGATGAATAAGCAGTATTTGCAGGTCGGCAACATTGGTGCCGGTTGCGCCGGTGATCAATAAATCTCCGGAACTTTGCAATGCGGCGTAGGAATCGTTGTTTTCCAGCATTGTCTTTGGGTCAATGCCTGCGTCAGTCATGCGTTTTAAAGTATTGGTATCGACGATTGCACCAGCGGCATCGGTGGGTCCGTCACGGCCATCGGTACCGGCACTTAAGAATGTCCAGTTGCCGGATAATTCGTGCAGTTCAGCAGCGATGGCAAAAGCCAGGGCCATTTCCTGATTGCGGCCGCCTTTGCCGTCACCTTTAATGGTTACCGTGGTTTCGCCACCGGCGACCAGTGCACTGGGTTCAGTAACGCCTTGTGCAATAAGTTCCTTGGCGTGAATCACCCATCTTTCCGCTTCGTCTCTGGCTTCACCGCAGAGCTGGTCACTATAAAGACTGGCTTGGTAGCCTAACGCTTGTGCGGCTTTAAGCGTGGCGTTAACGCTGAAGGTATTACTGCCAATCAGAGTGTGGCCGGTGTGTTTAAAGACATCATCACCGGGCTTGGGCGTTTCTGCAACTAAACCCTGTTGGCCGTTTTGCAGGTGCTGGCGAACATTGGCAGGCGTTTGCTCCCAGACGCCACGAGCAGTCAATATGTTGATTGCCTCGTTAAAGGTGCTGGGGTCCGGCACGGTCGGGCCGCTGGCAATAGAGCTTAAGTCGTCGCCCAGTACGTCGGATAAAATCAGTGCGTGCACGTCGGCAGGTGCTGCCAGTTTGGCCATGCCGCCGCCTTTAAGTTGTGATAGGTGTTTGCGTACACAGTTGATCTGATTGATGGTCGCACCGCAGGCCAAAAGTTGGTTGGTAGTCGCAATTTTTTCTTCTAGCGTGATGCCGTCGACAGGGAAGGGGGTTAAGGCAGAACCACCCCCGCTAATCAACACCAGCACCAATTCATCTTTCTGCGCGCTGCGCAGAATTGAGGCACAGCGTTGCGCGGCATTAAAACCGGCTTCATCAGGTAAGGGATGGGCCGCGCCGATGACTTCGATATTGTCGATGGATGTTACGTTTTCATAATTGGTGACAGCAATGGCTTTCTCTGCCAGCAGGTGCGCAGGAATGATCTCAACAGCCGCTTTAGCCATCGCGCAAGCGGCTTTGCCAAAGGCAATCACATGGACTTTCGACCATCGGCCCACGCGTTTTTTCGCTTGAGATGAGGAGGGCTGAGAAATTTCCAGGTGATAATCGCCGGCAGTCAGACAGCTTTTAAC
>JABFRC010000305.1 GCA_013141375.1 Methylococcaceae bacterium | reverse complement strand
GGCATAGTCGCCCTTGGTTTTGGGCGGAAAGCCGCGACGGTACCGACCGAATCGATCATGCTGGGCCTCTTCGTAACCCCATTTTTCCAGCGAGAATGGCGGATTGGCGGTCACGATGTCGAAATGTTTGAGCGTCTCGTCCGGATTGAGCAACTTGGGGTTTCGCAAGGTGTCGCCCCATTCGATGCGGTGATTGTCTTCGCCGTGCAGGAACATATTCATTTTGGCCAGCGCCCAGGTGGAACCGATGGCTTCCTGGCCGAACAGTGCGTATTTTTTGGAGCCGTTAAAGTTTTCCCGAATTTTACGGCCGCATTTCATTAACAAAGAGCCGGAACCACAAGCTGGATCACCAATTTCGTCGCCTTCGCGCGGCTCCAGAATTTCCGCGATCAGGTCGGACACTTCCGGTGGGGTATAAAACTCGCCAGCTTTCTTGCCGGCGCTGGCGGCAAAGTTTTTGATTAAAAACTCGTAAGCACCGCCGATAATGTCCAGCTTGCCGATCCGCGAAGGACGCAGATCCAAGCTAGATTTATTAAAGTCTTCCAACAGATGACGCAGAATGTTGTTTTTCTGTTTGTCATCGCCCAGCTTATTGGAATTGAAGCTGATGTCTTGGAATACGTCGCGCAGCTTGGTGATGTTGGCTTCTTCGATGGCATGCAAGGCCTGGTCGATGCGCTCGCCATTGCCGGGTTCATGCCGGCGATCAAACAAATTGTAAAAGCCAGCAGATTTGGGAAGGACAAATCGCTCGCTTTTAAGCAGCTCTTCGATCAATTCCGGCTCGTCGCCATGTTCTTTTTGATATTGGTCGTAGTGATCCTGCCAGACATCCGAGATGTATTTCAGAAATAGCATGGTAAGGACGTAGTCCTTGTAAATACTGGGATCGACGGTGCCTCGAAAGCTGTCGCAAGCGGCCCATACGGCTTTGTTGATGTCGTCCTGTTTGATTGGATCCATGGTTTCGTTCATAGCGGGTTCTCTGGTTTTTCTAGTTATCACGCAGCAACTGGCGAGTAATGCCGGTCATCGTACGCTGCATATTGTCGGTTAAGGCGACCATCACCCGCAGCTGTTGCTGCCAAGTTTTGTTCAACGCCACGATGGCATGCTGCTTTTCAAGCGGCGGTATCGCCAGCGCCATGTTTTCCAATTCTTGCCGACCAATCGCCTGCACCTGGCTGCCGTGCGACGATTTTTGCAAATATTGCTGGATCGGTTCCTGATTGATCTGCCAAGCCAAAAAGCCAGGCAGAACCTTGGCCTCGCGTTTCACAGTAAGATGAAAAAAATGCGGGGACAACACCGTGTCGAACGGCACTTCCTCCAATAGCAGAGCAAAGTTGCGGTTGCCTCTGGCCGCAAACAGCAAATCGCCAGGCTTCAACCAATCCGGCTGTTTCTTCCCCGGCAAATCGGTCACTACCAAACTATCCCAATTAACGCCACGCTCGGCATCAACATCTTTCATCTGAATGACGCGCGCATTTCCATTGTGATCTTCTTCGATCTTGCCGCGAAAGGGATGACCCGCGCGGATGGTGGCGATTTGTTTTAGGAGCTTCATGTCTTACTTACAACCTTGAGTGCATTGATGCATATCTTAGTCATAATTACTGCATCACACAAGTTGATGCAAAAATATACTTGACGACCAGCAAAATGATGATAGGATTAAAAGCGTCAAATGCATTGATGCAATAGATTTATTTTAAGAAGGGGCTTGAAATGAAATCAGGCAACCCTATATTGACACTAGCCACTAGATGTTGTGATGTTTTTGTTAAATTACTAGAACATATAGTGTTTACTCATCCTTTTTAGGAGACTCAGCTTGAGTACACAAATTACATTTTTTCCGGTTGGCAACGGCGATATGACGCTGATTGAGCTTGACGACGCCAGCCAAACCAAGATTTTGATTGACATGAACATCCGCGATAGCGCTGACGACGAAGCCAATGAAGATTATTTCGACGTTGCCAGCGAACTGAGAAGTCGCCTTAAAAATGACTCGAAAGGCCGCCCCTACATCGATGTCTTCCTACAAACTCATCCGGATCAAGATCATGTGAGAGGTTTGGCCAAACATTTCCATCTTGGCGCTGTTGATGACTACATGGAGCCCAAGGAAGGCGAGCAAGCAAAAATCATTATTCAAGAAATTTGGTCGTCCCAGATCGTGTGGCGGCGCGCAGACCGGCGCACCGGCCACACCTTATGCGAAGATGCAAAAGCGTTTAATACCGAAGCGAAGCGCCGCGTCAACTTGTACAAAAAAGCCAAAAAAATCGGCGCAGCTGGTGATCGTATCCGCATTATCGGCAAGGATGAAGACGGCAAAACCGATGACCTGGAAGCGATCTTGACTGAGGTTGATAAAACCTTTACCAAGATTAATGAACGGGAAATGCAAATGGTCGAAGTCTATGTACTTGGCCCGTTGCAGGCTAAGGATGTAGAAGACGAAGATCGGCTATCCAAGAATCACTCAAGCGTCATCTTGCAATTTAAAATTGCCGCACAGCCATACGGTTCTAAAACCAACATTTTTTTGTGTGGAGGCGACGCGGAAGTCGCAATCTGGCGCGAACTGTGGCGCAAACACCAAAATGCACCGCACTGTTTAAGCTACGACATCCTGCTAACGCCGCATCACTGTTCCTGGCACACTCTGTCGGAAGATAGTTGGAGTCGTTCAAAGAACCCTAAAGTGGACGAAGACGCAAAATCGGCGCTGTCTCAAGCAAAACGCTACGCCCAACTTATCGCCAGCAGCAATGTCATCAAAGACGATGATAACGATCCGCCGTGCTGGGGCGCCAAAAAAGAATACGAAGCGATCGCGGCTAATGTCAGCGGTGAATTTGTCTGCACTGGCACCAAAGACCAAGAGGTTATTGAAATAGCACTAACCTCTGGAGGCCCCCAAAAAAGCCCAAAACGGGCAAGCAACGTTACCTTAGGCGCTGGTCTTGCCTCAAGCGCAACCCCAAAACCACACGGTTGATCGCATGGGATTTCTGTCACAGGAACTACCAATCGCTGTGAAAGCAGCGATCGACCAAATTTCAATTCATCCTTCTGTCAACGGAGCAGCAACCACTCCCTGCAAGGACAAGCAGGACAACTGGGCAATCGAAATCAACATGGATGTTCCATTGCCTCGCGATGCAAGGGATCAAGGCATATCGGCAACAGGTGTCAAGGCAACGGAATGGGCAAAAATTGTGTTTCCAAACTCATTTCCCGCCCATGCACCTAGGCTTTTTTTACGCGCCGACTTCAACCGCGCTCATCCGCATATCAATCCGGGCAAACCAGGGGAATTAGTTTCGCCTTGCATTTATGAAGGCAGACTTGACGACTTATTGCATGAGCCGGACTGGATAAACAGCATTATCAATCAACTCGCCGACTGGTTAAGCAAGGCTGCGACTGGCGAGTTGCTTGATTGCTCTGGCCAGGGTTGGGAGCCCATTCGAAGGGATAGCGTCGATGGGACGATTGTTACTGATATATCCAACATTCGTAAGCGTATTGCCAAGGCAAAAAATCCAATAAGCCAATATATTCGGTATGAATACTGGCAGTCCGTTGTCGGGCATATGGGCCGAGTTATCGATGAAAGTACGCTCTATTCGACCATCGGCGAAGCCACTCGACACTTTGGGATAGGAATTGCTGAACGCTCTCCTTTTCGGACAAATTTTTCCCTAGCACTGGTTGTTTCAAGCGGAACCAAGAACACGATTGATGTTTACCAGCCAGATGATGTCGATAGCCTTGAACGGTTGCTGGCCAGAGCCGAAAGCTATGGCTGTCGATCGGGACTGGAAAACCGCCTGAAGGAGATTACCGAAAACATTACCCTACCTCTCATAGAACAAACGCTGGATGTAACTATCCTATTTGCAGTGAAACGCCCCTGCAATCTGATAGGCGAAGACAGCGATATTGAACTTATTCCTTATGGAATTACATTTATTTCTGACGAAAACCGCCGACTGCAATTGACTCGAACATCGGTATTCCCATTGGTGTTGATTCACAAAGTGAGCCAACAGTTACTAGCCGAAACGTCGGATCGTAACTTCAATCAAGCCGAGCGCCGCAAGGAAATTGCCATGATCGGCTGTGGCAGTCTAGGCTCAAAAATTGCCATGCATCTAGCTCGCTCTGGGCATGGTCCGTTTAGGCTTTATGATAAGGATTGTTTTTCGCCACATAACATTGCGAGACATGCTGTGGCGAATCTGGCCGCTGCCGAATTTATGCTCCCCAAGGTTTGGTTAACTGAAACCCTTCTAACGCAGGTTGGAGCCCAAATTACCCAAGTCAAAAATCCTCTTGAAGATGTTATTTCCCTTTTGCAAAACAAGCCCGATCTATTTGCAAAATGTAACGGGCTAATTATCGACGCGACGGCTTCTAGTTCTGTCCAAGATGCTCTTTGCATGGTTCGCCCAAAGCAATTCGGCGCACCACTGCTGCAAGTTGCGCTGTATGGCCGTGGAACAATTGGATTCTTTGGTCTGGAGGGAAAGGATCGAAATCCCAGAGTCGACGATTTGGTTGCCCAACTGTATCAACTAGGCTTGGATTCCAGCCCTGTTGGAGCCGCATTATATCAAGCCACTAATTTCGATCGCATCAACACCGGCCAGGGATGCGCATCGTTTTCGATGAAAATGTCGGACGCAAAAATCTCATTGTTTTCAGCCGGCATTTCCGAACGAGCATCGCAGCTACTCGACAACGACAGCCCAAAGTTTGGAGAGCTTTTGGTCGGATTGCTTACCGAAGATGGTCTCGGCGTGAACTGGCTGCGTCAACCCACGACCAAAATCGAAATTCTCTCTATTGGTAACCAATCAAAATGGGAGCTAAGGATTCCAGTTGCCTTAAAAGATCAGATGCGAATGGAGACTGAACAGCGCAGACCACTGGAAACCGGAGGTGTCTTAATTGGACACATCAATTGGGGGAGACGGACGCTTTATGTCACTAGCTTGCTTCCGCCTCCTACGGATAGCGAATTTCGAACAGACGAATTCGTGCTTGGTATTCAAGGCCTAAAAAAGCAAATCAGCACCATTGAAAAAAACACAAGCCATACGCTTAGCTATCTGGGTACTTGGCATAGCCATCCGAATGGCGGCGGTGCGTCCGGGAAGGACCGAAAGACATTGGCGCAACTGACGAGAGAGCGAGGCAACGTTCCAAGCATCTGTTTAATTTACCGACCTGAAGGACTGTTAGCAGTTCCTGGCCCAGTCACAAACTCTTAGGAGAATATCGAATGCCATCGTTAAAAACGCTTAACATGCCAAGCATCGTTCCCGTTGCATTGATTAACTCAGGGCTGTTGTATTTCTTTTCGCAGGGAGTCGAAATAGATACTCAAATCGTTGCTTCATTTCTGACCAACTGGAAACTCTCCGGACTTGCCGCAGCTGGATCGACAACAGTCATCGGAGCATTGAGCCTAATGCTTCCAAGACAGGTTAAAGATGCATTGGTTTATTTACGCTGGCCCTACGCAGCGCCAGGTCACCGAGCATTTTCAATCTATGCCCAACGCGATATGCGAGTGGATTATGATCGATTAAAAGCAGAAATACCTGAGTTGCAAGATCAATGGTCTTTAACGCCCGAAATTGAAAACAAGGTTTGGTATCGAATATTCAAGCAACACGAAAAAGTCCCAGCGATTTCCCATGCACATCGAATGTGGTTAATGTTCAGAGAACTGACATCATTAGCTTATCTATTCCTCGGGGCATTTATTATTGCTGGACTGTACTTAAAACCTGATGTCAACTGGACATTTTATTTGAGTATTGTTTTGACGGAACTATTGGTTTTTTGGAGTGCTGCCAGGAATTCTGGTGGGCAGCTTGTTTGCAATGTATTGGCGTCTGCATCTGCTCAAAACTAGCCAATGCTAATCAATTACCTTTTCCCGACTTAGGAGCACGTTCAGCAAATGGTCGCAGTTAATCGCATTTTTAAGCTATTTGACAGAACGTTTCTACGTTAACTCAATGAGCGTTTTGAACTGATCAGTGTTGACTTAAACAATGCTTGGGATTTTATGAAGATTCACGGACTGTCCGGCGTCAATTATCTTTGCCGGTTCGCATTGCTTCATTAGAAATCTTACTATTTAGGGTTCGTTGCCTCATCTAAAATCACACTACTTTTAGCACAATAAAAGGGGTTTTAGATGTTAATAAAATCAATGAGCTTGTCTGCTCGAAAGGAGCTGCTGGCAAGTGTCCGGCAGAAATACCAGGATTCTGAGTGGAGTGAAAAAGGAAGAATACTGGATGGGTTTGTGGCCGCCACCGGTTATGAACGGAAACATGCTATCCAGCTGATGAATGCTTCAGCTGAGACCGAAAAGTCGAAAGAAAGGCCGGCACGCCAGAAGTACGATGAACAAACTCGTCAAGCGCTATATTCCATCTGGTATACCGCCAATCAAATATGCTCTAAGCGGTTGGTTCCGTTTTTGCCGGAACTGGTCGCAGTGATGGAGCGCCATGGTCACCTACGACTACCCGCTGAGGTGCGAACACGTTTACTCAGCATCAGTGCTTCTACGGTAGATCGCTTACTCAGGCCGGAACGAGAGAACATAAAACTTGGCGTCAGCACCACTCGATCGGGTAATTTATTAAAGCATCAAATTCAGGTGCGTACTTTTGCCGATTGGGACGATGTTACCCCGGGCTTTTTAGAAGCTGACTTGGTGGCCCACTGCGGCGGCAATGCTAACGGCCCATTCTTAAATACACTGGTGCTGGTTGATATAGCAACGGGTTGGTTGGAATGCATCCCCTTGCTACGAAAGTGCGCCAGTGATGTTATTGACGGATTACGTGTTGTCGACGAGTTATTACCGTTCCCTATGCTGGGACTTGATACGGATTGTGGTAGCGAATTCATCAACTATGATCTGCTGGACTACTGTGAAGAAAGGAAAATCACTTTTACACGGGCACGCACGCACCGAAAAAATGATCAGGCGCATATTGAAGAAAAGAACGGTTCAGTAGTGCGCAGGCTGGTCGGTTATGATCGATTAGAAGGCAGAAAAGCGTGGGAAGCCTTAGCACTCCTCTATAGAGTGCTGAGGAAATATATTAATTATTTCCAGCCCTCATTAAAACTGATCGAGAAAGAACGATGTGGCGCAAAAGTATCAAAAAAATATGACCCCGCTAAAACCCCGTATCAACGGGTTCTACTCTCTGAGCACATTAGCCAGGCGACTAAAGATTCACTCACGCGTGAATATGAATCGATTGACCCGGTCGACATGCTGACGCAAATGGAAAAATTACAGGATCAATTATGGACATTTTCCTGGAACAAACGTATGCGAGTAACCCTACCACTTTGCGGGCTCAGGCCTATTTCGTTTAAACGTTTCAATCACCTCCGGCGCCAAGGGCAACAGTTCATCGATACGGCTATTTGGCCAGGTGGGCAATTTTTCCAAG
>JABFRC010000280.1 GCA_013141375.1 Methylococcaceae bacterium | reverse complement strand
ACGATTAAAAATTGAAATCGGAGGCGAGAGTATTATCCCATGATGTTGGTTGGCGAGTAGTCCTCACCATGCCATTGATGACACCCGCCGCTTGGCGGTATTGGGTGTTTTTACGAATGTGTTTTTTACTTGCAATCCTTTGGTGAAAAAATGTCTCACATTACTGACGGTAAGTTTAAATTGGGAGCCGTCCGTATTTTGATCGACCGTTGACGATCTTGCGCCATTTCTTCAATTTCGATAACGGTTATGCGCGGCAACTTCATCCGCCATAGTGCTGGTTCGAACTCAGCTGCAGCAGTACAAGTGCCTTGCGCAAAGCAAGGCTCAGATAATATCGAGAGAGTAAGGTAGTTTTATCATTGGGCAATACTCGCTTCAGCCTTCCTTTTCAACACATTCAAACCAATTTCTGCCTGGATGGCTTTTGTTTGTTCAATGCGCTTGCCTCGATAGAATAAATTGTATGCTTCGAACGGAATCATTTTGCCGTCTGCTTGGGCGAAGTGGATGCATGATTTTTTTAGTGCGCGCAAATCCAGGTTATGGATGTCCATGAATTGCACGATTAGCACACGGAACACATTTTGGTAATTAAGTGCCGGTGCAGCCACGCGCGGCAGGCAACACAGTAAATCGGACAGGCAAGAGGCTTGCGATTCCGGCGAATGGTTGGTGGAAAACAATTTGAATACTTGTTCCTTAAGAGCAGGATCGCGTTCGAAAACGATGGTATTGCGCGGCCCGGCCAGCAAGGCTTCTGGTCCTAAATGCCGAGTTAATGGTATGACTTTGCCGTTGAGCTTTAGCGCATAAGCCATTGCCAAAGTGTCCGGGTTGCAGGGCACGGGCACGACATCTTCTTTGCTGAATAACTCAGATTGTTCGGCAATTGCTCGACGTATGCCGCTTACCGTCAAGCGCTTGGTTTTGTTTTCGATAGTGAGCCGACCGACGTCGCTGACGGGCTGCAAGGTAACGCCGCGTATACATTGCCATTGCAAGGCATGTTGAATCACATCGCCAATCTGGTCATCGTTAATGCCGGGTAATACGGTCATCACCAAGGTTGTAGAGATGCCCAGGGCTTCTAGTCGTTCCAGTGCACGCTGATGCACGTCAGCCAGGGTTGCGCCGCGTATTTTTTTGAGCGTGTCGTCGTTGAGCGAATCAAACTGCAGATAGATTTCCAAGCCCGGCGAATAGCTCGCCAGTTTTTCTGCGAATGCCGAGTCGGTTGCGATGCTAATGCCATTGGTGTTAATCATCAGGTGCCGAATCGGACGGCTTTTGGCGGCATCGAGTATCGCAAAAAAATCCGGATGCAAAGTCGGTTCGCCGCCGGAAATTTGTACCACATCCGGCTCACCTTCGTTTGCCACTACTGCATCGAGCATGGCGATAACGTCGCTTAAGGGGCGATGTTGCTGATGTGGCGCAGATTCGGCGTAGCACACCGGACAAGTCAGGTTGCAGTTGTCGGTGATCTCAACCACCGATAAACACGAATGCTGCATGTGATCGGGACACAATCCGCAATCGTATGGACAGCCGTAGAGCATCTGGGTGTTGAACTGCTCCGGCATCTCCGGATGCTTTACATAAACTTCGCGGCAAAGCCGGTAGTACTCGGCATCATCGCAAATCAACACGCGCTCGAAGCCGTGCGCCGGGCACCATTTTTCCAAAAACACTTCATCGCCTTTGATGATGATTTTGGCTTCTACTTGGCGTAAACATTGGGCGCATACTGATGCGGTGGTGTCGTAAAACAACCAGGGACGATTTTTTCTGCTCATGCAGTTTCCTTTAGTTTGCGCCACTGCGCAAAGAGTAGCGGTGCATAAAACACCAACGCAATAGAACAAACCAGCTGAATGCCGGATAAGCCAAAGCCATAGTCAAACGGCACGGGTTTTAAGCCATCAATCAGCAAACGCCAAAGGAGATAGCTGCTTAGCATCGTCTTAAACAACAAGCCGGATTGCACAGACCAGGGTTTGCGTAAACTTAGCAATATCAGCCATAACAGGGAGGCAAACGCGATTTCATAAAGCTGAGTGGGATGCCGCGCTATGCCATCGCCAAAATCTACACCCCATGGGAGCGTCGTTGGCAGGCCATAGGTGCCGTCTGCTAAACCGGCAATAAAGCATCCTATGCGGCCGATGATTAATCCCAGTAACACAGGAAACACAAACGCATCGCCCGTTGAGTGGCGCATGCCGGAAAGCTTTTTCGCCAGTTCCACGCCAATAAGAGCGCCCAGCAATCCGCCCACCATGGATTGCCCGGCAAACCACACTTCGGGCTTGTTCCAATACAGCGGTAGTAAATGCGGCATTTCAATCCAGAATACTAATTTATTGCCGATTGCCGCTCCGAAAATGCAGCCGAGCAATACTGCATAGCGTTGGCCGCTAAGCAAGTCACTGACAGACACGCCTTCGCGTTTTAATAAATAACGGTAATAGAAAGCGCCGATCGATAGTGCGGCCGCTTCAAATAGTGCGTGAACAAAGTGCGGATTGTTGGTGAGTGGGAACATGGTTTAAAGGGCAATCAGCAAAATCAAGCCAACGCCTAAATAGAAAGGGGATAAGACTATATCTGCGGCGACTGCAAAGGGTATCATCATTGTTGCCCCTATATTTGAGGGCGCTTTGACGTCTCTTGGATTATAAAGATTGAATGGTCGGGTCGTGGCTAATGTTGCTATCTGCTGATCAGTCAGTTGAATTGCCGGTGTGATAATTCCCGCGATTTCGATTTTTTTCTGGTATGTCCTATATTCCGGTTGACTAAAGCCAGACTTTATTAGCTCTTCCTGTTCTTCGGGTGTGATTTCTAGGCCTTTGGCATAAGTAAGAACAATATAGCCCCAGACTTGCTTATCCTTTACATAGAGATTTTTATGTGTGGTGGTATCAATAACCAGGCGTTTGCCATACAGATGTAATGTCGAGATGTGTTCCAGTTCTTCACCGCCTTTATAGAGCATGTAGGTATTTTTTTTGCCGAGAAAAGCAACAACGTGGTCGTGCCCAATCGCTTTGGACAGTGCAGCATCAGGTTTACCGATGGCAATGATTTCATCGCTGATTACGGGGTTGGTATAAAACTCATTGTTTTTTGCGGCCGTTGTCGCGGTTAGGGTGGCGCAACCGAATGAGCCTGCGATCAATGTAACAAATAAAACGATCAGAATACCCCATTGATAATCTTGCTTCATTTCTAGTCTTCCCAATCGTTTAGATGTGTGGTGTGATTATTTTTTGAAGAAGATTTGACGGTTGAAAGTGCTGATTGCGTTAATTTCCAGCCCACAAACGTTACTACGCCGGCAATCCCTATAATTAAAAATGCGTCAGAATCGGGGTTGGAACTAAAAATACTAATATCCATTACTATGCATATTCCGCCACCGAATAACATGACTAATCCGACCAATAGCAGCATGATCTTACATGCTCCAGTCAATAAATAAACGATCGTGTCCATCTACGGTTCCTCAAGAAAAAGTAAGCACGGTTTTAGAGGTTAGTCGGAAGACTAGGAATGCTAGATTGACAAGATAACAACATACTGATGATTTAGCTAGCTGACGAATTTGCGACGTCGAAACGCTTATAAACAATACAGTTAATTGTTTAGTGTGTTCCAGAAAATGGGAGTTTTTCTCTATGAATCACACAGAGGGCAGCATGTTTTTTTGTTGATTCCGATTTGATTGGGCAGGCTTGCTAAAAGCCAGGAGGCGCTGTCGAGGTAGAGAAATCTCTACCTCGACGGAACTAAATTTACTTAACAGCGAGAGCTTTTTTGAGGTCGTCAAGTTTAACTACGCGCGGCCCATGCAAAGCGGCAATTTGATCAACATCCAAGTTTAGTTTTTGGATGTTGTCATACAGATTTACCGTGTAGGGATTCAATGATGTCGGCGCAGGCGCATTGGCCGCTGGCGGTGTGTATGCATCGGCTTCGATTAAAATCTTTTCTTTGGGCAAGTAGACTAATGCGAAAGCATCGTTGTGACTGTTTCCGGCAATGGAATGCACTTCTATCTTGCGACTGCCGTCCGAAATTAAGATTTTGTCAGTAAACGTTTCGAATTTTGCCGGTTTTTTAGATTTGGCAAGCCGGTCAGGATTAAGTGTTCTTGGTGCCGACCACACTTTCTCATAATACGGTTGATTTGATTGCTCAGTCACAATCGTTGAACCTTCATCTACAAAAGTTCGCAAGCCGCCTGAATGGTCAAAATGGGCATGGGTGTTAATCAAAAATTTAATGGCTTTGTTAGGAAACAGTTCCTTAACTTTGGCGATTACTGCCAGTGAACGTTCTTCATTTTGAGGCGCCTCGACAACCACTACATGATTATTTTGCTCAATGGCTACGCTGTGATGCGTACCGCCAGTCAGATAATAAACGCCAGTCGCTAACTTATCTGCTTTTACGGTAACTGCTGCCGGTTTGGCGCTGGCAATATCGTCAGGCACAGGCAGTTCGGCGGCCAGATTTGTTTTTACTTTAGTGACATTCAGATCCAGTACCGGGTGTCCGCCAATGCTGCGAACGATATGGCTTGGAAATTTAACACCGTCAAAAACCTGATAGTCCAGAAACTTTGTTTCGACCAGTGTGTCGCCAAGTACCGGGTTATCAATCCAGGTTTGAACGCGTGCGACGGTTTTGTTTGAATTTAGTGTGCCGATATAACGGTACTTGCCGCCTACGGTAAACGATACTTCAGTTCCAGCAGGGCTAGTCTTAGACTTGGCATTGTTGGCTTGAGCAGCTCTTAAAAATCCTTGGGGTGTTGACCAAATTTCAGCGGTGCGTTCTTCCACGGCTGTGGGTTGAGCTGAGGCAACGGGTGCTGCATCCGGAGCGGCATTGGCTGGACGCGCAAGATTCCATGCTGTGTTGCCGTTGATGTATTGATCGGCTTTTTGCTCAGTGGGTACCGGACGTTGACGATCCGGCTCGATAATTTGTTTACGCGTCGTTTGTACACGTGCTGACGAAGTTACATAGTTGATATCAGCGGTATAGCTGCTCAGTTCAAAATCCGGCCAGGGCAGGGAAGGGTTAGGCGCCTGTCCAAACTGATACCAATGACCGGTGCCTGAGAATTCCAATGTTCTGATGTTGGCAACATCCAATTCGTTAGCAGTCGCCGTTAACGGTTCGGGATTGAAGATTGCGCAGCCTGTAACTGATAAGGTCAGCGTCAGGCCAAGTATCGGATAGATCGATCTACTCATTATTTAACTCCAAGGTAGTGAGAATGTAAAAATTCTAAAGGCAATGCCATTTGGGATAGTCATGTGGCGGCTGTATATCAACCAGCGAGTAGAAACAGCAATATGCATACCACTAGCGCAGTTGTGAGTTGGCTATTTGTTAAATTGATGGTTAGAAGGATTGTTTGCAGCGGAAAAATTTCGGCTTAAGAAATCGATAACTTGTTGATTAGCAGTTGCAAATAAACAAACTAACTCTCTGTGCTGAGATAGCGATTTTTCAGGTAAATAGGGATTAAAGCGTTAATTGATCAGGCTTGCCCCATTCACTGTTCAGCCGAGATCGGGGAAATGGTAAGAGGGTGTCTGCTGGAATATCAGCATCTATGCTGATTTACTGTACGTATAGAAGCAATGATTCACCGCCGGTGTGCTTGTTTTGGCGGTGAATCAAATAGCTAAAACATTACTGCTTAATGTTGATGATGGGGCATTAACGCTGCGATTGCTTTGTCCAATACGACAAAGGGGCGCATCATGTCGTGATCTTCATGCTCCAGAAGATGGCAATGATACATATATCTGCCGCTGAAACCTTCTGCTTTGATAGTGTTGGTTAGCGGATCAATCGTTCCCAGGGGCACGGCAATTTTTACCAGCTGACCCGGATCAATACGAATGACATCTTTCCAAGCCCGGTCGCTTTCGACGATGGCTTGTTCCGTATCCAAGGTGACGGAAACCGGTGCAGATAAATCCAGCCAGTCCAAGGTTGCAGGATCAGGAATCATAGTCGCGGGATTTGATGCTACTACTCGTCCAATGACCTGTAACTGGCTGAGATGAATGTGCAGTGGGTGGGTATCAGGCGACAGATTAATAACCTTCCATACTTCGATTTCCCCCAGGTTGCCGACGAAATTAACACTTTCATGAAACATCTTCGCGGCGGTTTGATAGGTTTTGGTGACTAATGCCGCTGGATTGACAGGATCGGGCTCGGTAATTTCAATCAATCGCTCCATCGGCGTTACGCCTGCAACCGGGGTGTACGGCAGTAGTTCCCGTAAAGTCAGTACCGCTGTGGTGTCAGTTGCTGAGAGTAACTCTTCTACCAAGGCAACATATCGATGTTTGTGATGGCCAGGCACCCCAGTATCAGGCAGTACAATGACTTGCTCTCCAGGATCGGCATCAACGGCCTCATGAACAATCCGGCGAAAGCTACTCGATAAGGCGGGAATGGCTTTCGGGGCTTGGGCAACTCCGGTTAAATCAAAGCGCATTATTTCCGGATAGCGTACTCGCAGGCTAAGCGTTGTTGAATCAGTGGCTTCGCCTAAGCTTGGAACAAGCGGTAAGTCATTGCCGTTATAGGGAGCAGGGGCCGTGTTTACTACTGTCAGTGTTTGTGCATTGACCGCAGCAAAATCGACAATCAAATCGAGCCGTTCAGCGGGCGCGAGCACTAGATCGCCATCAGGATTGATAGGATTGGCCAACAAGCCGCCATCGGTACCGATGACTTTGGCGATACTGAACCAATCAACTTTTTTATTAACATCATTGTCGGCTAGTAAGGTTAAGCGATAAGTTCTGGCATTCGAGCCGTTCAGTAGACGCAGTCGATATTGCCGACGTTTAACGGTGCATTTTGGCCAAATCTTTTTATTTACCAGGGTGTAAGGTCCAAAAAACTCCATTGGACCTTCTCCGGACTCAACCTTATGCAACAGTGTGCTGGCGATATTGCCGGCAATATCCACATCCAGATTGCAATCTTGAATCAAGAGCGGAAGCTCATATTTGGGACGTTGTTCAGTGGGTGTGCTGCGTAAATTTAAGTCATTAATAACCCGTCGGTCATCATTGTCACGAATAAAATAAAAGCCGGCCAAACCTGAATACACATTCAGACGGGTAATATGCATGGCGTGATCGTGATACCAGATCAGGGTGGAGGGTTGTTTATTACTGTATTGATCCAGTTGCAACTGGCCGGGAGAGATGCTGTTTTCAGTCCAGCCATCGGAATTGGCTTCGGTATAGCCACCATGCAAATGCGTTACTGCAATCGGTGGAATCTGATTTAAAGGCAGAAAGGTTTCATCGGCTTTACGCGCGCCTAAATCAACCGTCTGGTTTACGGTTAATGCCAACGCACCAGGGCTGTTTTGCGGGATAACGCTCGCACCGTCAACTTCCAGGTATTTTACGGTGGCAGCGGTTATCGGTAAGTTTTGTCCCGCCAGTTGATTTACCCATTCAAATTTGGAAGTTACACCGCTTTCAACTTCGAAGCTGGGGTTAATGATTTCCGTTGTGCCGGATTTGACGGCGTAGCACCAGATTGGCGTATCTTCCAACGCAGAATGTAAATTGATCAACGCCTGTTTAATAAGTACCCGCTTGCGGGTGGTCCCCACTCTTATTATCTTTGGAAATGCGATTTCATCGGTAAAACGTAAAGCATAAAATTGTGCAGATGTAAGTTTTGGTTTAGCCATGGATATATCCTCCGGAATATAAACGAGCAAAAGTTACGACTAATTCGTATCAGCACGGATAGCTGGATTTTTTATATCAACCGTTACTAAAAACGTACTTACCCGGTATTTTAAATGTAGTTATTGCTCAAACGGGAAGTGAGTATTAGCTTTGTTTTCACCAGCACGGAAGATTAGTGACCGCTGTTGTCCAATACTCGTTCAGGATAAAAATTTAATGCGCTGGGCTCGTTGAAATAGTTCACAAGGAAAGTGTGAATATTTCACATCAATCAGAACCCATTCTTATATTAATCGCAATTTGATGCACTTTCTAAGCGGCAGTCTTTTCATCTAAATTGAAATAAAGCTTTAACCTTAAAATGTAATGATGCTGGTTTCTAAAGCTTTACTTAGGGTTTTAAGTCTCATGAATCGCGGTTTCAATACCATTCTTGCAGCACAATTTTTTTCATCACTGGCGGATAACGCGCTTTTATTCGCGGCAATAGCCCTACTCAAACACCTAGATGCCCCCTCCTGGCAAACACCGGTATTACAACAATTCTTCGTGTTCGCCTTTATCGTGCTTGCACCATTTGTTGGCGCTTTCTCCGATGCATTACCGAAAGGTCGTGTCATGTTTATTAGCAATACGATCAAGATAGTCGGATGTTTAGCCATGTTACTGGGTTTACATCCACTGATTGCTTATGGTTTTGTCGGTATCGGCGCTGCGATGTATTCGCCTGCTAAATATGGCATTCTTACCGAATGGCTACCTGCTGATAAATTGATCTGGGCCAATGGCTGGATGGAAGGCTTGACTGTTTTGGCCATTATTTTAGGTGCCATTTTTGGCGGCTTACTGTTAGGTCATCGGGTAGAGGCCCAAGTCGTCCAGCAACTGGGCGGACTTGAATTTAATGGCGGCATTGATACCGCGCCTGAATTTGCGATTTTTGTCACTCTGGGGCTTTATTTTGTCGCAGCGATACTTAATTTTTATATTCCCAAGCTACCGATTGAACACGTTTTACGGAATCGGTCACCGGGGTTTTTGTTAGCGGATTTTTGGCAAAGTTTCCTGCTTTTATGGAAAGATCCATTAGGCCAAGTCTCTCTTGCAGTCACTTCATTATTTTGGGGCGCCGGAACCAGCTTGCGTTTTATTATTCTCGCTTGGTCGGCATTGGCGCTAAAGCTTGATCTGGAGCAAGCAACTCAATTGACTGCAGTTGTCGCGGTGGGTTTAGCCATTGGTTCTGTAGTAGCAACCAAGGCTGTGCCATTGGCGCATGCCGTGAAAGTATTGCCTTTAGGTATCGCCATGGGATTGGTTGTATTTGGCATGGTATACGTCACTGATTGGCGTATGGCGGTGATAATGTTGTTGGTGATTGGCACCCTGGCCGGCAGTTTTTTGATCCCCATGAATGCGTTATTGCAACATCGCGGCCATCAACTCATGGGCTCGGGGCACTCAATCGCGGTGCAAAATTTCAATGAAAACTTGAGTATTTTAATGATGCTTGGCGCTTATGCTTTAATGATTAAGGTGGGGTTTGCGGTGAACACCATCGTGATTGTATTTGGGCTATTTGTATCATCCGCAATGGCTTGGTTAACCAAAAAACATGGCCATGATCAGGATTGATAGCAAGGTATTACGGTCGTTGTACAACACTTTCAGTTGGTGGGTTTGACTGCCATTAGCAGTTAATGAACAAGCAGTTCGCTTCTGATTACTAAGAAATTAGGGTGCCTCTAAAATTGCACTTCGACATCTCAGTGCGAACGGTTAGTACATTAAATCAATTACTTATCCGTTCGTACTGAGACTGTCGAAGCATGAATGGATAATTTTTAGAGGTTTCCATTAGTGAGTTGGAATTTGTACCGTCAGTTTTTCATTGTCGATTATAGAGTTGGTAACGATTTTTCCCTGATTGCTTGGCTGAATACATGGCTTGATCAGCTTGCCTTAACAAGGTATCGGGATCTTCAGAATTTTGCGGATATAAGCTAACGCCAATGCTGGCACTTACCCGATAATCGTTACCGGCAATAGTGATTGGTTGGGAAATTGCATTTAACAGCCGATCGAATGTCGTCATATATTCCTCAATTTGGTCGACACCCAATAATAGGATTACAAATTCATCACCGCCCAAACGCGCGACTGTATCTCCGCTGCGAATGGTCTCTCCTATGCGTTTGCCTACTTCTATAAGCACTTGATCGCCTGCTTCATGGCCAGCGGCATCGTTGATGGGTTTGAATCCATCCAAATCCAGATAGCAAACGGCTAAGAGCTGTTTTTCCCGTTTGGCATGGGCGATAACCTGTTTCATGCGATCGGCCAGCAAAATGCGATTAGGCAAGCCGGTTAAGGCGTCGTGATGGGCAATATGTTCGAGTTCCTTCTGGTGATTTTTGATATGCGTGATGTTGGTCGACACACCTAGATAGTGGCTTACCAAGCCTTGCTCATTTTTAACGGCTGAAATGGTAAGTAACGCAGCGTAAATATCACCATTTTTTTTGCGATTCCATAATTCACCGCTCCAATAGCCGCTTTCTTCAATACCCTGCCACATACTCTGATAAAACTCTTTGCTATGAATACCGGATTGCAGTATGTGAGGGTTCTTACCGATGATTTCCTCACGGCTGTAGCCATGTTCACGGATAAAAGCAGCGTTGACTTCAATAATATGACAATTGGCATCGGTAATAATGATGCTTTCCTGAGTATGGGCAAACACACTGGAGGAGAGTAGAAGTGAGTCCTCTACCTTTTTCAGCTCAGTGATGTCCGTCAGAATGCCGTTCCAAAGTATACTGCCATCGGCTTGTAATTTGGGTGTGGCTCGCCCTCGAACCCATTTAAGTCTGCCGTCCGTGGTGATAATGCGAAAGTCATGCGCCCACAACGTAAAAGTTCTGGCTGAATGTTCAACGGATTCTCGTTGTGCGGCGCGGTCCTCCGGCAAAATGCGGTGGGTAATAACTCGGTAATCGAGAAGCGCATTTTCTGCAGTTACACCATAGAGTTCTTCAACGCCTTTACTCAAATAAAGAAACTGCCATTCTCCAGAAATAAAGCGGACAAACTGGTACACCACGCCAGGAACAGCGGCCGTCATGCTTTCGAGCTGTTCGCGTGTTTCTTTGATGGATTGTTCAGCGCGTAGCTGGTCGGTAACGTCATGAACGCTTCCCACCATGCGGGTGGCTAAGCCATTGACTTCGCGGTAGACAACACCTTGCGCATGGACAGTGCGGATGCCTTTTATTTTTGATACTACTCGATGCTCAATATTGTAAGGAAGGCCATAATCTAAAGCAGCTGCAATTGCCGCCATGACTTTATCCCTATCATCAGGATGGATGGATTGCTGGAAGGCTTCGAAGCTCGGGGTAATGGTAGGTATATCAGGAACATAAATGCTCGCTGCTTCTTCTGACCAATTGACTTTGCCATCGACAATGCTGCAATCCCAGCTACCCAGATGTGCGATATGTTGGGCCTCATTTAACATTTCCTGACTTTTTTTAAATGCTTCCTGCACTTCGTGGGCATCAGTTATATCCAGACAGGAACCGATATAGCCGAGAAACTCGCCATTATCGTCAAAGCGAGGCACGCCATTGTCATGGATCCACCGGTATTCTCCACTATGGTGTTTAATCCTGTACTCCATGTGAAAAGGTTGTCGCTGATTAAAATGATTTAGATAGGTGTCTAAGCATCTAGCTAAATCATCTGGATGTACGCTTTTCGTCCAGCCGTTGCCCAATTCATGATCCAGAGAATTGCCTGTAAAATCCAGCCATCCCTGGCTAAACCAACTGCACAGGCTGTCACTTCCTGCAATCCATATAAGCAAGGGGGCTGAGTTGGCAATTTTGCGAAATCGTTCTTCACTTTCCCGTAATAAGCCTTCCATTTTTTTGCGCTCGGTGACGTCTGTATGCGTACCAACCATACGTAGCGGCTGACCATCGGCATTGCGACTGACTGTCATGCCGCGGGCAAAAATCCATTTATAATTGCCATCCTTGCAGCGGAGTCGGTATTCGATGGCATAAATGTCAGATTTGTCTTCTAAATATGATGTAACAGCCTCGTCTACTCGCTCTCTATCGTCGGGATGTATTCGAACCAGCCATTCACTGTGGCTATCGGTGAACTCACCGTCGGCATACCCAAGCATTTCCTGGTAGCGCTTTGAATAATGAGATTTACATGTTTCCAGATTAACATCCCACACCCCATCGCCAGCGCCTTCCAGCGCAAATTGCCAGCGTTGTTCACTGGCTCGCAAGGCTTCTTCAATGCGTTTACGCTCAGACAGATCAACATCAACGCAGAACAGTTCGGGCTCTTTTCCCGGGACATGGACGTAGGCATGGCTTGAGAAAACATCTACTTTTGTACCGTCTTTACGCAGTAGCGATAATTCAGAAGAAGGCGTTGGGCAGCCGGATGCAAACATTGATTGGATGGCGTGTTTAACATCGTCATGCATTTCTTCCGGAATGATCAGTTCAAGCAGATTTTTACCTATGGCTTCATCGGCGGTATAGCCATAGATGTTTTCCGACGCTTCGTTCCAATAATGAATAACACCATTGCTTCCGTAGCCCTGCACTGCAACCGATGGAATGTTTTCTAAGAGATTGCGAAAGCGCATTTCGCTGGATTGCAATGCCTGTTCGGCAAGTTTGAACTCGCTGATATCGGTGTGCGAGATAACTGCGCCATATTTTGCTGAGCCAAGCGGCATGGCTTTCATTTTGAACCAACGTTGCTGGTCAGCAGTATGGCAAGGATATTCCATGCTAAAGGTAGATAGTCGACCTTCCAATACTGCGCGAATACCTTCTTGTGGATTATTGTTAGCCCCCGCATCATCGTTAATACTGGATTGGCAAGCTGCCAGATAGTTACTGCCAATATCGGTATAGGGATAAGGTTTGCCAGGTATCAGGCTGTTTTCCAGGGAGAATTTACTCCAGGATTCATTGACCTTGATAATAAAGCCGTGGCGATCAAGCACGGCAATTTCATCGCTCACCGAATCCAGGATGGCGCGGTTGAAGGCTTCACTCTCTGCCAACGTTTTCATCACTGATTTGATCTCGGTCAGATCAGTCATCGTGCCTATAAAGCCAATATCGGTACCTTCATGATCAAGGATCGGCCCAACTTTCAACAATACCGGGATGTTTCGGCCATCCTTGGCTCGGCGTAATTTTTCACCGGTAAACGCGCGATTTTCAATTTTGTTATAGGGTTTTAGCTCGGCATCATCAGGCAGCAGAATGCTTAATGCCTTGCCGTTGATCTCTTCTTGAGTGTAACCAAATAGTCTTTCGAAAGCTGGATTCACATAGTGAATTTGCATTGCATTGTCAGTAATAATTATGACTTCGTCGCATTGGCGAACGGCATCAATCAGCCTTTCCAGCGCACTCTCAAACGTTTTTTGTTCGGAAATGTCATTGAAAACGGCAACAAAGTGCTCTCTATTAGGACTAAAGACATTAACGATAAACCACTTGCCCAATGTTCCGATAAACGATTCAAATTTTTCGGCCGGCGCGCCTTTGGCGACACGACTATAAATATTCAGTAGTTCAGGATTTGATTGGAGAATATCGGGAAGCACTTCTGAAATACGCTTGCCGGCGACGTCATGCCATCCGGTAAGTCCTGTAAACGCCGCATTTGAATACAGAAACACAAAATCACAGGCATGCCCCTCTTGGTCATAAAGCATTTGGCAATAAATCAGACCATTAGGCATGTGATCGACCACCGAATGGAATATTCCGGAATTTAGGGCTTCTGAAGAATCGTTGAAACCTTGAGGAAGCAATCGATTGTGATCAGGTTGCGTATCACTTTTGGGCATTTGAATTGCCTGGTTTTGTTGTTGCGGTTTTTTAAGCAAACAAGCTTAAGAACTTATAAGTTCAATATAGCCTACTTTGTAAGTGAATGGATGTGACTTATTTACCCTGCGATATCAGAAAACTGGCTGCACTTTAGAAACCACCTGTCTGATTTTGCCTGAGGCTTCTGGAGGTATGCTGTCTACAAGTTTTACATCGACTTTGCAAGCCGCACCGAAACGGGCTTTAGCTTTATTTTCTATGGCAGGCATTGAGGAGTGTTCCCAAAATTTATTGGCCACAATCAGAATTTCAAACTCATTAATGGCATGTTGAATAAGCTTGAATTGTTCGACGCCCGGTGTTTCTCTGAGAATATAAATGCCGGCCAAGGCATGAATGATCGAGCCGTTTTCATGTACCAAAAAGTCCGTGCTGCGGCCAATGACTTCTTCAATGACATGCAGGCCGCGGCCATCTTTATCAACATCGGCCGATAATTTGACCATGTCGCCGGTGCGGTAGCGTATGAAGGGCTGGGCTTCCGAACATAGTCCCGTCATCACGGCCTCACCCATTTCCCCCGGTTTGACTGGATTGCCTTCTGCATCCAGGACTTCAAGGATATTGCTTTCACTCAACAACAGCATTTGTTGATGATTGTTGGCGTGGGCAATGAGTCCGGCGTCCCTACTTCCGAATTCATTGGACACAGGCACATTAAAAACTTCGGAAATAATCTGGCGCTGCTCGGGATAAAGCGGCTCGCCGGTGGTGCAAATCACTTTCAGGCTGGGTAGCGAAATTGGCTTGCCTTGCTGCTTTGCGAAACGTGCCAATAACGCAACGCTACTGGCATAGCCGTAAATACAACGAGGTTTGAACTTTTCAATGGCTGTTAAGTAAGTCGCCATGCGTTCCGGCGACATGGCAAAGGCGTTTAAGACGAGCTGATTCAGTAATCGGTCACGAATGGTTTTAACTTTGTCGGTGTTATTCAATTCAACCGGCGCGCCCCACAAATAGACTTCCGGCTCTCCGACATCAACACCCCACCAGCGTCTGGCACGAATGCGTCCGGCGGCATCGGCGGCTTGTCTGGCTCGGCCAAAATAAAAAATCAGCGGTTGACCACTGGAGCCACCGGTTGTGTAACGAAACGTCCCGCCTGGCACTCCATGCCAGACCATGTCCTGCCCGTGTTGTTGGGCATCGGCTCGGGTCATCGTCGGCAGTTTTCTGAATTCTTCGAAACTTAGTTGATCGATGCTAATGCCGGATTCTTTGATACGTTGACTATGCCAGAGGCTATGTGCTTCAGCAGTTTTAAGTAGCGTTTGCAGCTTTTTCAGCTGCAAAGCTTCAATATCGGCGCGCGACAGCCATTGCGATTTTTCCAGTTCGGCCAGGTAAGGGAAGGTTGGTCGATGCAATAATTTCTCTTGCAAGGGATAAATAATTTCTCTGGAAATGTATGGATTCATGGTTATGCTGAATTAGGGTAAAAGGCTATCGTAAATGGCTTGGATTTTATGGGC
Source organism: Methylococcaceae bacterium (assembly GCA_013141375.1). Lineage (GTDB taxonomy): Bacteria > Pseudomonadota > Gammaproteobacteria > Methylococcales > Methylomonadaceae > JABFRC01. The sequence continues at coordinate 22,974 of JABFRC010000280.1, read as the reverse complement.
ATGCGTTGCCACCGAAAAGGTTGCCAGGGCGTGGTTTCTGGCATTTTGTCCCAAGCGAAGGCGTAAGTCCGGACTTAGATAAAAACGCTCGATTTGCTCCGCCAAGGAACCGGCATCATTTGGGGTAAATAAAAGGCCAGTGTGATCGTGAGCCATCATTTCAGCGGCACCGCCATGATTGGGTCCAATCAACGGCCGTCCCATGGCCATGCTTTCAATAACCACTGTTCCCAATGGTTCAGGGCTGGTTGATGCTGAAACCACAACATCCAAGCCGTTATAGACAACGGACATGTCAGAAACATGGCCGGTAAAGCTGACGATATCTTCTAGGCCTTCATCAATTATACGTTGACGTAAATTGGCTTCATAAGCCACACAATCATCAGGCGTGCCGCCGATGATGAGCATTTTAAGATTGGGGATTTTGTTGCGCAGTAATTTGGCCGCATCAAGAAACAGCTCTTGGCCTTTCCAGGGAATTAATAAGCCGACCAGGCCAACGGCAAATGACTCTTTGGGAACGTGGTGTTGTGTTCTAAATAAGTTGCCATCGACAAATACGTCAAGTTTTTCCAATTCGATCCCATCATAAATGACGCTGATTTTTTCAGGAGGCACTTGCAGCTTGTCCTGCATGCTTTTAGAAACCCAATGCGATACGGAAATAAAATGCTTAGGCAGGCTGAATGCCCAGCGCATCAATCGCGAGCCGGATTGATCGCCTCGGACATGGCAAACCGTCGGTATATGTAAGAGTTTACCTGCCAACAGCGCAGCGCGGTTGCACAAGGGTTCGTTATTGGCGTGGATCAAATCTACTTTGCCGTGCCAAGCTCTCCAGAGTAGGCGTATAAAAAATGGAAGAAAATTGAAAACATCATCGGTTCTCGACACTATTTGATTTAGCAAAGTGCTTAAGCCAGGAATTCGATGCAACCAGGTTATTGACCTAAGTTTGTCTCGTAACGCGTTCACATCGATGTGTCTATCGGGGATATGCTGCCAATCGGCCTCTTGCGCGATTTCGCGATAATGCGGTCCAGTGCGGCCAGTGACAACCAGTGGATGAAAGCGGCTTCGGTCCAAATGCCTGATCAGGTGCCTCAAACAAATAATTGCACCACCATAGCCGATGCCATTTTCAATATATAGGATGTTTTTTATAATTTTTTTACTCACTTAAAGCATCCATAATAGTTACCGTTTGTATACCAAATATAGCCTTGGATGACTTTATTTGGCGGTAGATTTGCTGATTAATTGTTTGACCGCTTTAATCCCTAAAATAACAGTATGCGGTAAACAAGATGAGAATAAGTAGAGTATTGCTCTAGTGGTAATTCGTTCGTTTAAACTGCTAAGAAATGCAGTTCTTGCTTCTTTATAACGCGCTTGACTGAAATACCAATAGCCAAGATTTGTCAGGCTATTGGCTATTAACATATCAATATTACAGCCTTGATTTGCCAATTCATTCCGAACATTCGACTTAAGCGATCGCAGCACTTTAACTAAGTCTTCCAGCATGCGCAGGATATTTTGAGTGGCATTATTGCCATGAAGACGCCGTAAAGCCAATGATTCAGGGAGGCAATTAATTGGATATTTAGCAGCAATTTTGGCCCATAACTCCAGGTCTTCACCAAATCGGATGTTTTCATTAAAGAGTCCGGTTTCAAATAATATTTCTCGAAACACTAGCACTGTACTGGGTGGAATAAAGTTTTTTTCTAACAATGCAGTTAGTGCATTAGGTATTGGACCTCCGTTGAGTCGTTGAAAGCCATCGAACAAGTTATGTTTGGCTAACGCTGATTTGGTAAGAACTTGTCCATGTTTATCTATTTCAGTCATATCAGCTGTCAGTAAGCGGAGTTCTGGGTAGCGCTCAAGATTACCTAATTGTGTTTCAATTTTATTTTGAACCCATTGATCATCAGCATCCAGAAAAGCAATCCAATCACCTTTAGCTAACTTGATGCCCTGGTTTCTTGCCGCCGACGGACCTCGGTTTTCCTGCTTAAAATAGATGATATCGGCTGACAATGCCTGCACGATTTGCTCGGTGTTATCCGTCGAGCCATCATCAATAACGATGATCTCATCGACAGGCTGCGTTTGCCTCAAGATGCTGTTGATAGCATCGGCAATAAAGTCGGCATTGTTATAGCTAGGAATAACGGCGGTAATTTTCATGCTGGTACCCGTGAAATACTATTGAAAAGCGCTCAATCAAATGAGCAGGAAAGATACCACAGCACTCAAGACCCTCCCATTTTTATGAAACACTTAAGGCTTGATAGTCTGTACCAGTATTTTCAAATGCTCCAGTAAGGCATTGCCCAGCTCATGAAACTCGTCCAATCTCTCAAGCGCATCTGAATTACGCCCCTCCATTTGAAGATTGATCAGCTCCTCGGCAGTAGTGTGCAGTTGCTTGTGTAGTGGCTCGATTGTCTGGAAGACCGGAATGTCAGAATATCGAAGCTTGTTGTCACCTGCCAGCCACGCTAAAAAGCGGCATTCATGGTGATCGGGTAGCTGCCGCATGGTCTGTTCGCCAGTCACAAAGTTGTTGATTGTAGCGATCCAGGCACGGTGTTCGACACCCGCAAACAGCAAGGGCAGATCGCCGCGGCTGACATAAGGCAGATTAAGCCAGGCAGGGTCGGGTGACCAGGTCGCTATCCAATTTGGAATCAAATCGGCGGGCATGGGCTTAGCGATGCCGTAACCTTGCGCCATTTCGCAGCCAAGTTGCAGTAACATTTCACCATGCAACAGGGTTTCAACACCTTCAGCAATCACATCACGGCGAAATGCCGTTGCCAAGCCCAGCACACCTTCGACAATTGCCAGATCCTCTGGGTCATCCAACATGTTGCGCACGAAGCTTTGATCAATTTTTAGCTGAGCGGCAGGCAGATGTTTTAGATAGGTCAGCGAGGAGTAGCCGGTACCAAAATCATCCAGAGAGAATTTGACACCCATATCCCGGCATTCATGAATAATTTTGGAGACCTTGCCGATATCTTCCAATGCACTGGTTTCCAGCACTTCCAGTTCGAGATTGCTGGGTGAAACATTAGGATGCTCTGCCAGAATCGCCTGCAAACGTTCGACGAAGTCAACTTGCTGCAATTGGCGGGCACCAATGTTGACGCTAACCGCAAGCTCCAGCCCTTCGTCATGCCAGATTTCCATTTGCGTGAGAGCTGTGTTTATCACCCATTCGCCGATATCGATGGCAAGCGGATGATCTTCAATAACCGGCAGAAAAATAAGTGGCGGCAAAAGGCCGCGTTGCGGGTGTTGCCAGCGAATAAGGGCTTCCGCGCCGATCACAGTGCCGGTGCGCATATTGACTTTGGGTTGATAGTGCAGCACAAAATTGTTGGCGGTCAGTGCGTCGCGAATATGTCCCAAACTTTCGTGATGACCACGAATACTGTTGTCTTGTTCGGCATCAAAAACGTGGTAACGATTTTTCCCCGCCTGTTTAGCCAGGTACATGGCCTGATCGGCTTGCCGAAGCAGCTGATCGGCATCAATATCTTCACCCTGCGGATAGAAAGTGACGCCCACACTGGCGGACACTTGCAAGGTTAGGTCACCGATATGTACCGGTTGAGCCGCGGCTGCCAGTAAGCGAATTAGCACTGGGACACTGTCTTCGATGTCGGTAAGATTTAGCAAAACTGCAGCAAATTCGTCGCCGCCCAAACGCGCCAGGGTGTCGCCTTCACGCAAGGCGTTTTTCATGTTGGCAGTCGAGGCGATCAGTAACTGGTCGCCCGCTTCATGACCAAAGCGGTCGTTAATGGCTTTAAAACCATCCAAATCGAGATAAGCCACTGCGAGTGGCTGCGAATGACGCAGCGCTTGCGCCATGCCTTGATGCAAACGATCTGCCAACAGTACACGGTTGGGCAGGCTGGTCAGCGCGTCATAATGGGCGATGTGTTCTAACTCGCGTTCATGCGCTTTAATGGTGGTAATGTCGGAAAATAAGGCAACGTAATGGCGCGTTTTACCTTGATTGTCATTGACGGCACTGATGGTCTGCATGGCGGCAAAGACCTCACCATTTTTGCGGCGGTTCCAAACCTCGCCATACCAATGATCCTTCTCGAGCAAATCGTGCCACAAAGAAACGTAAAATTCTTTGCGATGGTGGCCTGAGCTTAACAAACTCGGATTATTGCCAATGACATCGTCGCGGGTGTATCCGGTGATGCGGCAGAAGGCATCATTGACGTCAATGATGGTGCCGTCAGGCTCCGTGATCATGATGCCCTCGCGAGCATAACTAAAGACACTGGCGGCCAGATGGAGTTTTGATTCTGCCAGTTTGCGTTCGGTAATATCGCGCGCTGAAGCAAATATTCCCACTACGTCACCATTGCTGTCGCGATACAGGCTGGCGTTATAAAGCACATCGGTGATTTTGCCGGATTGATGACGAATCGCCAGCGGATAATCGGTCACAAATCCTTGTGAAAACACTTGCGCATAGCCTTTGCGGGCACTGTCAGGGTCGGTAAAATAGACCGCAAAGTCACTACCTATCAGCATGCGCCGGTTAACGCCTGTGACCTTTTCGGTGGCGACATTGACATCGGTAATTTTACCGGATGGGCTGATGGTTACCAGCGGATCCAAGCTGGTTTCGATCAGATTTCGGGCGTATTCGGCTGCAGCTTGGGTGGCTTTTTGAGCCAGTTTACGCTCGGTAATATCGCGAGTGATGCCAACAAAATGCGTTAAAAGACCGAGATCATCGTAAGTCGGCGAGATACGCAAATCGTTCCAGAATTTACTGCCGTCTTTGCGGTAATTGAGGATTTCTGTGGAAATTTCGCTGCCTTGAGCCAGTGCAAGACGCAATGTTTTTAATGTTTCCTGATCGGTTTCCGGGCCTTGTATAAAACGGCAATTTTGGCCCATAACTTCTTCTTTTGTATAGCCGGTGATCGCCAAAAAGGCATCATTCATCCATATAATATTCTGGTCAGTACCGGTAATGATAACGCCTTGAGAAATGGCCTTAAGCGCAAGGTCGCTGGTACGCAGCTTGTTTTCCGCGTTTTTTCGGTCAATCGCTATGCTGGCTAAACGAGCGACTTGTTCAATAAGAAAAATATCATCTTCTGAGGGTGGGCGAACTTCATGATGATAAATGGCGAAGGTGCCTAATATTTTGCCCATGCCTGAAAAGATAGGTTGCGACCAACACGCACAAAGCCCCGCGCTTGCAGCCAATTCTTTATAAGGTGACCAATAAGGATGTGTAGAAATGTCTTCCACAACGACACGTTTGCCTGTAAACGCAGCCGTCCCGCAGGAGCCCACACCTACGCCGATTGCAACACCGTTGATGGCTGCGTTGTAAAACTCAGGCAAACTCGGAGCTATGCCGTTTGTGAGATGCTTGTCTTCGCTATCCAGCAACAAAATACTGCACAGCATTTTTGGATTCAATTGCTCCACGCCAAGCACAATGGCTTCAAGCACGCTGGAAAGCTTGGTGTTGCCGGAGAGCAGTTCCAGAATATGGCTGCGAAATTGCTCGTATTTTTCGATTTTTTTTGTTTGGGTGATGTCGCTGGAAATGCCGCACAGCGCATAGATTTCCCCAGTCTCATTACGCAGCGGGAGCTTGATCGTTAAATAGGTCGAAACTTGGTTATTAATCGTGTTGAGATTGCTATCCTCGGTTTTTAATATCTGTCCATTCTCCAGCACCAATAGATCATTGGCATGTAATTGCGCGGCGGTATTTACATCAAAGAAATGATCATCAAACTGTCCAAGGATTTCATCCTCTGTTGCTGAAAACAGCTCTTGCACCTGATGGTTGGCATAGAGATAGCGGCCTTGCCTGTCTTTTAGATAAATACAGGCATCAACATTGTCTAAAATCAAAGTCAGTTTGGCTTCACTTGCGGCTAACAGCCCGCTTTGCTTTCGCACTTTTTGGCGTTCTATCCATAAGCGAAAGACCAGCAAAGTAATCAGGCCAAGGCCCAGAAAACCGACAATAAGTTGCCATTGATAGCGGATGAATACATCTTGCAAGGTAAATTCAGGCGATGCTTCGTAGGGTGGTAAGCGCAATTCCCTGAGTAAATCATCGACGGGTTTGTAATCGGCCGGGACGACAAAACCGTGAATGCCGATGGCGTGGGTTATTGCTGGGCTTTCTTCAAGCAGAAACAACACTGACGCGACATGTCGGGCTAGGTTTTCATCAACGTCATGTAACGATGAGAACGGCCACTCCGGATACAGTCGGGTAGAAAGACGCAGTGGGAAATTCTTTTTTACTTGTAGATTGATGACATTGATTTGCGCAAGCTTAAGCTTGCCTTCACTGATCAGACTTTCCAGAACGCCACTTCGGATAAATCCTACATCGGCACGACCGGACAAAACGGCATCGACGACAGTATCATGAGGCATGCCAGTAGTCAGTAATTGGATGTCTTTGGGAATATGAATGCCGACATGGTGCAGTTCATAAGCTTGCGCCAAGTAGCCACCCATAGATCCAGTATCGGTGACAGCGATGGTTTTGCCTTGGATGTCTTGTAAGGATTTGATAGCGGCCGAATCTGCCCGGCTAAAAATCACCCCCCCAAACTCTGAAATGGCCGGCTCCCTTCGTGTGGGAGCCAACGTGGCAAGAGGCGATGATAGACCATGCCGACTTGCCAATAGCGTGTAGTGTCCTGGATTGGTCAAGACAAAATCCAGCTGATGATTGACAACGGCGGCTTCCAGTTCGGCAAAATTAAACGCTTGAATAGTGAAATTACGCGCTGGAATAGCTTGTTTTAAGGCTTGCGCCAAAGGCTGCCATTGTTTCAAGGTTTCTTGTTGAGAGCGAAAAGCCAGAATACCAATGCGTACCGGTTCTGCACCGTAGGCAGGAAGTATTGGGAGAGCGCTAACTAACGCATAAGCAAACAGCAGCAAAATGCGGATCAATAGAGTAACGGGTGTAAATAACTTCATCTAAGTTCAAATGTTGTAAGCTATAACTGGCATATATGACAAATTGTTGTCATATATTAGACAGCTTTATCTGGCCCACCTGAAAAAAAATATTTTTTAATGTAAATTTGTCATATTTTGTTATTCATATCAGCTAGTTGGGGCATTTAAGATAATGCTAGGAAAATCCCTACAGATTCCCAAGTAAAATTTAACGACTAGAATGCTAGCCACTTACATCAAATAATGAATTATCCATGCAACAAGATGTTTACTTAGGCCTCATCAAAATTCCGTTTCTAGCCAAACTCCCCGAAGACGCGCTTTTCGCACTAGCAAGTAAAGCGAAATCAGTAAAATATGCCAAACATACCATTATTATTTCTGAAGGCGACGACACCAGTTCGCTTTATATAATCTTGTCCGGCAAGGTGCGGATTTACGGAAGCGATGAAAAAAGCAAGGAAGTGACACTATCGACACAAGATCCCGGCAGCCATTTTGGCGAGTTGGCATTGTTAAGTGATGAACCGCGCTCGGCCTCTGTACAAGCCATTGAACCGACTATTTGTGGCGTGATTTGCAAAGCCGATTTTATTCACTGGCTTAGGCAGCATCCCGACGTGGCAATTTCTTTGCTTGGCGTGTTATCCGAAAAAATCAGGTTCCTGACCGAAAAGGTTAAGCAAATGGCTTTATCCAATGTCTATGAAAGAACCATCAAAGTATTGCAGGACATGGCAGTTAAAGAAGGCAATATTTCCGTGATTTACAACCGCCCAACCCAGCAAGAACTTGCCAATATGGTCGGTTCATCCAGAGAAATGGTCAATAAAGTCATGAAAGAACTCACCAAAGGCGGTTATGTGGTGTTGGATGAAAAAACGCTCAGAATAGAAAACAAACACCGGCTTATTGGTGATTTTCAGGTAGGGCATTAAATTGCGCTTTCTTATGTAGCTACTTATACTTGAATGCATAGAGGCTTAACGCTTATTATCGGTTAACTCAATCGAAACTCACGCCCTGCGGAGCCACTATGCGTTACCTGACCTTGCCTCTACTGGCTTTTTTTACGACACTTTCTTGGGCAGATGCGGAAGTATCCAGCTCACACTGTGCCATTGAATCCGCTGCGAAATTAGTATCCTTGCAAGGTAAGTTGTCTTTTGACAGCGATCGCAACGGACATTGGCAAGAGGCCAGGCTCAATCAAAGCATCTGCCAGGGCAGTAGGGTCAAGGTCGAGGCTTTCAGTCGTGCCTCGCTGTTGTTGCCGGACGGCATCGTGTTACGACTGGATCAAGGTACTGTACTCACCTTAAACGGCATTGCCGCCAATAATCCCACCTTGTTGGACATGCTCAAGGGCTTTGTGCATTTCATCAGCCGCACACCCAGACATTTACAGATTAACTCCCCCATCGCCAATGCAGGCCCCGAAGGCACTGAATTCGCCTTCAGTGTCGATGATGCCAAGGCCGCGCTGTGGGTTTACGAAGGCGGCGTCAAATTTTTCAATGCCCAAGGCAGCATTCAGCTTAAACCCGGCGAAGGCGGTCAGGTTCAATTGGGTCAGGCGCCACGCGCGCAAATTGATATACAGCCGCAAGATGCCGTGGTTTGGGCATTGTATTACCCGCCCATTCTGTCTACACCCAAAGATGCTGCAATCGATAGCGATATCGGCCAAGCGACACAAGCCTTTCGCCAAGGCCATGTGGATCAGGCCTTAAGCCAACTGGATGGCTTGGCAGCAGAAAAGCACAGTACTTATTTTTATAAAGTACGCGCAGCGATGCGGCTTTCCGCCGGTCGAACCGAGCTGGCCCTGCAAGACATTCAGGCAATACGCGCAAAACATCCCAACGATGCCGAAGCTCTGGCCTTGCAGTCAGTGCTAGCGCTGTCCCAAAATCGCAAAGACGAGGCTTACGCCCTGGCCAATCAGGCCGTTACTGCCGATCCGCAATCGGCCACCGCGTATTCAGCGCTTTCTTATGCCGAACAGGGGCGCTTTCAATTAAGTAAGGCGATAGACGCCGCCGAGCAGGCCGTTAAACTCGCCCCCAATGATGCAATGGCCTGGGCGCGTAAAGCCGAGCTGGAACTCTCCAGTCGTTTGAACAGCGACAGTCGACAATCCGCACAACAAGCACTGGCGCTGGATCCCAAGCTGGAAAGAACCCAAACCGTGATGGGCTTTGCTTATCTGCTCAATACCGAGTCTGACTTGGCCCAGCAAACTTTTGAAAGCGCGTTGTCGCTGGATTCCACCTCGCCATTGGCGCGCTTGGGTTTGGGGCTGGCAAAGATTCGCAAAGGCGACGTTGTTGCAGGGCGCCAGGATATTGAGATTGCCGCCACACTTGACCCGAACAACGCCATTATTCGCAGTTATCTGGGCAAAGCCTATTACGAAGAAAAACGCAGCAGCTTGGCGGAAGATCAGTTTGACTTGGCAAAACAGCGCGACCCCAAAGACCCGACGCCGTATTTTTACGATGCCATCAACAAACAAACCACCAACCGCCCGATTGAAGCGCTGCAAGATATGCAGAAGGCCATCGAGTTAAATGACAACCGCAGCGTGTATCGCTCCAGCCTATTGCTGGACAAAGATTTAGCCGCCCGCAGCGCCGCACAAGGGCGAATTTATAATGAGCTGGGCTTTCAACAACAAGGCCTGCTGGAAGGCTGGAAATCGGTAAACAAGGATCCAGGCAATTATTCGGCCCATCGCTTGCTGGCGGATAACTACGCGGCCATGCCCCGTCATGAAATCGCCCGGGTCAGCGAGTTATTGCAATCGCAATTGTTACAGCCGGTCAACATCACGCCCATTCAACCCAATCTGGCCGAGAGCAATTTATTTATCCTCAATGGCTTGGGCCCGTCTGAACTCAGCTACAACGAATTCAATCCCTTGTTTGAATACAACCGCTTTGCCTTGCAGGCCTCCGGGCTGTATGGCGGCAACAACACCTGGGGCGATAACGTCACGCTGTCCGGCTTGCGGGACAAGGCCTCGTTCAGCCTGGGCCAGTTTCATTATGAAACCGACGGCTTCAGGGACAACAACTTCCTTAAAAAGGATTTGTACAATGCCTTCCTGCAAGGCCAGGTAACGGATAAGCTGAATTTGCAAGCCGAATATCGGCATGAAGAAACGGATAACGGCGATCTGGCGCTTAACTTTGATTTGAATAACTACTCCAAGGATTTTAAAGAAACCAAACGGGTCGATAGTTATCGATTAGGCGGGCGCTATGAATTGACGCCTAATTCTTCAGTGCTTGCATCGTTTATTTATCAGGATGTGGGCATCAGGCAAAAAAGCCATGACATACTGGAGTTTTTGAATACTCAGTTTTTAATACCAAAAAGTATTATTACCGATCGGAATGGCTTTATTTCAGAGCTGCAACATCGTTACACCGGCTCTAATTACAATCTTATTTCCGGCTTCGGTCATATTGACCAACAATTAAATTATAAGACGGTTGTTTTTGATAGCTCGATTACTAACAACAACAATTTAACTAGAACAAATATTTACAATTATTCAACCTTTAATCTCTCTAACAATTTAGCGGCAACAGTAGGTGGTAGCGTCGATTTTTTTAAATGGGGAAACTTACAACTTACCCCCGTCAATCCCAAGCTGGGTATAGAGTGGAGTCCTTTCAGGTCAACCACCTTTCGTGCGGCTGCGTTTAGAACTTTAAGCGTTTTTCGAAATTCTAATCAAACAATTGAGCCTACCCAGGTGGCCGGATTCAATCAGTTATTCGACGATGTCGATGGCACGGTAGCTTGGCGCTATGGGGCGGGTGTCGACCATAAGTTTTCAAATCAGCTGGCTTCAGGTTTGGAATATTCGGAACGACAACTCTATATACCGGGCGGCAACAATGGCGTTGACCGATCTGAACAGATTGCCAGGGCCTATGTTAACTTTACTCCGCACGAAAGAGTATCGCTGGGCACAGAATATTTTTATGAAAGCATTGATCAACCTGGTCGGGCTATCACACCTGATAATTCAATAATTAACGGATTATTTGATACTGTGCAAACCCATCGAGTGCCGCTCACTTTGGGCTTGTTTCACCCCTCGGGCTTGGCGCTGAAGATTAAACCTTCGTTTATTCATCAAACGGGCATATTTCAAAATCAAAATTCAGTCAGTCGAGCTGCCGAGGTATCAAATTTCTTTATTGTGGATTTAAACTTAAGTTACCGCTTGCCTCAACGCCATGGCATGCTTAGCCTGGGGGTGAATAACGTATTCGATGACAGGATTAACTACCAAAACACCAATAACAATGAAACCCTGTTGGCGCCGAGCAGGCTGCTGTTCTCGCGCATTAATTTGGCTTTTTAAAATAACTTTAACTCATCAGGAGGCGAAACAAATCGCATGAATGCACAGCTTAATTCCTATTCCAACTTAACCAGTAAAGGCCATCAGTCTATGGATTTAAAAAAAATACCTACTTTAATTTCTGTAAACCCTATCAAATCCATACTGATTGCTTTGGCTGTCGGCGCCGCTGTTGCCGGTATCTATTTTTCTAAAGCAGCAACCACTTATGCTTGTTCAACTACAACTATAGATGGTCATCAAGTCTGTCTTAAATATAGAATCAGCCCATTACCTATAAAATTAATTGGCACAGTTGCCAATACCGCTTGCCCAAATAATCCGCCCAGCAACTGCCCATAGTCATACAAAAATCAATGGGGATGGGTGATTCCCCATTGATTTTTATTGAATTTTCTATTTACCCTCGTTTCCACGCGCTGCGTGGTAATGAATTCCAGGCGCGCTGCGCCGAGTCAGTGTCCCCCATTCCCATACAGCGAGTGGGAACGAGAGCTGTATACATGAGCAACTACATCCCACGCACTCTCATCATCGCCTTAATCAGTGCCTTGCTGGGCAGCGGTATCGATTACCTGACCGGCATGGAAACGGCATTGGGTCTGGAATCACTGTTTAAGCTTCGCGGCGCACGCACGCCGCCTCCGGAAGCCGTGGTGGTGGCGATGGATGAAATCTCGGAAGTGCGTTTGGGAATGGGCCAGGATTTGACGCGCTGGCGCAAGCTGCATGCGCAGTTGATCAATCAATTGCAGCGCCAGGGCGTGGCGTTAATCGTTTTCGATCTCCAGTTTATTGCCTCTCAAGCTGAAAATGATCCGGCCCTTGCCGAGGCGATGCGCAAGGCAGGCAATGTGCTGCTTACCGAGTGTGTGCAGAAGTTACGCCGTGGCGTTGAAGACTTTTACGGGCGCGATGAATGCTCAAGCACTAATCAGGCAGCTTTCGTGCAAAAAGAAGGCGGGCAAGCGCTTTCCGAGCAACTGGTGGCGATGCGCAAAATTAGCGCTAACCCTTTGCTGGCGCAGTCTGTATTCGATCTTGCGCCTTATCATCTGACCAATGACGCAGGCAGTACCATCATTCGGGAGGGCTGGGTTTTTCTCGATGATCTTGCCGAAGCGCCCACGTTGCCGGTATTGACCTGGCTGGTTTATCTGCAAAGCAGCGGCCAAGTAAACGACATGCTGCCCGCCAATGGGCCGTTGTCGACCTGGTTAACCGCGCAGCGCAGGCTGTGTTTGTCGGAGCCCACGAGCAGGTCGACGATTTTTCGGACGACATCGGTGTTAAGCCAACGGATTGCAAGCATCATTTGCGGGGATGACTCGCGTTATCTGGATTATTACGGCCCGCCGCAAACGTTGAGAATGGAGTCGTATAGCGATGTTTACCAAGGCTTGGTGAGCGATTTACAAGGCAAGGTGGTGTTCGTCGGCAAGGCCAATCGCCAGTATTCGGCGGGCAAAACCGATTTCTTTCAAACGCCTTTTTCGGATACTCGCAGCGGCAAAATGGCCGGGGTGGAAATTATGGCGACGCAATTTGCCAATTTGCTGGAGTGGCGTTTTGTGGACGCGGCGTTGCCGTCGGGGCTGGTGTATTTCGGTTTTGGTTTGCTGGTCAGTCTGGTGTTGATTGCCTTTTCGGGTTTTACCGGCATGGGATTAAGTCTGCTTCTGGGCGGGGGCTATGCGCTGCTTGCCATTGGCTGTTTTAGTCGCAGTGGTTTATGGCTGCCGGTGACGGTGCCCTTGTTGATTCAGTTGCCGCTGTGCTGGCTGCTTTCGTTAGTGTGGTCGCGACGCGATTTGTTGCATGAACGGCTTCGCATCATCTGTTTTATTCGCCAGGTGTTTCCGCAATGGTTGCAGTTTACGCCGGCTTCACCGGGGCAATGGTTTCCCGAAAAGAATACCCCGCAATTTACCTTTGATCGTGATGTCAAAGGCTTGTGTCTGGCGACCGATATCGATGGCTATACGACAATCGCAGCCCAATACACAGCCCATCAAATGTGGGAGTTGCTCAATGCGTATTACCAGGTGTTGGGACATCCGGTGAGTTCGCACAACGGTATTATTGCTGATGTGACCGGCGATGCGATGATGGCGGTCTGGATTGATCTGCCGCTGGGGAATCAGCGTTTAAATGCCTGTTTGGCGGCCTTGGAAATGGCGGTGGCTGTCAGCCGGTTTAATCAGGCAAGCGATTTTGGCAATCTTGCCACCCGCATCGGTTTGCACGAAGGTGATATGACTTTAGGTCGATTGGATGCAGGGGAGGGCAGTCATTACCGTGCGATAGGTGACACGGTGAATATTGCTTCGCGCATTCAAGGCGCTAACTAGTTTTTGGGTACCCAGATTTTAGCCTCCAAAGGTATTGCGGTCAGTTTGGTGAATGTGCTTTGTCGTCCCGTCGGCAGCTTTCGTTTGGTGGGCCGTGAAGAGCCGGTTGAGCTGATCGAGATTGTCGGCAAAGCTGAGGGTGTGAAGGATTCAAAAAATCTGATCTGCAAAACATTTGCCCATGGTTTGTGTGCGTTTCAGCAGGGTGATTGGCATGAGGCGGCAGTGTGTTTTCAAAGAATTTTAGATAATTACGGAGACGATGGCCCCTCCAAGTTTTACTTGGAGTTGGCCGTGGCGTATCAGGAAAGTCCGCCTCTGTATTGGCAGGGCGTGGTGACGTTTGAAGAAAAATAGGCGTCGATAGTTAACCGATACTGATTAGTTTTGTCGCAGTTGCTCTAATTCTTTAGCAAGAGTATCAACCGTGTAAATAATGTCTCGTTCTGCCAGATTGCTGTTAATGATAAATCGCAGTTTCGATATTGACTCAGGCGCATTGGGGTTGGTTATGGACTCTACATTTATTCCGGCTGCTGCCAGTTTTTGCCCAAGTTGTACACATTCCACCGAGTTGCCCGTGATTACCGGTATAACAGCTGTACCAAAAGACAGGCCGGTATTGATTCCTTTTCGGCGACAAAGATTTAAAAATAATCCTGCTCTTGAGCGTAATTGTTTGGCATACGATGGCGTCTTGATAAGAATCTGCGCCGCTGCTAAGGCCGCACCGGTGTTAGCAGGAGAAATGCCGGCGTTGTACAAAACGGCACCCGGTACGTTGTGTTTGATGTTGTCCATGAATACCTTTGAGCCGGCGATGTAGCCGCCACTGCTTGCAAAAGCTTTGTCTAACGACCCCATCCAGATATCGACTTCTTTAGCATCCAGACCAAAATGATCATGACTGCCAAAACCACGAGGGCCGAGTACGCCAATGGCATGGGCTTCATCTACCAAGAGCAGGCATTTATGGCGATTTTTTATCTCAATATAGTGCGGTAAATTGGCAATATCGCCTTCTGCGCCATAGACACCCTCGATCATGATAAGGACGCGTTGATAGATACGACGATTTTGAGACAACAATTTGTCTAATTCTTCCCAATCGTTATGCGGGAAGGAAAGCAGTTTCGCCCCTGATAACCGGCCGCCGGCAACTAAATTTTTTTGAATCAAACTATCGTGTATGACCAAGTCATTAGGGCCAAATAAATGACCGATGATTGATACGTGAGTTGCGTAAATACTCGGTAGCGCAAGTGCATCTTCGGTGTCGTGAATGTGCGCCAGGCTTTGTTCAAGTTCTCGGTGTAGTGGGATTTCTCCTGAAGAAATCCGATTTTCGGAGACTGATGTGCCATATTGGTCGATTGCCGCTTTTGCGCGAGCCAAGACTTCCGGGTGATCGGATAAGCAAAGGTAGCTATTGGAGCAATAGTTGATATGGTTTTTGCCGTAAGTTAAGTGAGCTATTACTACATTTGATAATTCTTTAAGCTGGAGCTCAGTGCTTATATATTTATCCAGGCGAAAATATTCCTCAGGTATCTCCGCCAACGATTTTTGTGGTGGTTCATTAAAATTGCTTTTAAGCAGCAACAATTGCTTCAGCAGAAAACGTTTCTTTTCATCAGCCATAGAAGCTATGTTGGGAGATTGATTGGGCATATTATTTTTATTTTACCAATGGACTTGCTAAACAAATTCATTCTGAATAATCAGCTGTTGCTCTTTAATTTATAAAAGACAATATCGGTGTGCTACCACTACTTTGCTGGCTGCTATCGGAGAGAATATCCAGAGTTTCTTTCTGTGTTAATTGTTGTGCCGACACCAATATTTGCGGCCTAAACAAAACGATTTGTGCGATGTCTGACAACAATTGCTGAAATATTTTGGGTGCAATACAAGCCAACTTTAGGGCGCTGATTGTGGAATGGGCATTTTCCCTTGGGCATGCAAGAGAGGGAGCGCTGTCTTCCGACAGGACCAACTCATGGGCATTCGGTGCCACTAATCCAGCTGAAGATATTTTGCCATCGCATTTTGTGCTGTGTAGCCAGGCGCGTGCTTGTATGTTTCTATCTTCATCGGTTAAGGAGTTAATGAAATCGGGTTTGCTCAAGTCGATGACGATCTCGCCATCAAGTATTTGCGGGCCTTCGTCGGTGCAGCGAAATAAACGTGGGCGAGCTGCCAACCAGCGAGAAATGGAATGTGCGGCAATGGCGCTAGTGCCCAATTCGGCATCAATTAACACGGTTTCTCCGGGAGCAACTCGGGCAACCGTATGTAATGAGTAGTAAACAGGGACTAAAGTGGTCAGTAAGGCGGCGACATCCTCGGATGCAAAGCCTTCAAAAAGTGTTGCTGAAAAAACGCGTGTGCTCGCACAAACAACATGGGATGCAGGATTGCCATCTGCCGCAACTATAACAAAATCGCCTTTATGCCAATTGACCACTTTGTCACCGACCGAGTAAATGACGCCGATTGCAAAATATCCACGACGGTATTCAGTCACTAACTCGTTTCGTAAATTAACACCGGTTAAGTTTATGCAATCCAACGCAACGGCGACTTCACCCGATCTAGGTAAGGGCAAGTTCGATGACAGAAATTCAGCTTGTCCATGATCGTTCAACTGAATTGCTTGGGCTTCAGTAGCAGCCGAAAGGCGATGTCTAACAACGGTTTTTCGTTCGGATTTCAATGCCGGGATATAGTTCTTGTAACGTCCACTTAAAGCCTCTGCGGGTTGTTCACCTTCTGGAAAACGGTAGCCAACGCCCAATAAGTTAATCGAGTCAGCACTGGTAAAGTTATTTATTGCCATTGTTTTCATCTTTTAGCCTCATTAAATTGGTGCGTTTGGGATCGGTGGACATCGAATATGGAAAGAAACGAGATATTTAAAGTTAGCTTGAGGGATTTTTGCTTTAAAAAAAGGTAATTTTCCACATTGAATTTATATTTGTGATATTGCTATATAAATCAATCTCTTATCAGGAAATGGTGATTTTGTTATATGCGGTTATTGATTTGGTATCCATAGGCGTTAAAAAGTCTTATAGTGAGATTCGCTTCACACCACTACTGGAGACGATCATGACTACTATCGACATTGATGAAAACGCAGTTATTTTGGTTCTAAACAACATTCTTGAAGCTGAGCTGGCGGGGGTTGTTCGGTATACGCACTATTCGCTGATGGTCTTTGGCTACAACCGCATCCCAATTGTTTCCTGGATGCGCGGTCAGGCGAATGAGTCGCTGGCTCATGCTAACGAAGCGGGTGAACTGATTACGCATCTGGGCGGCCATCCTTCTTTGAGCATTGGTACCTTATTGGAAACGCATTGCCATGATATTGGCGATATTCTTAAGGAATCTCTGGAGCATGAACGATTGGCTTTAGGCGAATACCATCGATTATTAGGCTTGGTGAGTGGTCGCAATATTCTTTTGGAAGAATATGCCCGTGCAAAAATTGCTCAGGAAGAAGGTCATGTGGGCGAGGTACTGAAGATGTTAAGAAAACCCGGTGAATAGCTTGGGATATTGAGTCCATGGGCGATGTTATTCTGCAATCTAGGATTGAAAGCGATACATTTGGCGATATTGCCGTGCCGGCCGACAAATACTGGGGCGCGCAAACTCAGCGTTCACTGACATTTTTTAAAATCGGCGATGAACGCCTGCCAAGATCGTTAATCCGTGCACTGGGTATTGTTAAACATTGCGCGGCTTTAACTAACATGCGCTTAAGTGATCTTGATGCAGAAATCGGCATAGCGATAGCCGAAGCTGCGTTGACGGTTATTAACGGTGAGTTGGACGAGCATTTTCCGCTAGTTATCTGGCAAACCGGCTCCGGCACTCAATCCAATATGAATGCCAATGAGGTAATTGCCAATCTGGCTAATAAGCGATTGGGTAGTGCGCTGGGGTCAAAATCGCCAGTGCATCCAAACGACCATTGTAATCACAGTCAATCAACCAATGATGCCTTTCCAACCGCAATGCATATCGCCACGGTCGAGCAGTTACATCATGGTTTGATCCCTGCATTGCAGCATTTGCATCAGGCCTTATTTCAAAAATCTCAACTTTGGTCGGATATTATCAAAATCGGCCGCACACATTTACAGGATGCAACGCCGTTGACACTGGGTCAGGAGTTTTCTGGGTATGCAGCACAAATTCAGTTTGGACTTGAGCGGATTGAAGACAGCCTCAAGCGCTTGCATCCACTTGCACAAGGCGGAACCGCAGTCGGAACCGGGTTGAATGCTAAACAAGGATTTTCAGAGCAGTTTGCCGAAGAGGTGGCAAGCTTTACCGGACTGCCGTTTACCTCCGCCACCAATAAATTTGAGGCAATGGCCGCGCATGATGCAATGGTGGAAATATCAGGTGTGTTAAATACGCTGGCGGTAAGCCTGAACAAGATAGCAAATGATATTCGGCTACTGGGTTCCGGGCCAAGGGCTGGTCTTGGCGAACTGTTGCTGCCGGAAAATGAACCTGGTTCGTCGATTATGCCGGGCAAAATCAATCCCACCCAATGCGAAGCGCTGACGATGGTTTGTGCGCAAGTGATGGGTAATCACACCACCGTCACGTTTGCCGGTGCTCAAGGCCAACTGGAGCTTAATGTGTTTAAGCCGGTGATTATTTATAACGTATTGCAGTCGATTCATCTGCTGGGTGAGGCCGTTACCAGTTTTACCGATCATTGTGTGCTGGGCATTATCCCAAATTCCGAGCGAATTACTGAGCTACTGGAAAAATCACTGATGTTGGTGACCGCGCTGGTACCGCATATCGGTTACGAGAATGCAGCGCAATTAGCCAAAATGGCCTTGAAAAGCCGCAGTACGCTTCGGGAAGAAGCCATTGCCAGTGGATTGGTGACAGCTGAAATATTTGATACCCTTGTTCGGCCCGAACAGATGCTTTCATCTAAGTAAGTCAATAACTTCATTACAACAACAATCTGGGAACCAACCATGCACGTCACGTATGAACAAGCAGAACAGGCAATCGCTGCCGCCATCGCCGAAGCAAACAAGTTAGGTACGCAAATGTGTATCGCAGTGGTCGATTCCGGAGCTGATTTGAAAGCTTTTACTCGAATGAATGGCGCTTGGGTTGGCAGTATTGACATAGCCATCAAAAAAGCCAAAACAGCGGTTTTCTTCGGTATGAATACCGGGCAAATCGGCCTGTTGTCGCAACCGGGCGGACCGCTTTACGGCATCGAACATTCGAATCAAGGCTTGATTACTTTCCCCGGCGGCGTACCGATTGTCGATCAGGACGGCATATTGATCGGCGCCATCGGTGTCAGCGGTAGCTCGGTGGAAAATGATCATCAAGTAGCCAAAGCGGGCGTCGATGTTATTGGGCTTGCCGATTTACCATCACATCCGTGGAGAACCTAAGGGAACCTCGAAAAACCATGCGCTTCAACAAACTCAGTGCGAACCGACCTATACAAATCAATTAGTTACGTTCTTGGTAAACTTGTCGAACCATGATCGGAATGGTTTTTTTGAGGTTCCCCCTAAATTTGATGAATCAGTTAGATACTTGTTATTAGAATCTGACTGATTTTTTTTGCGGCCAACAAATCAGCGGGGTTAGGCTTAAAATGCAGAAACTTTTTTACTGCTTTAAAGTTACTGCATAAAATGTCGAATGTTACCGAATCTTACTGCATATCATCGGACAATAAAAAACCCGCGAAGCCAGATAACTTGCGGGTTTTTATATGTCTTTGAACGTCTTAAAATCGTTCTTTGGTACCGAGAAAAGGACTTGAACCTTCACGCCCTTGCGAGCACTAGCACCTGAAGCTAGCGTGTCTACCAATTTCACCACCTCGGCAGAGGTCGCTGTAACAGCAAAATCAGCCGACATAATAACCATATAGCTTGGGCTTGTCAATTTAACAACGGCTTCTGCTCGACATAAGAGAACCTCGAAAAACCCTGCACTTCGATAAATTCAGTGCGAACGGTGTCTTATAAATCAATCAGTTCCGTTCGTGGAGAGCTTGTAGAACCATAAACGGAGTGGGTTTTTCGAGGCTCCCAGAATACTTAGAGGTTTTTTTCAAGCAGTTCTAATTGCAGGTTAAATATTTTTGCATTCCATAATTCGGGATTAATCGGGAATTTCTTGAGAATTCCAGTAGATATATAGCCACGTCGATTATAAAAAGCGATGAGTTCTTTACGAGTTGAAATGACAGTCATCGTAATCTTTGAAATTAACCAAGTTTTTTTGGCAAATAATTCTGCTTCAGAAAGTAGCAATTTCCCAATTCCTGAATTTTGTAATTGAGGTTGAACAGCCAGCATGCCAAGAAGTGCCGTATCCTTTTGTTTGGTAAGATGGACTGAACCGATAATTTCATTTTGATATCTGCAAACTAAAATGAATGAATCGTCTTCTTGTAGTAACTTCTGAACATCATTAAAGTCTGTTCTCCTGCCATCGAGTAAGTCGGCTTCTGATGTCCAGCCAATTTTGCTGGTTTCACCGCGATACGCAGAATTGACCAATGCAGTAATTTTATCGGCATCTTGATATGTTGCTATTGAAAATAAGATATTCAACATAAATAGGTTATAAGGAATATATTGATTAGGCGTGAAAATTTGTTAATGCACAGGTGTTGGTTTTTTAAGGATAAACTTGATTAATTATTAAGAATAATAACAAAGTTGGCGCCTTCATTATCATTAAATGCATACAGTTTACCAAACATGTTGTTTTCAACGATTATCTTTGACATGTATAAACCAATGCCTGTACCTTTGCCTTCCTCCTTAGTTGTAAAATAGGGGTCGTATATTTTATTTATTATTTCATCAGGTATTCCGCCGGCATTATCTTTGACTGTGATGGAAATAGAGCTATTTACATTTTTAGTAACATCAAGAGTAATTGTCGGATTTTTTGAGTTTCGCTCTATTAGGATATCTTTAGCATTATTCAATAAGTTTAATATTACTTGCGAAAATTCGCCTTGAAATCCTTTTATATATAAATTTTCATTGCAATTTATTATTATATTAATGTTATTGTTTTTTAATTGGGCATCAAGCAGTTCGGCTGTCGATTTAATGGTTTCATTGATGTTAAAGTTTTCAATATGCTTATTGGGTTTAAAAAAATTACGAAAATCATCAATGGTTGAAGACATTTTTTGGATTAATCGTTCTGATTTTTCCATATTTTGAGTCATAAATTCATCGTCAAGTTTGCCGACTTGATATCTGAATTGAAGGTTTTGTTGCACCAAACCCAGTGCATTGAGAGGTTGTCGCCATTGATGGGCAATAGCACCAATCATTTCGCCCATAGCCGCCAGTCTTGATTGGTGGATGAGTAGAGCCTCCTGCTTTTGACGTTGGGCGACTTCATCTTTTATTTTGTTATCAAGATCTTTATTCAATTCAGCTAATTCTTGTGTGCGATTTAAAACTTGTAATTCCAATTCTTGGTTATAGTTTTCCAAATGCTTTTTAGATTGCATAAGTGAGTCGACCATTTGATTAAAGCTATCCGACAAAACACCAATTTCATCTCCCCGTTCAATCGTTGACCGCACAGTTAAGTCCCCACCTGCAACTTTTGTTGCAAGATGACTAATGATGGATACAGGGCGAGAGATCCAGCGGGCAAATAAATAGCCAATGAATATTATGAGGAATAATGAAATACCAATGATGTAGATGATCTTTAAATACATGTCGTTGATGTATTTATTGTATTGATCAGTAGAAAAGCCAATATGCAGCCAGCCCCAGAGGATACCGGAAAATTGAATGGGATAAGCAAAGTGATAAACCTGTGTGTAGCCTTCAACATGCATAATTTTGTAAGCAATATCGTTGCTTTCTAATTTAGTAATGTCGGGATTTAATTTATCAACCAAATGCCAGTTTTTTTGATTTATCCAAATTTTATCGCCAAATTTTGGTGATATTAAAATATAGTGAATACTGGTGTTGTTCTTTAGAACTTGAACATTGTGTTCAACAATAAATCCATAATCTTTGCTAATAATTGCATCAGAACTGGCTTGCACTATAGATCTGGAGACAGTTTCTGCCTGTGTATACATTATTTGATTAAAGGCATTTTTTTGCATAGGAACAACCATAAACGCAAAAAAAAGCGTAATACCTAGTACCAAGCTACCAAATATTAAAAATACCCTTATAAAAATAGAATTGTTTCTTTTTATTGTCACTATAAATAAACCAATTTAGTTGTTATTTATTTGCTTTATTTTTAAGCTGAAAGTATTCGCTATAAATAGTGTCGAACTTATTTAGCTCATCAACATCGCAATGTATAATTTCAGGTGTTCTAAATATTTCTAAAATTTGCTTTCCCCTTGGGCTTTCTGGAAAAGCCATTGCAACATTAGTTAATTCGTTAATTAATGGGTAACCACGTCGAAAAAAACTGAAGTTTCTTCCTTTTATTGGTAATTCTGAAAGAATTTTTATTTTATTTTTTATATCAGGATTTAGTTCTTGCATCAGTGTATAGGAGCTACTGTAAACTATTCCTATGTCGATTTTATCAAAGAAAATATCCAAAATAATCCTGTTTGATTTTTTTTGACGTTGAATGGTTAGGTCGATATTTTTATAATTCTTTTTAAGTTCTTTTAGAGTTAAGGTATCAATAAAAATATCAGCAAGTTCATCGTCTTCAACCAATTCCAAACGTTTTCCTTGTAGATCTTTTATACCGTTGATATTTTTATCGGTTCGGGCAATTAATAATAAGGCTTCTGGTTTCTTACCTTCAAGCATGCCTACGAAACCTTTTCCTAATGCTTCACGCTTAAAATATCTTGAAATCAATAACGGCGGAGCAACAATTAAATCAAGCTGCCCATCATTGAAAGCACTTTGCATATCTTCAATACGATCAAATAAAATTGCTTTTGATGAGGCAATAACAAAGTTATTTTTCTTTGCTTCAGCATCAAAAAGCTCTTTTGCCCAAAAATTTAATGATATTTCAATATCGGTACGATTTGCTCGATCATTAATGGAGTTATAATAATAACCCATATTTAATCTAATATTTTTTGGCTGTTCTTCAGAAAAAGCCAAACTGCAAAACATTGAAGTATAAGTTAAAATTATAATTAATAATTGTTTTGTATTATTTTTCATGGTGTTATGGTGAATTTAATAA
>JABFRC010000003.1 GCA_013141375.1 Methylococcaceae bacterium | reverse complement strand
CATCGGCAATTCTCTGAACACTTCCTTACAAAAGCCATTCACAATCATCGACACTGCATCTTCTGCAGACAGGCCGCGTTGCTGGCAGAAGAATAATTGGTCTTCACTGATTTTGGAGGTGGTCGCTTCGTGTTCGACTTGGGCAGACGGCTGTTTGACTTCGACATACGGGAAGGTATGCGCGCCGCATTTATCGCCGACCAGCAAGGAGTCGCACTGGGTATAGTTACGGGCATTTTCGGCGCTTTTTAACACTTTGACCAAGCCCCGATAGGTGTTTTGTGCTTTACCGGCGGAGATGCCTTTCGAGACTATCGTACTGCGGGTGTTTTTGCCGATGTGAATCATCTTGGTACCGGTGTCGGCTTGCTGATAATTGTTGGTCAGCGCCACGGAATAAAACTCACCGACAGAATTATCGCCCTTCAACACACAACTGGGATATTTCCAGGTAATTGCCGAACCGGTTTCCACCTGCGTCCAAGACACTTTGGAGTTATCGCCACGGCAATCGGCCCGCTTGGTAACGAAATTGTAAATGCCACCTTTCCCTTCCTTGTCACCGGGATACCAGTTTTGCACGGTGGAATATTTAATGGTCGAATCTTTCAGCGCGATCAACTCGACGACCGCCGCATGCAGCTGGTTTTCATCGCGCATCGGCGCGGTGCAGCCTTCCAGATAGCTGACATGACTACCCTCGTCGGCAATGATCAAGGTTCTTTCAAACTGCCCGGTGTTTGCGGCGTTGATTCGGAAATAGGTTGATAATTCCATAGGGCAACGCACGCCTTTAGGAATATAAACAAACGAGCCATCGGTAAATACAGCCGCATTTAAGGCCGCAAAATAGTTGTCGGTGTGCGGCACGACGGAGCCCAAATATTCTTTGATCAGTTCGGGATGCTCGCGCAAGGCTTCTGAGATTGGGCAAAAAATAACGCCCGCATCTTTCAACTTGCCTTTAAAAGTGGTGGCCACCGATACGCTGTCAAATACCGCATCCACAGCAATCCCGGCCAAGCGCTCTTGCTCATCCAAGGGAATGCCCAGTTTTTTGTAGGCTTCCAAGACTTGCGGGTCGATCTCATCCAGACTTTTCGGGCCATCTTCTTTGCGCTTGGGCGCGGAGTAATAGCTGATGGCTTGATAGTCGATAGGATCGAATTTAACGAAGGCCCATTCCGGTGATTTCATGGTCTGCCAGTGACGGAAGGCCTTCAAGCGATATTCAAGCATGAACTCAGGCTCATTCTTGACCTTCGACAAGCGATGAATAACCGTCTCATCCAATCCCGGCGGAAAGGTATCGGTTTCCAATTCAGTCACAAAGCCTTGTTTGTATTCCTGACTAATCAGATTCTTAATTTCTTGTTCACTTGTTGACATAAAATACGTCCTAATCCTTATCTATATAAACTGGAAACCGGAATCAACACTTCATCCGGTACCACAGTAGGTCTGATTAAATCGGCCAAGGTCACTGACTCCAAGGCGTTATGAATGGTTTGATTAATCAAACTCCAGTTGCCGCGAATGCCGCATCCGGCCGCTTGTTCGCAAGCCTGCTGGGAAATACTGCACTCGGTTAACGCAATCGGTCCTTCCAGCGCACTTATCACGGTCGCAACACTGATGTTTTCCGGCTCTCTGGCTAACACATACCCACCCTTGGCACCGCGGGTAGAAATCAACACCTCGGCATTCACCAGCAGCTTCAGGATTTTACTCACCGTCGGCAACGCAATTCTTGTAGTGGCCGCAATCTCCATGGCCGAATGCACCTGAGTTTTATCTTTGGCCATATCACTTAATATGACTGTCGCGTAATCGGTTAATTTGCTCAAACGTAACATAAACCCTGCCTTACTAATTTGTAGGACTATTTTAGTCCTATTTAAATACAGAGTAAAGAGCTCGGTTATTGGAACTGGTATTATTTGCTATTCCAATAATGGCTGTTGATCTGGCGCATGCTTGTTACGACAGGGCCAGTTTTCTCTAGCTTTACGTCAATGGCACCACTGCTTGCGCTGCTTAGCCAGCTAATACCTGCTTGTTGATAACGCTGTAAAACACTTGGATGAGGATGTCCAAACTGGTTGCGATAACCTGCCGGAATCAATACGAATTCAGGTTTGACGGTCTGTAGGAAAGGCATGGTCGAGGACGTTTTGCTGCCGTGGTGCGGGGCTATGAGCACTTTGGCTTGCAACTTTTCGCCGTAGTGCTCGACCAGCCAGGATTCGGCGGCGGCTTCAATGTCCGCCGTTAATAAGACGGCTCCGTATTTGCCGCTTATCAACAAAACACAGGAATTATCGTTATCCGAAGCATATTCATGATCTGGCGATAGCATGATGAATTGCACATCATCCCATTGCCATGCCTGACCTGTGACACAAGGCGTTGGCAAAAATTCAGAAAATTGTTGCGGCACGCTGGTGAGTATTTGCTCAGTCGGCATACTGTGCAGCAACGATGCCGCGCCGCCGATATGATCATTATCGCCATGACTGACAATCAAGGTATCAATGTTATCGATGCCTTGCGAACGCAGAAACGGCAACAAGACACTCTGGCCCATATCGCTTTCGGCAGAAAACTTGGCACCGGTGTCGAAAACCATCTGATGATTAGCCGTTTGCACGACAGCCGATAAACCTTGACCCACATCCAGCAAGGTGAGTTCAAACGCACCTGCCCCTCGTTGCCTGGGCTCGGTAAACACCAATGGCAAAAACATCACCAACCCCAACCAGCGCCCCGGAATGCCTTTGGGGGCCAACAGCAATAAAATTCCCGGTACCGCAAACAATAAGGCCCAATATGACGGCGGGGCATGATTTATGGTTGCGTTCGGCAACGCTGCCAGAGCTTCCAACAGCCAGAGGCTCCCACGTAACAGGTAGTCCAGCACTAACAACAGCGGCGCGGCCAGGGTCTCTGAAATCATCAACACAAGGACCGTCACCAAAGCCAGCGGCACCAGCACCAGACTGATCAACGGCACTGCCAAAAAATTGGCAACCGGCGAAATAACAGACACCTGCTGAAAAAACAGCAGTAACAGCGGTGACAGCCCGACCGAGGTCGCCCAATTAATTTTGATTGCCGACCAAAACGGCTTAAGCACCCCCAATCGACCGGCGAGCACATAAATAATCAAAGCCACAGCAATAAACGACAGCCAGAACCCCGGCGACAGCACAGCCAGCGGATCCCACAGCAACACTGCAAACATCGCAACCGACAAAGTATGAAACGGCCGATGATTGCGCTGCAACACAATGGCAATCATGCCTACGCCTAACATAATCACAGCCCGTTGAGTCGGCACAGAAAAACCCGCCAAACCGGCATAAACAATCCCTGCCAGTAACGCCGACCATGCAGCAACGACTTGTGGCGACCACTTCAACACACCGGTTCGCGCCCAAAGCTTCAGCACCAACCAATACACCAGGCCAGCCACCAGAGCGATATGCGAGCCGGAAATCACCATCAAATGCGTGGTACCGGTACGGCGAAAAATATCCCAATGCGGCTGATCGATGCTGTTGCCGTCACCGATGGCCAACGCTTTGATAAGTGCCCGACTGTTAGCATCAAGCGATGTTGCAGAGACTTTATCGGCGATGGCTTGTCGCCAAACGTCGATGCTGGTCCAGCCGGATTGATTGCCCAATAAAACCGGCTCTGGACTAGGCCGCACATAGCCGGTAGCACCGACGCCTTCGCTGAATAACCAGCGTTCATAATCGAAACCGCCCGGATTCAGGCTGCCATGCGGGCGCTTAAGTTTGACGGTAAACGACCATTGTTGACCGGCTTTGATAATTTGATTGGGGTAATACCAGCTTAAGCGGAGTTTTTTAGGGAGTTTGATGGGGGCAATCGCCGCCGTATCATTTCTGGCGATCGCCGAATTTGCTCCAGGCAAATTTCCGGCATACACACCATCCCTGGCGATCGCCGAATTTGCTCCAGGCAGATTTCCGGCATACACACCATCCCTGGCGATCGCCGAATTTGCTCCAGGCAAATTTCCGGCATACACACCATCCCTGGCGATAAAATCGAAGCGGGCGTGTTTTTCGTCTTGTTCGGGTAAACCGCTTATTACACCTTGAACAGGGATTTCGATACCTTCGTATCTTTCCGGTAATTGATCGGTCAATCTAAGCGTCGCAAACACCAACGCCCAAAGTACGCCTGCCAGCAACAACACGATTCGCCAACATCGCAACCCGGCCATTACCAGCATCACTATTGCAAGCACCGCCAGCCAATGGTTCCCAGGAAGTTCAGCCAGTTGCTGAATCAGCAATATCCCAGATAAAAAGCAAAGTGCAGAAACCGGCATTGGCGACCTTGTGATTTTTAGACCCGTAAAAACCTGATAGACTGGAACCCGATATATCTAAACTTGAGCGCGCAGACCATGCCTAAAGATTTACTGAGAAAATACATGCCCAATCCTGAAACCATCAGGAATCATAAGAGTCTTCAGTTTTTAGGTGAGAAGCTGCACGATCCGAATTTGTGGCATCTTAATCATCATTCAGTCGCCAAGGCTTTTGCCATTGGGCTTTTTTGCGCCTGGATTCCGACCCCTACACAAATGGCCTTCGCCGCTATTGCAGCTTTTTATCTAAGAGCCAATTTGCCGATTTCAGTGGCATTAGTATGGATCACTAATCCGCTTACCATGCCGCCACTGTATTATTTTGCTTACTTGGTAGGACTTTCAGCACTGAATCTTCCTAATGCGGAATTTTCTCTGGATAGCCTGCTATCCGGTGAAATATTGATTCCATTTCTGACCGGATGCCTGATATTAGGGATTATATGTTCTCTAGCAGGTTATTTTGGTTTTAGCTATTTTTGGCGTCACCATGTAAACAAAAGGTGGGCACATCGCCGGCAACGTCGACAACGTTTTATCGGCAAGAAGAACCCATTTCGCGCCATTGATTGGCGTCTTTAATCATCAATCAACTGACAATCAAACCATCTTCCATGTGCAAGACTTTGCCTATTTTTGTAGCGAGCTCATGGTCATGCGTTACCACCAAAAAGCTGACTTTCAGCTCCTGATTAAGTTCCAGCATTAACTCATACACCTGCTCTGCGGTTTTGCTGTCCAAGTTACCGGTTGGCTCATCAGCCAACACCACAGCCGGTTTGTTGATCAAGGCCCTAGCGACTGCCGCACGCTGTCTTTCTCCACCGGATAACTCGCCGGGCTTGTGTTCAATGCGATGGCCTAATCCCACGCGCTTTAATAACTCAATGGCACGCACCCTCGCTTCGGTCACGGCCAGACCCGCAATCAATAAAGGCATCGCGACATTTTCCAGCACAGTAAATTCACCCAACAAATGATGCGATTGATAAATAAATCCTAAGGATTTATTTCTTAATTTTGCTAATGCACCAGAGCCGACTTGATCAAGATTAACGCCATTGAGCACTACCGAACCACTTGTGGGCTTGTCCAAACCGCCCAACACATGCAACAAGGTACTTTTGCCGGAACCGGACGCGCCCATGATCGCAACGCGTTCGCCTTCATTAATAATCAAATCGACACCTTTTAATACTTCAACGTCCAGCTCGCCTTGGCTGTAGCGCTTGGTCACCGATTGGCACTGCAATATAGGCTTACTCATATCTTAAGACCTCCGCAGGATTCACTTTGGCAGCCTGCCAGGCCGGATAAATAGTGGCAAGTAACGACAATAAGAAGGCCATACCGGCAATAGCATAAACATCGCTCCAAACCAGTTTTGATGGTAAATCGCTGATGTAATAGACATCGGCCGCCATAAACTGCACCTGAAACAATTTTTCAATGGCCGGCACGATGGTTTCGACATTTAGCGCCAACAAAATGCCGGCAACAGTGCCGAGAAGAGTCCCGACTACGCCGATGATCGCTCCCAACACCATGAAAATCCCCATAACTGAGCCTGATGTCAGCCCCTGGGTTTTCAAGATTGCGATATCGCCGCGTTTATCAGTCACCACCATCACCAGGGTGGAGACAATATTAAATGCCGCAACGGCCACGATCAGCAACAGGATGATAAACATCACCCGTTTTTCGGTTTGAATCGCGCGGAAAAAGTTACTGTGCGCCAAGGTCCAGTCACTCACCTGATAGTCATCATAGAAAGCCTTTTGCATGGCGCGAGTAATTTGCGGCGCATTGAATAAATCATCAAGCTTGATCCGCAAGCCCGACACCGCAGAATCCAGACGGAACAATTTGGCGGCATCATCAAGATGAATCATCGCCATATTTCGATCGTATTCATACATGCCCACTTCAAAAGTACCGACCACGGTAAAGCGGCGCATGCGTGGGATGACGCCAGCCGGCGTGGAGTTTATCTGCGGACTGATGACGGTAATCTTATCACCGGTAATAACGCCCAAATAATTGGCCAATTCCGCACCCAAGACAATGCCATATTCTCCGGGCACCAGATTGGTCAACTTGCCGGTTTTCATTTTATCGGCGACTTCTGACACCTTGCCTTCATAGTCAGGAAGAATTCCGCTGAGCATGGTGCCGCTGACCCGACGATCGGCATTAATCATCACCTGGCCGTTAATAAACGGCGCGGTACCTTCAACATGTGGATAGTCTTTAAGCTTTTGCTCCAGGCCCTGCCAGTCATCTAACTGACCGAAACGACCGGTGATAGTCGCATGCGATGTCATCCCTAAAATCCGCTCACGCAATTCGGCTTCAAAGCCGTTCATTACTGACAACACGGTAATCAATGCCGTCACTCCCAAGGCAATGCCTAATACGGAAGTCAGGGTAATAAAGGAAATAAACTGGGTCCGGCGTTTGGCGCGCGTGTAGCGCAGCCCGATATAAAATATGAGAGGTTTAAACATGTAGGATGGTATTAAAAAATATTATTTTTTGCAGGCGGCGCAAATGCCGTAAAGATAAAGGCTGTGATCGGTTAATTCATACCCCAACCTGGCGGCAATTTCCTTCTGCCGTGTTTCAATCACTTCATCAGTAAACTCATCAACTTTGCCGCATTTCAAACAAAGTAGGTGATCATGATGGCTGTCCGTACTCAGTTCAAAAACAGAATTACCGCCTTCAAAATGATGTCGAGATACTAAGCCAGCGGCCTCAAACTGGGTCAACACCCGATAGACTGTTGCCAAACCGATTTCCTGATTTTCACTGAGCAGGATTTTATAGACTTGTTCAGCCGACAAATGGCGGTCATCGGTTTGCTTTTCCAGGATTTCCAGAATCTTCAATCGCGGGGCTGTTATTTTTAAGCCGGCGGTTTTTAAATCATGATTTTCCAAGATTAATCTCCGAGGGAAGCAAGTTTGCTGTGTCTGAATAGCGCCCATTGTAGCCGCTTTTAGCTTGCAAGCGCATGACAGTTTTATAGGCTAATCCCTTAACATCCTGTATCATTTGATTTTTTGTTGATTCCTCAGCCTCATCATGAGAAAACCGCTTTTCCCTTTAAGTTTGCGCAGTGACCGCGCTTTGCGTTGCATCGTTGTACTT
>JABFRC010000190.1 GCA_013141375.1 Methylococcaceae bacterium | reverse complement strand
GCTAGAAAAAGGCGATATTCTGATGACAAAAATTGGAGATATTGGTACACCGAAATATATTGACTGGGATGTTGAGGCTTCTTTTTATGTAAGTTTAGCTTTGATAAAACAGTCTAATAAAGTTAATTCTTTATATTTAACTCATTTCATTAGAACAAGCATTTTTCAAAAGGAATTACACGAAAGGATAATTCATGTGGCGTTCCCTAAAAAAATCAACTTAGGGGAAATTAGCAATTGCATGGTTTGTCTACCATGTGAAAAAGAACAAACCAAAATCGCCAACTTCCTCACCGCGTTAGACGAAAAAATCACCTACAACCAAACCCAACTCAACGCTCTGAAGCGCTTAAAACAAGGCTTGTTGCAGCAGATGTTTGTATAAAGGTTTAAACAATGCCAGATAAAAACATCATCATTTATAACACCCAAGACGGCAAAACTTCCGTTTCGCTGTTAACCAAAGATGGCAGGGTATGGATGAGCCAAAGCCAGCTTGCCGAACTTTTTGCCACCTCTGTACCCATTATCAGTACGCATAACTCTAAGATATTGAAAAAAAAGGAATTAACGGAAGATTCAGTTGTTAAGGATTATTTAACAACTGCCACAGATGGTAAACATTATTATCGTACCCCCCACCGCATGGTAAATTGCGGCTAACTATCGAATAACTATTCATTTTAAGAGGAAGCCATCATGATTCAAGATGACATCATTGACGAACTGAAATACATACCCGAAACCAAACTCAATGAGCTGTATGAGTTGATCCATTCGTTTAGATTGCGGTTTAGTAGCGAAAATAGACCTTCGGCAGAAGCACAGCCATTAGCCGGGAGTTTAAAAGAGTTCAGCACCAGTTTTATTGCAACCGAGCAAGCAACGCAACAAGCCTGGACAGATGCCGTCAATGAAAAATATCACCGTTCTTGATACCAATGTCATTCTGCGCTATTTGCTGAATGGCCATCCGCAACACTTTGAACGCGCTCAAGCGTTTATGGCCGATGTGATTAGCGGAACAACAACGGTGTATATCCCAGACAGTGTGCTGGCTGAGTGTATCTATGTATTATTAAAGGTCTATAAAGTGCCGAAACCCAAAGCCTGCGAAGTGTTATCCGGTGTTTTAAGTTATGCAGGCATTAGCCCAATCAACGGGGATATTTTAAGAACCAGCTTAGGTTTATTTGCAGAACACAACGTTGATATTGTTGATGCTATTGTTCATGCGACTGCGAAACAACAGGATTGGGACATTTTTAGTTTTGACCAGGACATGAAAAAATTCAGCTAACGCATATCATGACCACCCAATCCGAATACGCCCTGGAAGAAGCCCTGATTGCCCAGCTTAAAGGCATGGAATATAGCCCGGTGCGTATTGAGCATGAAGCCGACATGCTGGCGAATTTCAAGCGACAACTGGAAATTCATAATCAAGACATTAACCTGTCACAGCCAGAATTTGAGCGCATTCTTAATCATCTGAATACCGGCAACGTCTTCGAACGGGCCAAAATATTACGCGATAAGTTCGCATTAAAGCGTGACGATAACGACACGGTGTATATCAGCTTTTTAAACTGCGATGAGTGGTGCATGAATGAGTTCCAAGTCACGCACCAAGTGACCATGCATGGCAATCGCAAAAACCGTTATGACGTCACGCTATTAATCAACGGTCTGCCTTTGGTACAGATTGAGCTGAAACGGCGCGGTGCCGAGCTGAAAGTGGCCTTTCATCAGATTAATCGCTATCAGCATAATTCCTATGATGCCGGGGCCGGTTTATTTCAGTATGTGCAGTTGTTTATTATCAGCAACGGTGTGAATACCAAGTATTTCAGCAACAACCTGAAGCAATCTTACAAGCAAACCTTTTTCTGGACGGACAGGGACAATAACCGCTTATCGGACTTGCACGAGTTTGCCGCGGAATTCTTAAAGCCCTGCCATATCGCCAAGATGGTCACGCATTACACGGTGATAAATGAAACCAGCAAATGCTTGATGATATTGCGGCCTTATCAGTTTTACGCCACCGAGGCCTTAGTGGATAGGGTTAAAAACAGCATGGATAATGCCTATATCTGGCATACCACGGGTTCTGGTAAAACGCTGACCTCGTTTAAAGCCAGCCAGATAATCATGAACATGCCCAAGGTGCATAAAGTGTTGTTCGTGGTTGACCGTAAAGACCTGGACTTTCAAACCGCCAATGAATTTAATGCCTTCTCTAAAGGCAGTGTGGACAGCACCACTAATACCCATAAGCTGGTGGCACAACTGACTGACGACAGCACCAGGCTGATTGTGACCACGATTCAGAAGTTGAATAACGCCATTATGAAAGAGCGTTATCTGGGTAAGATTGAACACCTGCAAGATAAGAAGTTTGTGTTTATTTTTGATGAGTGCCATCGCAGCCAGTTTGGCGATACCCACCAAAACATTAAGAAGTTTTTTAATAACGCGCAGATGTTCGGTTTTACCGGTACGCCTATTTTTGCCGATAACGCGGTGGGTACCGTCGGCAACCAGCAAACCACCGCTTCATTGTTTAGTGAATGCCTGCATAAATATGTGATTGTCGATGCCATCCGTGATGAAAACGTACTGCGTTTTGCGGTGGAATATGTCGGCAAATATAAACGTAAAGACAGCGCCAACGAAATTGATATTGCAGTCGAGGCGATTGATACCAAGGAGCTGTTAGAAAGCCCGGTTCGCTTGGAAAAGATTACCGATTACATCCTCACCCATCACCGGCACAAAACCAAGTCACCGGATTTTACCGCGATGTTTTGCGTGAGCAGTGTTGCCACACTGATTAAATATTACGAGCTGTTTAAGCTCAAACAAGCAGACGCAACCCGGCCATTAAGGATTGCCACAATATTCAGTTATGCCGCATTCAGTTATGCCGCCAATGAAGAAGACCCCGGTGCGAATGGGCTAATCAATGGCTTGATACCAGAAGAGTCGCCGGACGTGCCTACGGGGGCAAAAATCAATCAATCCAGTCGTGACAAGCTCGATGAATTTATTGCCGACTATAACGCGCAGTTTGGCACCAAATACACGACTAACGACAGCCAGTCCTTTTATAACTATTACCAGGATATTGCCAAGCGAGTCCGCGCCGGGGAGATTGATATATTGCTTGTGGTGAATATGTTTTTGACTGGCTTTGACAGTCCGCGTTTGAATACGATGTATGTGGATAAGAACCTTAAATTCCATGGGCTGATTCAGGCGTTCTCACGGACTAACCGCAATCTGAACGAGAAAAAATCACACGGCAATATTATCTGCTTTCGCAACCTGAAAGCGGCGACCGATGAAGCCATTGCCTTATTTTCCAACAAAGACGCCAAAGAAACGGTATTAGTTGAACCGTATGAAGATTATGTAGCAGCCTTTAATAAAGCTACCGAGGAATTGCTGGCAATTGCCCCCACTGTGCAAAGTGTTGATGACTTACCCAGCGAAAAAGAACAATTGGCGTTTGTCACCAAGTTCAGGGAGCTATTGCGCGTTAAAAACATTTTGACCACCTTTGCCGATTTTGATGAGGTCGATTTGAGCTTACCCGCCCAGACTTTTGAAGATTACAAATCGAAGTATCTGGATGTGCATGACAAAGTTAAACGCGACCAGGGCAAAGAAAAAACTTCCGTCTTAGAAGAAGTGGATTTTGAGTTAAGCCTGATTCATCGTGATGAAATCAA
This sequence comes from Methylococcaceae bacterium, assembly GCA_013141375.1. Lineage (GTDB taxonomy): Bacteria > Pseudomonadota > Gammaproteobacteria > Methylococcales > Methylomonadaceae > JABFRC01. The sequence goes on along the minus strand of JABFRC010000190.1, from coordinate 3,829 downwards.
CGTGGCGTACATTCTGAATTTGTTAATGACCTTGAATAAACTGCCAGCCGAAGAGCGCGAGAAACGCCAAAAAGAAATCGTTGAAATGGTGGCGGGCGAAGTGCAACTGCGCAGTAAGAAGTTATTGATTCAAGCGTTCATTGATGAAAACTTGCCCAACATTAAACCCAATGGCAACGTCATTGCCGAGTTTGAATCGTTCTGGGCTGAAAATAAACAACAAGCTTTTAATGCTCTATGCGCCGAAGAACAGATTGTGCCGGAACAACTGGAAAAGCTGTTAAATGACTACACCTTCGCCAACCGCTTACCCCGTGAACAAGAAATTGTCAGCGCCTTAAGTTTTAAACCGAAGATACTGCAACGTAAATCTATCATTGAACGCGTGGCCGATAAGATTCAGGCGTTTATTAGTACGTTTATTGAGGGCATGGGGGGGAGTGTTTGATTGTGATGCTTTATGTGTAATTGACGCTTCAATTATTGACGAATAATCACTAAATTTAATCGAGTAAGCATTAAATTCATTCAGGAACTTGCCCAATGAGCACAACTAATTTGTTTTGTACCTTGTCATCAACTCGCATCACCAAGATGATTGTTGGCGCCCAGCGAATTGTTTGTTATGCAGGGCCAGGTATTCAGTTTGAACCGGCTCAGGCAATGGTGAATATAGCCGCTCAACTTGGTCCGGAAATGCTCACGGTTTGTGTCGATTTTGATGAGCGGGTAATGCGCATGGGTTACGGTGAACTTGAAGCCGTAAATCTGCTTCGTGCGGCGGGTATTATTGTCAACCATGCACAAGGCATGCGTCAGGCACTAATCATAGTGGATGATGAAGGTTATAGTTTTACCCCGACGCCGCTTTATCTGGAAGCCGAATCCACCGATTCCAATACTATTAACGCAATCCGTTTATCCAATGAACAAGTAAAAGAGGCATTGGCAAGATTATCACCTGCAGCCAAAGCCATTGCTATCGCGCAAGCCGTTACTCCAGAAGAGAAACGACGCATATCTGATTTACCAGTTGATGTGAATTCCTCCAAAGTAGAGGATGCACAATTTATTGAGGTTGGTGCCAGTCTTAAACAAGCGCCACCTGTAAAGTTTGATGTTGCCCGGCAAGTAAGGGTGTTTGAGCCCTATTTTCAATATGTGGAGTTGAATCTGATTGGAGCTGCAATCCAACGACATCGACTAGCAATTCCTCCAGGTATTCAGAAGTTGGGCGGTAGTAAAGACCTGGAAGGCAGATTGAAAACCACGTTTGAGCTAATTGAGAAAGACGGTAAGCTTTCCTCAAAGCCATTGGAAAATGATTTAAATCAGATTCGTAAAGACCTAACTCGGTCATTAGGCAAATCTTATGGCCGCGTGGTTTTAAAAGCCGCTAAACCGCACCTTGTAAAAAGGATTGAAGAATTCCGAACGAAACTTGTTGCGCATCAGATATCTGTTGCCGAAGGGCTTCAGAAGCATCTTGATGATTCACGCGACCAGATAGTCGACTATTACAAGCAGCATGTTATTGAATCGCCACCAGATGAATTGGTTGGTCAAATAACTGGGGACGTCAGTGAAAATGATGCTAAATATTGGCTTAAGAACCAATTGGATCGAGTATTTCCAACGGCTCAGATACTTATTCAAGACATGAAGTTGGAAGTGAGTTACAAAGATTTAACCTTTGAAACGTTGAACCAGCCTGATTTTCTAAGTTCAATTAAAGAGGCCTACCCTATGGCTGATTGGGATAAAACATATAACGACTATACAGCAGCAGGTGAAGCCCACAAGAATGGTTAAATAGCACAAGGCTTAAAGTGAAATTAATCAAATCAGTAGGCATACGCATTACTAGGGTTTACAAACACACCAGGCATATTAAACCTGCACCTTATGAAGCGGTACTTATAAAAAGCGTCCATAATTTATTGAATAGATTTGCGGATAGTAGTTAAGTGCGGTTGCAGCAGAGCATTAAAAACTAATTGGCGAAGGGCCAATAGCCGCTCAACTTATCATCTAAACCGAGCGTTTAATATACCGCAAAATAATTCAATGAAAAAAATTGTAATAGCACTCGCAACAATCAACACATTAACCCTAACTGGCTGTGCATCCCTAATCAATGACACCACCACACCAGTAAAAATAGTCAGCATCCCCGACAAAGTTGAGTTCATTATCAAAAATAAAGATGGGTTTATGGTTCACGACGGAACAACGCCGGAAACATTTAATCTTGACAATGGTTCAGGCTATTTCAGTAGTAGCCGATATACCGTCGAGTAAAAAAAAGAGGGTTATCAGGCGGTAAGTGCAATTCTAAATACTGAGCTAAGTGGCTGGTACTTTGGAAATCTTTGCGGGCTTTTGCCTGGGGCAATTATTGGTGGAATTATCATTGACCCATCTACTGGCGGCATGTGGAAGCCGCCAGAACAGGCAGAAATGTCGCTTGAAAAGAGCAAATGAACTATTACATTTTTGTAAGAATTACCGATAAAATTCAGTCGTTTTAGGAATATGATGAAATTTTTCAAAGTTACAGTTTTACTTGCATTTTTGTTGCCGCTGTCCGGGTGTGATGGACAAACTTCTGAAGGCAAAAGCCATGAAAGCGCAGCATCAAAGCAGTCAGCTGATCGTTCGTCACCTAACAGTGATGAATATTCGAGGGCTGATGAAATTCTTTCAAAAAAATTTGGCTCGACAGAAGAACAAATTGCGAAACTCCATAAGGAAGCAGAAGCAGGCGATGCTGTTGCACAACAAAAACTAGGTTTTTACTATGACACTCAAAAGGATGCTGTTAATGCGTTCGAATGGACTCAAAAGGCGGCTGCGCAAGGAGGGGCTGTTGCACAAAGGAAGCTTGGCGCTATGTATGAATCAGGAGAAGGTACTCAAAAGGATGATGTCAAAGCAGTAGAGTGGTATCAAAAAGCAGCTACACAGGGAGATGTTGTTGCGCAAGTTGACCTTGCTATGTGTTATGACAAGGGAACAGGTACTACAAAAGATGATGCCAAAGCGGCAGAGTGGTATCAAAAAGCTGCTGCACAAGGCAATGCTTATGCACAACTCCAACTTGGTTATATGTATTCCAGGGGCACTGGTGTAAACAAAGATTTAGTCAAGGCGTCTGAATGGTATCAAAAAGCTGCTGAACTGGGCGATGCACCATCGCAATATAGTCTCGGCTATATGTATTCTCATGGTAATGGTGTGTCTAAAGATTCTGTTAAGGCGTTTGAGTGGTATCAAAAAGCTGCTGCACAAGGGAACGCGAGTGCGAAATTCGGCATCGGTGTCTTGTATGCCAACGGTGAAGGCGTAAGCAAAGACTATGTTAGAGCTTATGCTTGGTTTAATCTGGCTGCGGCGCAAGGGCATTCTGACGCTCAACTTAACCGCGATAGGTTCGAAAATTGGATGACGTCAGCAGAGGTAAAGGAGGGGCAACGCCTAGCCTCTAACTGGAAAAAAGGCGAAACCTTATTACCACCCATTAGAAGCTTACCCGAATCAGCTCTCCAAAATCACGAGCTCAGCAAACAACAAACAGGTACTGCCTTTGTCGTCAGTAGCAATGGTCATGCACTTACAAATCATCACGTCATTAATGGCTGCACTGAAGTTAAAGTAGCTGGACATGAGGGTGTCGCCAAAGTTATTACGTCAGACAGTGTGAATGACCTTGCATTACTGCAATTGCCAGGAATAAATAACAACTTTGCCAAGTTCAATCCAGAGCCCGGCAAACTACGACAAGGCGAAGATGTCATCGTGTTTGGCTATCCACTCAATTTTGCATTGT
>JABFRC010000249.1 GCA_013141375.1 Methylococcaceae bacterium | reverse complement strand
GATTTTTTCCTAGGTATGATTAGGGTGCAAGGTAGAGATGACACGCTCAACCGGATCGTAAAACAGGATGGGGCTGACCCCTTGTTGTTTGGCAAATTCAAATGTATGGGTAGCACTAAAGAAAGGCTCGTACTGGCGAACCGGCTTGCCTTTGTTATTGAAAATTGTCCAGCCGCTGCCGACCCATCTTGACGGCCTAAAACTACCATTCACATTGCCCGGTTCTGCTTGGATTTTTTTCTGAATCTCGCGGCCGAAACCATCGGAATAAGAAAAACTGTGTTGGACTTTGGTTTGTTGTCCGGGTACCAGATCAGCATCATGGGTTTCACGGGCTATTGTGTAAACATGGGCGGAAACCGGATTGGGATCATTTTTGGTGCGTTGATAGGCAAACAGGTCGTAAACCAGACGGGTTGAGGCACGATCTAAGATTGAATGCGGATCGTTGAGTGGGTTTTGTAAATGGTGAAGGTTAACTTCGTCGTTCAGATCGGCTTCGAAACCGTCCAGCATGTCGCCCATATTTTCTTCCGGCTTGCCCATCACTGCCGTACCGACCACCATACCTAACACATCGAAAGCGACCTCGGTACGGTTACGGTTGGGATCCATTATCAGGCGTGGCTGGAGTACCCGATAATCGTTTCCTTGTTTTGTTATCTTACCATTGGCATCACGTTCACCCACCGTCACGCGATTCTGCAAGGCATCACGGGTTTCTAGCATTAGCAGGTCGTAAGAATCGTAGCTGACAAAACTTTCAGTACTGACTTCGTTGGTATGAAACGGGTTACGGTAGCGATGCGGCAGGAAGAAATGCTGGCGTGCATAGAACAGTTCTTGATCTGGTGTGTCTGCGCTATTGGGCGACAAAAATATCTTGCCAGAAGGAATCCACCAATTGGCATCGCCTTCACTATGGACGTAGCGCCCTTCCGTTTCCAGCATCGCTTCTGTGACACGTTCACCATAAACATTGGTGAGCAACCCCGGTGTAAAGGCCAGCTTGTAACTTTCAAACGGTAGTGCCAGTGGTTCTAACTGAGCTAACAGAAGTGAGCCTGTTAAATCATCGCGCCTGAACAACGACCGTACATGTTCAATTATGCGTCGATAAGGGTGCTCTGCAATGGCAAGAGAGGCATTGATATCTTCATAAGGAAGATCATGATTGCCGTCGCCCGCCATTTTGACCAATCCAAGAATTTCCTGGTGACGGAATAGGTTGGTGATTAAAGGCAATTTGGAACATGGCTTTACTTTTAATATTTCGAAAGTTTTGCTTTCACACGGTAACGGAGTCCGATAGATGTCATCTTCCAGTATCGGATTTGTATATCGGTTCTCGCTATAGGTAATATGAGTTTGTTGTTGTTTCGCTCTGTCTTCATCAGATAGTAAAGAATCTAATTCTGAATGCCGCCGTCCGTAAGCTATGGCAACCGACTGAAGGACATTACCAAAGTCATCAACCGCCAGAGTCATCGCGTGGGTCACACGGGGATCGGCTAATTTATATCGGCAGTCATCAATGTTAATGTCGTAGAGTTTTCGCTCGTAGTGAAAATCTAAGGTTTCACGGGCATGGCTGAAGAATACCGCATATTTATTGTCACCCCGTGGTTGTAAAAACTCGATGGTGTAATTGCGCTCTGATGCGCTATACGGTCTTATCGCTTCCTCGGTGCCATCAAGTGCGTAGATTTCCTGGCATAAGATTGATCCTTTTAAGGCACGGCAGGCTTCGCGTTTTTCATCTTCAGTCAGAGCCACTGGAGAATACATTCCATTTGGTTTCCGAACACCATGCGGCAGCAAGGTATCTGCCAATAGCATAGTTTTCGCCTGATCTTCGCTTAATCCTATTTCGCTATTGCTGACATCTGACTCTAACCAATATTCATGCTCGAATTGGCGGGATATATTCCCCCCTTCACGATACGCTCCAGTATGAAACCAAGTTTTTGTTAATACCGGTGGGAGATGCGAGGCTTGATCTATATTGGTAGCATCTGGAAATGCGTTATTCCCACTAAGTGCGGCAAACTCTTCAGTATCGAACTGTTCCACCATCCCAAAGCCACGAAACTCGCGCTCAATCCCGTCGAAATAACCATGATGATAGGCATAACGGGTTACAAATCGATTGCGGCTTATCCGGTCATAGGTTTCCACCCTTTCGACGACATGAACTGGGAAGGGAATCTTGGTAATCCACGGGTTTCCAACAATTTTGTCTTCCAAATAGAAACGAGTTGACGGTGCATAGCGAACATGGGTTTCTGCACCAAGATTATTTACGGTTTTGACCAGCAGGTGCGGTTTTTGTCCGCCCATCAAATCGACATAACGCATACACCGTTTTGTTTCAGTTGGGAGGGGTGATGACCACACCAAACAAGCCGTACCATTACCTAATAAATCCGCAACTTGCACCGAGGCAAGGTAATCGATGGCAGGAAAAGCTGCTATTTTGTGTGATTTGCTCCAACTATTGCCCGATTGGTTGAAATAAAGGCGCACACCATCTGATCCAAGATAAATAATGTCCGTTACGCCAGAACCGTCGATGTCGGCAAGGCGAATGCGCCTTTGGTCAAATAGATCAGGGGATTCAAACCAGGGTGAAGCATCCATCCGAACTTTAGTTCCGAATCGGCCATACCCGACATTAGGCCAGTAACAAACTTCCCCATTACGGATACGCACCAGATCGGTCAATCCGTCGCCGGAAAGATCGGCAAGAAAAATTGACTCGGTACTATCTGAAAAAACAAGGCGCGGCCCTTTTTCTTCGTCCAACATCTGATGAACACGTTGTGCTGGCCCAAACCCAGCTTCAGCAAGGGATGCGTGCCAGCAAAAAGCGTCATCCTCGCTAATCAGGATATCAGCACGTCCATCCCCTGTAAGATCGACAAATTTGAGATTGGGATTGCTCCAATCCAGAACCGGTAGCGTAATGAAGGGGGCGAATTTGTCCCAGTCTTCATCAAGCGTCCTCTCGTAGAATCCTGGTGTTGGACTATCCAGTTCGACGAGATCGAGTTGACCGTCACCTGCGAGATCAAGTAGTTGCTGACGACCAGAGTCTATAGCCGCAAGGGACGGTTTTTTGGCAATCAGGTCGACAGGACCGAAACGGGCGGCAGTATGAAATTTTCCACAATCGATCTTTATATTGATTGGACTTAAGTTCCGTCTGTAGAACCATTGATCACCTTGCTGACTTAGAATTCCAGATAAACCCTCGCCATCTAAATCAACCCACTGATAACGCGAGCCGTCTAGCCCGTAGGGCAAGTTCTCAAGGCTCTTGGGGTCAACTTCATTAATCTCTTTACATACCTTGGGTTCGGTATATTCAAACTCTAGTGGCGGAAGAGATTTTTTAAGGTATGCCCCGTCCTCTAAACGTTTGTAACCCGATTGTGTGGCCGAGAGCAAGAAGGAGAAGATGGGATTGCTTACATTAGTTGGGTCTTCTTCGTAGGAGTAGGTAAAGTCAGTCGAACGGACAAAACAATTTGCGCCAACATCTAGCTCGTCAGGAAAATGATGGAACATCAAGACCCGTTGACAGAGACGGTATGTACGGATTTCGTAACCTGAACGGTAGCTGGAAAAGGGATCGTTCCGACTAGCCCATATACCGTTATCTGAAGGAGTTGGAGAATCAGGATGATGTTCACCGTAATCGAAAACTACTTCGAACAGCCAGTCACAAGGCAATGAGGTATGAGACTCGCCTTCTTTTAGGATTGGAAAGTAAGGCACACGGTTGCCATATTGAATGTGTTTAAGATAGCGATTTACAGACCGTGACTGATCGGTTCGATTTCTTTCGTTGGCTTGGCATAGATCAAGGCCATCGGAGTTTTCTTCCTTATACCGATAAGTCATGACGTTTCCTTTGTCGTCATAGCTTTCACAAATAAGCCAGGTGAAAATTCGAACAGGATCGGCAGGATCATAGATGCGGCTTTCTGGTGTCTTTCCGTACCAGGTTGTTAAGTTTTCTCGGGTAATGGAACGCCAGAAGGTATCTGAAGGGTCGGATTGATTAGTCCATCGTTCTATGCGGGCAAAGAGACCTTCGATACGAGGGCGATAGCGATGAATGGTATAGCGGTTGCACCTAATGGTTCGGAATGTTCCAGTCTCACGCTCCCACTGGCAATTATTTTCAGCAAGTATTGGAACCAAATCTTCAGCACCCGACAGAATAAATATGTCGGATTCCTCAGGATCTCTATATTTAGGCAATCCTTTATCGGTTTTGCGAGTGATCGAAGGTAGTGAAAGGTTCCAGCCCAACCCGAATGATCCGTTTCCGGCACCAGAATCATAAGAAAGCGAAAGCTGTGGACCAAAACCCGAACGGCCTGGACTGCTGGCAATCGGAATCGACATGGAACCGGTGCCAGTTACCGGATTAGCGGCAAATTTTTCGCCCATACCCCGTATCGCCCCGCCGCCTTTGGGTAGAGATATACTAGGTGCTGAGACTAAGTCGCTTTGTTGGGAGTCATTACCCTCAGACGACGTATTATTCCTATTGTTGTTCTGGCTTCCATGATCCATTCTTCCCCCTTCTGTGTAGGAATTATTGAATAGAACTGCTAGACAATCAGATTGGCCTGCTTTTGAAATACTACATAGCCTGTTTGTTAGATGTTACTAATTTTATTTCGTTTAGGTCAACCATATTTTTTGTGTTTACCAAAGATTTTCTCAGTATAAAAAATATTTCCACCGAGTGACGTCTTCCGGCGGTAAAGACTATTCATCATACCTGAGTGAATAATCGCACCGTCACGGTGATTGCCTTCGGCGGCTCTGGCCGTCCGCGTCACCTCGGCTTTGACCCAGCAAGGGGATCAAAGCCTTGGCTCTCGCATGACTCGACGCCGTTTCGCGATGCCTTGCAGTTTTTCTAGTCGAAAAACCGCCCGGCGCTACGGCTTCCAGGGACTACTCAACCATAGCCACTCTAAACAAGTTTTTTTCATTTCTTTTAAATATTTACTCTGATTATCTATAGTAACCATGCTTTTAAAACTAAATTCAGTAGCAAAAAACCACCCAAGATTCTCTCTTTTGTTATTGTGGGACAGGAATGAATTGCCAATCTCTAGAGGATGCTTTTGGCAGCCACAATGCCCTCTCATGTTACACATCCATACTCTATGTCGTTAAATTGCTTACCGTAAAGCAGCCAGTCGCGTCCGACTGCTTATGGCCGATAGGGCACGATGGTGATTGAACTAGAACAATCAATTTTCACAACAGTTCATCTCAAAACCGGGTATAAACAGCACTCATGATGTTAGATCGTAATGGTCAACAACTCCCGTCAATTCGTCGTGTAAGACTGTGATTTAAACTGTTGCCGCATGTGCCAGCGGTTGCTAAGTATTTCACTGGCATAGTGAATAGTTCTTTTGCCATGCAGTCGGTTGATATTATCCAGCGTGGTCATTAATTGTTCTGATCGAGCCGACCGTTCGCCGGAGTCAAATAATGACATTTGCGCCACCCCTGCCGACAATAAATCCGGCAATAAAATCCCCGCCCGCTGATAACTAACACCCTCTCTAAAAATACGCTTCAGGCCACGATGTGCTGCTCGAATCAGGGTCGTTGAATCATCGGTGGGCAACTCAAATTCCGTGGTGGCACTGTTGCCGTATTGCGGATGATGGGTATCAAACGGACTGGTTTGCACAAATACTGTCAAGGCTTGCGCGGTCAGTTGCTGACGCCGACACTTTTCCCCGGCACGCGCGGCAAAATGGGTGACTGCTGCCCACAGATCGGCAAACTCGGTTAACTTTTCACCAAAGCTGCGTGAAGTCATTATTTGTTTTTTGGCCGGTGGCATAGCCTCTAACGGAATACAGGAGCTGCCGCGTAGTTCACAGACAATACGTTCCATCACCACACCAAAGTGTTGCCGCATCCGTTTAGGTTCGGTTTGCTGCAATGCCAGGGCGTTATGAATACCTAATGCCTGTAATTTTTCCGACCAGCGCCTGGAAATCCCCCAAATATCATCCAGGGCAATGCTGGCTAAAACCTCATCCGGGCATTCTACTGTTCGCCAATCCAAGACGGCACCATGTGCAGAATAACCTTTCTTGACTAAACGATTAGCAAGCTTTGCCAGTGTTTTAGTCGGGGCAATGCCGATGGAAATCGGGATGCCGGTCCATTGCTTCACCGTGCTGCAAATACCTTGGCAATAGCTGGTTAAGTTCCCCGGCATGCCAGATAAATCCAAAAATATTTCATCAATGGAATACACTTCAGACTGCTGCGCATAACCGGAGATGATTTGCATCACTCTGTTTGATAAGTCGCCGTATAAGGAAAAATTCGAGGAGAAAACGGCGATGCCTTCCTGTTTGCAAAATTTCTCAATCTTGAAATAGGGGGCACCCATGGCCACCTGCAATAATTTAGCTTCCGCACTTCTCGCGATCACGCAGCCATCATTATTGGACAGCACCACAATCGGCTTTCCCTCTAAACTGGGCTGAAATACCCGTTCACAGGAAGCATAAAAATTGTTCGCGTCCGCAATCGCAAACATGGCTTAAAACGAGTGAATAACATGGGCGACCACACCCCACACTTGCAGCTCCATGCCGTCAGTAATTTGTAAGGGCTGGAACTCGGGGTTTTCCGGCATCAACCACACCTCATTACCGGTCATCAGTAACCGCTTTAAAGTTAATTCGCCATTGACCACCGCAATGACTATTGACCCCGATTGAGCTTCCAAAGAACGATCGACTACCAGCATATCGCCATTGTGGATACCGGCACCGATCATCGACTGGCCTTGGACCCGCACAAAAAACGTCGCGGCTGGATGCCGCACATACTGCCGGTTTAAATCGATGGTAGCTTCCAGGTGATCATCAGCCGGGGAAGGGAAACCAGCGGGAATTTTTGATCCAAACAACGGCAAATCGACCAGCATCGGCAACTGACTTAATTCCAATATCGGTAACTGCAAATTGTCAGAAGTCAGCCACTCGCTGTGGTGTCGAGTCACCGACGGTTGCTGTCTTAACGGCAGAGAAGCACTTTTCATGGCGTTCATTGGATGTCTTGAGTGGGGTCAAGATAGTACACCAAAAACGGCACTTGTTCTCATTTTGTTCTTTCTTTCGTTTGCCTTAAAAAAGCCACCCATTTGAAAATGGTCCGACTGCAATGCGGCGGTTGTCGTCAGGCACTTTCATACCGTAACAGCGGCCATTAACTCAGGCCCCCGTAGCTTCTGCGTACTCAGCCAGACGCTCATTGGCCACATCCAGCTCGAAGAGCTTGGGATCGAATGGGCCGCCCAACCATTCGACAAGCTCGCGCTGACGAGCATTCCGCTTGCCCGCCAGGGTTATCAGCATATCGGCGTATCGCCATGACCCGCCACAATCCTCAGGTGGGCATGCGTTTTTCCCGGCAATACAGCGCGGATAGATGACGCCGGGCCGAATTCTCATCTCTTTTTCGATGGTAATCAGATGCTCCCAATCGTCGCCAAAGTCATAAAGGTAATGCAGCGTATCCCCAATGCCGCATACGTTGG
>JABFRC010000333.1 GCA_013141375.1 Methylococcaceae bacterium | reverse complement strand
ACCCTCAGTAGTTTGGCCTGAAAGGACGCGGAAATTTCGCCGATTTCATCAAGAAACAGTGTCCCGTTATCGGCTAATTCAAAGCGGCCTTTGCGCTGATTGATGGCACCGCTAAAAGCGCCTTTCTCATGGCCGAATAACTCAGATTCCAATAAGGTGTCGGGCAGGGCGGCACAATTGAGTTTTAAAAAGGGGCCACTGGCGCAGCCGGAGTTAAAGTGAATGGCATTGGCAACAACTTCTTTACCGGTGCCTGATTCTCCCCGTATCAACACGGTGGTATTCCATTTGGCTACTTGACGAATTAAATCGAACACTTTTAACATCGGCGGCGAATGGCCGATGATGTTTTCAAAGCTGTAGTTTTTAATTAAAGCCTGCTTGAGTTGATCGCGTTCGCTTAGCAGATTGCGCTGTTTGCGTTCGATGACTCTTAACATTTTGACGCTTTGGGCAATCAGATTTGCAATCATCTCCATAAAACGGGCACGCTCACCTAGAAACAGGCAATTGTCGGGTTGGGCAGCCAGAACACCAATGGTATCGCCTTCTTCTATATAGATAGGTGAGCCAATAAAAGGCAGTTCGGGATCGTAAAGCCCCAGGCGCCCTAAAAAGCGCGGTTCTTCTGAAACTTTTTCCACAACAATGGTGCTGCCTGCAGCAAGTATCGCGCCCATCAAGCCTTCGCCAGGATTGTATCGGATCGGCTGTTCAAGTTTACTGGCACCGTCTGAATGTACAGCGCTGACAATCAGGCTGTTGTTTTCAATTTCCTTGAGTGTGATCATCCCGGAATGCATACCGGATCTTTTATGGAGTATCTCAAGAACAGCTTGCAGTTTGTCATGTAACTCATGGGTGCTGTTTAACACCTGGCTGATCAAGTACAAGGTATCCAGTTCAGCTTCGATTAGCTCTGTACGCTCAGTCATTACAGTAATCTCCTAATCTCCTGCCGGTTCTGGGGAAAGCTTATTTTGAATCGACAGCCCTGATCAAAATCAGGATCAATATCAATATACCCTTGATGCTGATTTACGATTTCTTTCGCCATGACCAGACCCATACCCGTTTGGTGTCCGCCAATAGGGCGTGTGGTATAAAACGGCTCAAACACTTTCGAGCGTTTTTCAACCGGAATGCCCGGGCCACTGTCTTCAATGCAGACATAAATTAAATCAGCGTCAGCGCTGGTAGTAATTTTAAGGCGCTGTTCATTAGTGCTGTTAACACTGACGGCTTCAATGGCGTTGTCGATCAATTGTTTAAATAATGTGCGCAGTCGATTCTCCGAACCCAGCATGGTGGGCAATTGCGATAATGGTTGCCAATGCACTTCTATGCCTTTGCTCCAGATGCGTTGATGATTGAGCAGCAACACTTCATGCAAAATCTGGTTAAGATTCACGGGAATAACTGTGGTTTGCAGAACTTCCGGTATGCATTTTTGCATCGTCGCAATGGCTTCTTCACCAGATTGCTGGATTTGCAGCAGTATTTGCAGTAGACCGGTGTTTTGATCGTCACGTTTGTGCCTTAAAATCTGTTCAGCCGCCCTAATTTGGTTCATCGGCATCTGAATTTGGTGCATCGCCCCCAGTAATGTTTCCCTGATGCTGCGTACTCTTTCATCTTCAGACATGATGGTCTTTAAAGTCTGAATGTGCAGCTCTTCCATTTGTCGGCGTTGCCTGGTGATGTCGGTGATAGTGAGTATCAGGTACTGTTTGGAGTTGCTTTCAAAAAAGGCATCCACATTAACTTCGTTCTCGACAAACCAGTTTCCTGCGCACGAATACCAGCGATCCCTTCGCTGTCCCTTGCCTTCAATTCTAAATTCACGATTGTCAAAGCCTTGCTCATTACGTTGTAACTCAGACCATAAATCGCCCAGTTCTGCACGTAGCAAGTGTAAAAAATAATCTGCCGGTTCGCCTTTATCAAGATCGCTAACCAGTGCTTTATACATATGGTTATCTAAAATCACTTTATCCTGATTATCGATAACAACCATGGCAATAGGTGACGAATTAATCACCGACTCAATTAATAACTTTTGGTTGATGAGTTGTTTTTCAGATTCATAGGATTGGGTAATGTCCCGATGCATGCCGATGTAATGGGTAATGTTTCCTTGCTCATTTAGCATTGGCGCTATCGTTAAATCAGCAAGATAGCGCTGCCCGGATTTATGGCGGTTGCATAGCTTTCCTCGCCACACCTGCTTTTTGCTGATGGTATGCCATAAATCGTAATAGACATTTCTAGGTGTGGATTTATCTGATAACAGCGATTCGTTTTTACCTAACACATCCTCGGCTTGATAGCCGGTAACTCGGCAAAACTCTTCATTGACGTAAAGAATCTTGGCTTTTTTGTCCGTAATGGAAATGGCTATGGGCACTTGCTCAACTGTTTCAACAAACAGGCTGTAGGGTATTTTTCCTGCCTCGTGTTCTTCGCCAAACACATTCGGTGCAAGGTCATCAATGATGCTCGCCATGTTGGTATGTGCCTGTAAAAATCGTAGAGATGTTTTTTTCATAGTTATATCCGTGAACTAAGTGCTTAAGAATTACTTAGCAAATATGGCGCCAGCCTTAATATAAATACCAACGGATACCTGACTAAGTAAAGCAAGGCGGCAACTACATAGGTAAGTCGTCGAAAATTTTGTAAGGTTTACGACACATGTTTTTTCATCATTGTCGGTATGTATTACTTGCAACAGATTTATATGCACTATTTTGGGTCGTAATACATGGCTGGCAGCGGAACTTCTTGTCGTTATCGTGTATTAGGTCGATTGGCATAATTGCTGCTGTGATGTTGTAAACAGCTTTGCATACAGCCTGGAAAAAACAGTGAGCGAATACCTTCTACTTCTATTAGGCACGGCTTTAGTCAATAACGTGGTTCTGGTGAAATTTCTCGGCCTGTGCCCGTTTATGGGGGTTTCTAAAAAACTGGACACGGCGTTGAGCATGGGCTTAGCAACAACCTTTGTGTTAACGCTGGCAGCGATGACCAGCTGGATGCTCGAACATTTCATTCTGGCGCCTTTGCATATCCAGTTTTTACGCATCTTGGCTTTTATTTTGGTGATAGCGGCGGTGGTGCAATTCACCGAAATGGTCGTACATAAAACCAGTCCGGTGCTCTATCAGATACTGGGGATTTTTTTACCGTTGATCACTACCAATTGTGCAGTGCTGGGCGTGGCCTTATTAAACGTGCAAGAGCAATACGGTTTTATGCAAAGCATGATTTTTGGTTTTGGTTCAGCAGTCGGCTTTACCTTGGTGATGGTACTGTTTGCAGGGCTTCGTGAGCGTTTAGCCTTAATGGCGGTGCCTGTGTTGCTTGCAGGATCGCCTATAGCGTTTATTACCGCCGGTATTTTATCGCTGGCATTTATGGGTTTTGCAGGACTTTACAGTAAATAGTGACAGGAAAAAAAACATGTATGTTTTATCCGCTATTGTAAGTTTAACCTTGTTGGGGCTGTTTCTAGGCCTGTTGTTGGGTATTGCTGCCAAGTATTTAAAAGTGGAAAGCAGCCCGATTATCGATGAACTAGAGTCTTTATTGCCGGGATCACAATGCGGCCAATGCGGCTTTCCCGGTTGCAGGCCTGCTGCAGAAGCGCTGGCAGATGGTAAAGCGCCCGCGACAATATGCCCTCCCGGCGGCAGCGCGCTGGCTGAACAAATCGCAGCGCTATTGGGCCTGGATCTGGATTTAAGCGAAGTCAAAGAACCCGAATTGCTGGTCGCTCGGGTCAGTGAAGATACCTGCACCGGTTGCACACGATGTTTTAAGGTGTGCCCAACCGACGCCATTGTCGGCGCGCCCAAACAAATTCATGCAGTGGTGGCTGATGCCTGCATAGGCTGCAAAAAATGTGTGGAAGTCTGTCCAACCGAATGTCTGCAAATGCATCCGATTGAAGTGACGATACGAAACTGGCGCTGGAATAAACCCAGCGTGCCGGAAGTGAGTAGCGCGGTATGTTAAGTTTTTTTACCAGACAGCGCATTCGGGGCGGCGTTCATGCCGAAGAGCATAAAACCGAAACCGCCGCTCAACCGATAGTTCACGACTTCCCCTTACCGAAGAAGTTGTACATCCCTCTGCAACAGCATGTGGGTAAACCTGCCGAGCCGCTGATTCGGGTCGGTGATCATGTGCTTAAAGGTCAGTTATTGGCCTACAGCCAGGGCATGATTTCCGCACCCGTGCATGCACCCAGCTCAGGCATTATTCTCGATGTGAATGATTACCCGGCGCCGCATCCATCGGCATTGCCCATTCGTACCATCGTGCTGGAAACCGACGGCAAAGAGGAATGGCTGGAAATTCATCCGGTCGAAGATCCTTTTCAGTTAAGTCCTGAAGATATTAGCTTGCGCGTTGGTGCGGCAGGCATTGTCGGCTTGGGCGGCGCGACGTTCCCCACCGCGGTTAAGCTCAATATGGGACGCGAGAATCATATTGATACGCTGATTATCAACGGCGCCGAATGCGAGCCGTATTTAAGTTGCGATGATCGTTTGATGCAGGAGCGTGCCGAGCAAATTATCGACGGTGTGCGTTTGATGCTGCATGGCATGGAGACAGAGCATGCCGTGGTCGCAATTGAAGATAACAAGCCGCAAGCATTTCTTGCGATGCAAACTGCTGCTGCATCTCACGCTCACATTGATGTCATACAAATTCCCACCCGCTACCCGATGGGTTGGGACCGGCAATTGATCCGCTATGTCACCGGCAAAGAAGTCCCGGTTGGCAGTCGGTCCTCGGAAATTGGCGTGACTATCCACAATGTCGGCACCGCTTACGCAACGCATAAAGCCATACGCCATGGCCAGCCTCTGTTAAGTCGCGTGGTCACCGTCGCTGGCGGAGCAGTCAAACGGCCAATGAATGTCGAAGTGCCGTTAGGAACGCTAATCTCCGAGCTGTTCAATTTTTGCGAAGTGAATGCCGATGAAACTGCCCGGATCATTATGGGCGGCCCGATGATGGGTGATTCCTTACCGCATATCGGTTTACCCACGGTTAAAGCCACCAGCGGTATTTTGGCATTGACCCAAGCCGAGCTTAAAGATTCCGATGAAAAGCCCTGCATTCGCTGCGCCAGTTGCGTGACTGTTTGCCCGGCGGGCTTACGGCCCTTGGATATGGCCAACAATATCCGCGTCAACCAACTGGATGCAGCGGTTGATATTGGCTTAAAAGATTGCATCAGTTGCGGTTGCTGCTCATACATTTGTCCGTCCAATATTCCGTTGGTGCAGTATTTTAAATATGCCTCCGGCGAAGTCATGGCCAGGCAGCAAGCGGCGCACAAATCCGAACAAACCAAACGCTTGATTGATGACCGTAATGCCCGCATGGAACGCATTGCTCAGCAACAACGCGAAGAAGAGCTAGCGCGAATTGCCGCCAAAGCAGAACGCGAACGCTTAAAAGCCGAGCAAGAGGCGACCGTATGATTCCCCATTTAAAGCCCACCAGCGGTGCCCATGTCGGTGCAAAATCCAGCGTCAGCCAGATTATGTGGCAAGTCATGCTGGCGATTTCACCGGCAACAGTCTTTGGCATCTGGTGTTTCGGTTGGCCGGCGTTGAATTTGTTTGTGATCACCATCGTATCTGCAGTTGGTTTTGAAGCTTTTTGTATCAGGTTGCAGGGCAGGGTGGCCATTCCTGTCATTATGGATGGTTCGGCATTATTGACCGGCTGGTTGCTGGCGATGACACTGCCGCCCTGGGCGCCTTGGTGGATTGGCGTGGTAGGTTCGGGGCTCGCGATTGTATTAGGTAAACAGGTTTATGGCGGTCTGGGGCAAAATTTGTTTAATCCAGCCATGCTGGCCAGGGTCGCGTTGCTGATTTCCTTCCCCATCGAAATGACCACTTGGGCGAATGTTTCGCCGCTGTTTTTTTCAGATTCGCCAGGACTGTTTGAAAGCTGGCATATCACATTTGCAGGTCTGGAAAATCTGGATGCCACGACGGGTGCTACCACTTTGGGGTATGTCAAAACAGAGTTCTCCCAAAACCGCTTACTGACTGACATTCTTAAAGACTATTCCGGCTTTCTAAACTTCATCGGCTGGACACGCGGCAGTATGGGCGAGACGTCATCTTTGCTTTTGGGCTTGGGTGGCGTTTGGTTAATCAGGCAGGGCGTCATTCAATGGCATATCCCGGTGTCGTTACTTTTTATGGTGGCATTTTTAGCCAGCATTTTTCATATTATGGATAGCGAGCATTACATCAGCCCGCTGCTGCATTTGAATTCAGGCGCCATCATGTGTGTGGCTTTTTTTATTGCCACCGATTATGTCACTTCGCCGAATACCAAGACGGGCCAAATGGTGTTTGGTGCCGGTTGTGGATTGTTGATTTTTGTTATCCGCACCTGGGGGGCATATCCCGAAGGTGCCGGGTTTGCAGTGTTGTTGATGAATTCTGCGACACCGCTGATTGATCATTACATTCGACCAAGAATTTATGGGCGTGACCGTAAGGGTAAGCCGCTTGAAATACCGAAATCCTAGATCAATTGCTCTCCTTCTCCCTGAGGGAGAAGGCTCTTGTATCTCGGTCCTACGCGGCGCATCACTGCCATTAAGTTATACCCAAGGGCACAAGAGCCGTTCGTGGTGAGCTTGTCGAACCATGAACGGCTTAACTGTGGGCTTAGGATTTTTCCATTCACCCATCGACAGGCTCAGGACGAACGGAAAAATCCTTAACTTAATGACAGTGACGCGGCGCATGGGAGCAAGTAAATGACTAAACCAGAGCACAAACCATGAAAATTGACCCCGCAACCATCCAGCGCCTACAAGACCAAGCCGCCAATTATCTGGAGTGGCTAAAGCGCTGGCTGGAACCATCCAATCTGGCTGGACTTAGACCCAAACTGGAATTCCAGACCGGCGTTCTGGCAGGCTTTGCATTACTTGCCAGTGTGTTGCTGGGTGTGACAAATTGCAGTACCGAAGGCACCATTCAGCGGCGCTTGGACGAAGACTTGATTAAATCCCTGGAAGAAGTGGTCCCTTCGGCACTTCATGATAACGACATGTTGCAGGATACCTTGACGATACCCTCGGCCGATTACAACATCGGAGCCAACGAAACCACCGTTTATTTAGCCAAAACAGCCGGTAAAGTTACCGCCGTTTGTTTTAAATTTATCGCGCCCGACGGCTACTCCGGCGCTATCAACATGATCATGGGCATAGATAGAGAGGGAAATATTCTCGGTGTACGCGTACTCAATCACAAAGAAACACCCGGTCTGGGCGATAAAATCGAAGTCGCCAAATCTGACTGGATATTGAAGTTTGTCGGGCGCTCCCTGGACAATTTAACACCCGCTCAATGGGCAGTTAAAAAGGATGGCGGTGAATTCGACCAATTTGCAGGTGCGACCATTACACCCCGAAAATCGGTACAGGCCATCAATCGCGGCTTGCAATTGTTTAAAGCGCATCAGGCTGAACTGATTAATCCTTAAGGAGATCGCCATGTTTCTTACAGAAAACTTTCGCAAAATCGCCAGTGACGGTCTTTGGAACAACAATATTGTATTCGGCCAAAATCTGGCGCTGTGTCCTTTGCTGGCAGTCACTGGAACCG